>NZ_CP087106.1:1200000-1500000 GCF_028583545.1 Methylobacterium sp. NMS14P | reverse complement strand
GCAGGGCTCGTGCAGGCGGGACGCCTATCATGTGGACGATTCGTGTAACAACGTCTATCTTCGTGGATTAGAATTATTAAAACTTAAAAATCTGCCCGATACTCGCGGTTATAGATGAGAAATCTGTCCAATCGCCCCGACAGGAGACGAAAAGTCATTCTGGATGCTGAATTCTGCGGCGGGACGCCCGGAATCGGACCCGCCGTCGCGCCGGATCTCGGCCCGCGCCAGGGTCCGCCGGCGCGTGTATGCTGGCGCTTCCTCGATTCGGGGCGCGGTGCGCGCGGCCGAACCCGTCCCCGCAGGATCGCGGCAGGAGAGCCAGGGCCGCGATGCCGTCCGTCGATACGCTCGTCCCGGTGGGTGCCTTCGCGCTGCTGGTCCTGGCGTTCGCCGTGAAGCACCTCGCGGCGGATTTCTTCTTTCAGACCGACTGGATGGCGCAGGGCAAGCAGCGGTCTTCCGCCTGGCTCGGCCCCCTCTGCGCCCATACCGGCCTGCACGGCCTCGGCACGCTGGCGATCGCGCTGGCGGTGAAGCCGGCCCTCTGGTGGCTGGCGCTCGTCGATTTCGCGATCCACACGGGGATCGACCGCGGCAAGGTGCTGGTCAGTCAGCGGACCCGCCTGCCGACCACGGATGCCCGGTTCTGGTGGCTGATCGGCATCGACCAGTTCCTGCACCAGGTCACCCATCTCGGGCTCGCCGTGGTGCTGGCGGCGGCCTGACTGGCGATCGGGAGAGCGGGTGCGCCGCCGGGCGCCTCACTGCATCTCCGCCTCGAGCAGCCGGTTCGTGTCGGCGACCTTGCCGGCCAGTTCCAGGATCAGGAAGCGCTGGAAGGCGAGCGCGAGGTCCGGGCGCTCCCGCTCCATCCGGGCGAGGGCGGCGCGGTCGATGACGACCACCCGGCAGGGGCTCTCGGCGACGGCGGTGGCGGTGCGCCGCCCGCCCTGGACCAGCGCGATCTCGCCGATCACCGTGCCGGCCGTGGTGGTGCGCAGGCGCAGGTTGCCGCGGCCGGGGACCTCCATCTCGATGGAGACGAGGCCCTGCTCCAGGAAGTAGAGGGCGTCGGCCGCCTCCCCCTGGCGCATCAGCGCCGCGCCCGCCGCGAGCTCGCGGACCGCCAGATAGGGCGCGAAGTCGTCCGCCCCGAACGTGCTGCCGAGCCGGTCGGCCATGTGCCGGGCGAAGACGGCGACCTCCCCCGGGCCGGCGCCGCCGGCCTCCGCCAGGAGCGTCGCCTCGGCGGCGCGCAGGGCCTCGTCCAGCGTGTCGAGGATCCGGACACGCGGGTCGGCGGTGAGCCCGTTGCGGGTGATCAGCAGGCGCGCCACTGGATCCACGTGGACCAGCAGCACGTCGAGGCGCCGCTGCTCGGCGAGCTGGCCGACCTTGCGGAACGCGATCAGCGCCGAGCTGTCGAGCCCCACGGTCTCGCGGAAATCCAGGATCAGGACACGCAGGTCCCCGGCCTCCGCGGCGGCCCGGCGGTAGATCGCCTGCGCGTTGAGGAAGAACAGGTAGCCCTGCAGGGTGTAGATCCGGGTCCGGCCGCCGGCCGCCTCGAGCCGCGCGGCGGCGTCGGGGCCGCGGATGACGCTGCTGCGCCGCTCCGCCCCGGATTGCGCCCGGCGGATCGCGCCGATCTGCCCGTACTGGACCCCGAAGATCAGGATCGCCAGCAGGACGCCGACGAGGAAGCCCGTGGTGGCGCCGAAATACGCGGTGGCGGCGCACACGACCAGCGCGATGGCGATCTCCCAGCCCGGCAGAGTGCGGCTGGCGACGCCGAGGTTGAACAGGAGCCCGATGCCGATGGCGATCAGGGCGCCGCCGGCCAGCGGGCGGGGCAGCAGCGCCAGGGGACTCGCGCCGACAATGAGCAGAGCCGCCATGACCGCGAGGGTCAGCCACCAGCCGAGCCAGTGGCCGCCGCCGATATTGTGCAGCAGCAGCGTCGAGGTCCGGCCGAAGCCCATCGCGGAGCTGCCGAACACGCTGCCGAGCAAGTTGGTGGCGCCCGAGGCGACGAACATCCGGTCGATGTCGAGGTCGCGCCGGATCTCCAGCTCGACGCTCACCACGTAGAGGATCTGGATGATCACCGCCACGACGACCAGGGTGGCGATCTTGGGCCAGATCGGCAGGAGCAGGTGCGGGTCGAAGGCCATCAGGCTGCCGATGGCGGGCGGCCGCAGCAGCGTGCCCGTCGGCAGCGGCTCGATCAGCCATCCCGATGCCTGCCCGGCGGCGACGCTGGTGCCCGTCCAGGCCAGCCCGAGATGGACCACCGCGAGGCTCGACAGGATCACCGCGGGGTAGGTCCCCCAGTGCCGGACGATCCGCGGCATGTAGAAGGCGCAGAACCCGATGACGAGGGTCAGGCCGATGCGGGCGAGCGCCCCGGCATCGATCCGGCCCGGATCGAGGTTCGCCGGGTCGACGGCGCGGAGTAGCGCCGCGACCGGATCGTCGACATGGCCGCCGATCTGCACGCCGCTGCGCAGGAACAGCAGCCCGACGCCGCCGAGGAAGCCGGCGAGCACCGGGTAGGGCAGGAGCTGCACCAGCAGGGAGGCCCGCAGCGTGCCGAGCAGCGCGAAGATCACGCCGGTGGCGAAGGTCGAGACGCCGCAGGCCACCAGGACGAGCTGGCCGACCGTCTCCGGATCGGTGATGCCGGCAGCCTCGAGCTGCCCGGCGACCGCCGCGGCGATCGCCGCCTGCACGATCGCGGCCGCGCCGATGAAGGACAGCGAGATCCGCGCGGTCCGGCGGAGCGCGATGAAGACGAGGCTGCCCAGCACGTAGGCCGCGAGCAGCGCCGACAGGCCGGCCGCGCGGCTCTCCGCCAGCGGACCCGAGAAGATGAGCTGGGAGTAGCTGATGAGGTCGAGCAGCAGCACCATCACGGTGACGGCCGCGGCCGCCACGATGCGGGCCCCGCGCAGCATCGCCGCGCGGCCGCCGGCCGGGGATGCGGTCCCGGCGGACGTCAGGTCGGTTGTCGTCATCGGCACGGTACCCGCGTCTCGAGATTCCGATGGGCGCGGAGCTCGCAGATCCCGGGGCAGATCCCGCGCGATCACGCGCACGGATCGTCGCCGAATCGCAGGACCTGACCTTGGCCACGCCAGTTCTCAACCGATGGCAGGTGCCGGCTTAAATTATCGTGCAGGCCGCTTCCGCGCGGCAGCATTGTGGGATCGCCGCGGTGGATCGCGCGGCGGATCGGCCGATCCGCCGCGCCGTCGGGGGCTTCCGGGTCGCGGCCGCCGCGACGGGCGTTCGGCCCTCAGCGCACCTCGCTGACGCGCTTGGTCGCCCGCTGCTCCTTCTTGTAGGCGGTGATCGCCGCCGAGCAGTTCGGGGAGAGCTTCTTGAGATTGGCCTTGAAGCAGGCCTCGACCTCCGGGCCGCCCGGCGCGTAGGCGCTGCAGAAATCCATGTAGTCGCCGGTGCAGTACTGCTTGAGGGCTTCCCGGGCCGGGGACTGCTCCGCGAAGGCCGCGGCGGGGCCGAGGCACAGACCGATGGCCAGGAGGGCCGTCTTGGTCGAAGTCATCGAAATCCTTCGCTCGTCCAGGCCGCGCGAGCGGGTCGCGCGGCGATGGGCGGTGCGGATGGGCGTCAAGGATGGCATGACCATGACGCCCGGGCTGTCCGAATGCAGATCAGCCATGCCCCGTGCCGGCGGGGCCGCCGCCGGTCAGTGCGCGCTGACGCGGTGGGTCGGCACGAGGTCGTTGGCGATGATCTCGCCGAACGGGCCGTCGTTGCGGGCATTGCTGGCCGGCCGGCCGGTTGTCGCGCGCAGCGGCAGCTTCGGGAAGACCAGCTCGGCGAACCGGTAGGCCTCCTCCAGGTGCGGGTAGCCCGAGAGGATGAAGCGGTCGATCCCGAGATCGATATACTCCTTAATCCGGTCGGCGACCTGATCGGCCGAGCCGACCAGCGCCGTCCCGGCGCCCCCGCGGACGAGGCCGACGCCGGCCCAGAGGTTCGGCGCCACCACGAGCTTGTCGCGGCTGCCGCCGTGGAGCGCCATCATGCGGCTCTGGCCGACGGAATCCTGCCGCTTCAGGGTCTCCTGCGCCTTGGCGATGGTGGCGTCGTCGAGCTTCGAGATCAGCTGCTCGGCGGCCTCCCAGGCCGCGGCCTCGGTCTCGCGGGCGATGACGTGCAGGCGGATGCCGTACGAGAAGGTCTTGCCCTTCGCCTCGGCGGCCTGCCGGGCGGCGGCGATCTTCTCGGCGACCTGCGCCGGGGGCTCGCCCCAGGTGAGGTAGACGTCGCAATGCTCGGCCGCGACCGACATGCCGGCCGCCGACGAGCCGCCGAAATAGAGCGGCGGGTAGGGCTTCTGCACCGGCGGGAAGATCACCCGGCCGTTCTCGGTGCGCAGGTGCTCGCCCTGGAAGGTCACGGTCTCGCCCGCGAGCAGGCCGCGCCAGATCGTCAGGAACTCGTCGGTGACGGCGTAGCGCTGGTCGTGGGACAGGAACACGCCGTCGCCGGCGAGTTCCACCGGGTCGCCGCCGGTGACGACGTTGATCAGGAGGCGCCCGTCCGAGATCCGGTCGAGGGTCGCGGTCATGCGGGCCGCCGCGGAGGGCTCCATCAGGCCCGGCCGGACCGCCACGAGGAAGCGCAGCTGCCTGGTCAGCGGCGCCAGCGCCGAGGCGACGATCCAGGAATCCTCGCAGGAGCGCCCGGTGGGCAGCAGCACGCCGTAATAGCCGAGCTCGTCCGCCCCCTGCGCGATCTGCCGGAGATAGCTGAGCGAGACGTCCCGGGCCCCCTCGCGCGCACCGAGATAGCGGCCGTCGCCGTGGGTCGGCAGGAACCAGAGGACGTCGGCGCGCCCGTCAGTCGGTGCGGTCATCGGAATCTCCTTCGCGGCCCGGCGGCCGGATGCGGCAAAAGCCGGATCCGACTGCGCGCATCCGGCGATCTCTGAGAGCTAGGGCGGTCCGCCGCTTCCGGGAAACGGCGGTCCGCATTCAGGCGTTCGGCTGCGATCCGAGCAGGTGATCGAGGATGCGGCCTTCGAGGCGGGCGAGGTCCGGGTCCCCGCGCCGGCGCGGGCGCGGCACGTCGACCCGCAGATCGAGGGCGATCCGCCCTTCGTCGACCACGAGGATGCGGTCGGCCAGCGCCACCGCCTCGGTGACGTCGTGCGTGACGAGGAGCGCGGTGAACCCCTGCGCCCGCCAGATCCGCTCGATCAGGTCCTGCATGCCGATCCGGGTCAGGGCGTCGAGGGCGCCCAGCGGCTCGTCGAGGGCGAGCAGGCCCGGCCGGCTCACCAGCGCCCGGGCCAGGGCCACGCGCTGGCGCTGGCCGCCCGACAGGGTGGCGGGCCACTGCCCGGCCTTGTCGGCGAGGCCGACCTCGGCGAGCGCCGCGAGCGCCCGCTCCCGGCGCTCGGCCCGGGAGCCGTGCCCCGACAGGCCGACCGCGACGTTGTCGACGACCCGCGCCCAGGGCAGCAGCCGCGGCTCCTGGAACATGATCCGCTTCGGCGGCTCCGACCGGCGCGGGGAACTCGCCGGCCCCTCCAGGTCGATCCGGCCGCCGGTGGGCGTGTCGAGCCCGAGGATGAGGCGCAGCAGGGTGCTCTTGCCGCAGCCGGAGCGGCCGACCACCGCGGTGAACCCGCCGGCCGGCAGGAACAGGTTCAGGCCCTCGATGACGGCGTTGCCGTCGAAGCTCTTGTGCAGGTCGCGGACGGTGACGGCGATCCCGCGGGCCGGCGGCTCGGCGGGCGAGTCCGCGGGTAGATCCGCGGGTGAATCCGAAGGCCTGCGCCCCGGCGCGGCGCCGGGTGCCGGCCGCGGATCCGTGCCCGGGAAGGGAAGCGCCTCGCGGCGGACGGCGTCGAGCAGCATCAGGCGCTCCTGTAGGCGGGGTTCCAGGCGAGGCAGGCGCGCTCGAGCTGGCGGGTCAGGGCGTCGGCGAGTTTGCCGAGGGCGGCGTAGATCAGGATCGCCAGCACGACGACGTCGACCAGCATGAACTCGCGGGCCTGCATGGCCATGTAGCCGAGCCCCGACGAGGCCGAGATCGTCTCGGCGACGATCAGCGTCAGCCACATGATGCCCAGCGCGTAGCGCAGGCCCACGAAGATCGACGGCAGGGCGCCGGGCAGCACCACGCGGGTGAACAGCTCGGTGCGGGACATGCCGTAGACCCGGCCCATCTCCACGAGGCCCGGATCCACCGAGCGGATGCCGTGCAGGGTGTTGGCGTAGATCGGGAAGAACACGCCGAGCGCCACGAGGAACAGCTTGGCCTCCTCGCCGATGCCGAACCACAGGATCACCAGCGGGATCAGCGACAGGTGTGGCACGTTGCGCACCATCTGCACCGAGGTGTCGGTCAGCCGCTCGGACAGGCGGGACAGGCCGTTGGCGAGGCCGAGCCCGAAGCCGATGCCGCCGCCGATCACGAAGCCTGCCAGCGCCCGCAGGGTGCTGACGCCGAGATTGGTCCAGAGTTCCCCGGTCCGCCCGGCCTCCCAGCCGGCCCGGACCACGTCGAGGGGCGCCGGCATGAAGCGGTTGGAGACGAGGCCGGCCGAGACCGCGGCCTGCCAGCCGAGCAGGATGGCGGCCGGCAGCAGCCAGGGCACCGCGGAGTCGCGCAGGCGATCGAGCTTGGAGGGGCGCATCAGCGGTTCTCCGTCCGCTTCTCGGACTTGACGGCGTCCGCGGGCCCGGGCGGCGTCCAGACCGCGTCGGCGACCCGGATGGGCTTCGGCAGGAGCCCGAGGCCGTGGAAGGCGTCGGCGACCTTCTGCTGGTCGGCGATCGCGGCCGCATCCAGGGGCGCGACGCCGTAGGACAGGCGGCCGAGCGCCACGGCGAGGACCGGTGCGGGGATGCCCACCGAGGGCGCCAGTTCCGCCGCCACGGCGTCGGCATGGCCCTCGGCCCAGGCGTCGATCTCCCCGATCGCCTTCAGCACGGCCGAGACGATCGCGGGGCTGGTGTCGGTGAAGCCGCGCCGGGACAGGTAGAACTGGCGGTTCGGGGCGAGGGCGTGCCCGTCGACCCCGCGCCCGTCGACCAGGACCCGGGCGCCCGTGGCGCGCTCGGCGGCGGCCTGGAACGGGTCCCAGATCACCCAGGCATCGACCGATCCGCGCACGAAGGCGGCGTTGGCGTCGGCCGGTGCCAGGAAGGCGAGCTTCACCGCGTCGTAGGGGACGCCGGCCTGCTCCAGGGCGCGCACCAGCAGGTAATGGACGTTCGAGCCCTTGTTGAGCGCGATGGTCTTGCCGCGCAGTTCGGCGACGCTGCGGATCGGGCTGTCCTTGGGCACGAGGATCGCCTCGCCCCGCGGCGCCGGCGGCTCGGTGGCGACGTAGCGCAGCTCCGGGCTCGCGGCCTGGGCGAAGATCGGGGGCGCCTCGCCGGCCGAGCCGAAATCGATCGCCCCGGCGTTCAGCGCCTCCAGCAGCGGCGGCCCGGACGGGAATTCGGACCACGCCACCGCGGTGCCGAGGGGCTGGAGGGCCTTCTCCAGGGTGCCGCGACCCTTCAGCAGCACGAGCGACCCGTATTTCTGGTAGCCGATCCGGATGCTGCCGGCCGCGCGGGCCGGCCGCAGCAGCGCGGCCGCCGCGAGGCCGAGCCCGGCGGACAGGAGGAGGCGACGGTTCGGGGCGGGGCCGCTGGCGGGCGACAGGGACAGCGCGCGGTGCGATCGGTCGGTCATGGCTCTCTGCGGTCGGTCTCAGCCGTTGCGGGCGGGGGGCGTCCAGACCGCGTCGGCGATGCGGATCGGCTTGGGGATCAGTTTCAGGGCGTGGAAGCGGTCGGCGACCCGCTGCTGCTCGGCGACGACGCGGTCGGTCATCGGGCCGAACACGTACTCGGCCCGGTCCACCGCCCGCCGCGTGGCCGCCAGCGGCACGCCGGTGCCCTGCGACAGGAGCGCGGCGACCGCGCCCCGGTTCTGCGCGCACCAGGTCGCCACCGCGCCCAGGGCGTCGATCACCGCGGTCAGCACCGGGGTGCGGGTCTCCGCGAAGGGGCGGCTCGCCAGCAGGAAGGTGTTCTGCGGGGCGATGTCGGTGGCGAGCGTCAGCACGCGCACACCCTCGCCCTGCTCGGCGATGGCGAGATACGGGTCCCAGATCGTCCAGGCGTCGACGCCGCCGCGGGCGAAGGCCGCCGCGGCGTCGGCGGGGGCCAGGATCACGGGCTCGATATCGGCGTAGCCCAGGCCGGCCTTCTCCAGCGCCGCGATGGTCAGGTTGTGCGCGCTCGTCCCCTTGGCGAAGGCGACCCGCTTGCCCCTGAGGTCGGCGAGGTCGCGCAGCGCCGAGCCCTTCGGCAGCAGGATCCCGGCACCGGAGCTCCCGCCCTCCTGGGCGGCCGCGTAGACCAGGTCGGACCGCGCGGCCTGGGCGAAGATCGGCGGCGCGTCGCCGGTCACGCCGACATCGATCCCGCCCACCGACAGGGCTTCCAGCAGCGGCGGCCCGAAGGAGAACTCGACCCAGCGCACCGCGTGTCCGAGAGGCTCCAGGCGCTTCTCGACGAGGCCCTGCTGCTTGGCGACGACCAGGATGCCGTTCTTCTGGTAGCCGATCCGCAGCACGCCGGGCTCGGCCGCCCGGACGCCCGGGGCGAGGGCCGGCTCGAGGGGCAGGGCCGCGAGGGCGGCCAGCAGGGCGCGACGGTCGAGCATCGGCCGCCTCACTCGGCGGCGGCGAGGGCGGGCGGGGCCGCGGCCGCCCGGTGCACGAGGAGCGCGGCAAGCTGCCCGCCGGCCTCGCGGGCGCGGGCGCGCACGCCGGTCTCGGTCAGCACGCCGTCGCTGAAATCGGGATCGGAGGCGTAGACCGCGGTCGGGATCTGGAGCGCCCCGAAGAAGCCGAAGAGCGGCCGGAAGGCGTGCTCGACCACGAGGGCGTGGCGCGCGCCGCCGCCCGTGGCCACGATCGCCACGGGCTTTCCGGCGAGCGCGCCCGGATCGACCAGGTCGAACAGGTGCTTGAACAGGCCGGTATAGGCGCCCTTGTAGACCGGCGAGCCGACCACGAGCCCGTCCGCCTCCTCGATGGCCGCGAGCACGCTGCGCGCGGCCGGCGTGAGCTGGTCGCGGGTCCAGGCGGCGCCGAGACCGGGCCCGGCATCGACGAAGTCGAGGATCTGCGCGTCGAGGGGAGCCTGGGCGCTGGCCTCGCGGAGCACGGCATCCACCAGCGTGCGGGTCTTGGAGGGCCGCTGCACGTTGGCGCTCAGCCCGACGAGTCTCGGTCGTGTCATTCCGGATGCCTTGCTGTGAGACAGGATGACGGACCGCCCCGACTCCGAAGAGCGGAGGTTGCGCGGCCGGACATCCGAACAGGCCGCTAGAATTGATGGCCGCAACTTCCGCCGTCAATGAAACGGCGTTCCCAATTCCCCGGTGAAGGAAAAACATTCTCCTCGAAAACGGGCCTGGAATACGGAGTTTCATCTCGTCAGCCGCGCGGAGCGGCGGAGAGATCTTGCGTCCTCGCGGTTCAGTCGCGCGAGAATCGGAGGTTCGGTCTCCCGGTGAGCCCGGCGGGAGAAGCGTGTTCTCGAAACGCGGGCGGGCTTGGAACCGAATCGCCGAGAGCGGTGCCCGGTGCGGCGGCGGACGCTGGGGCAGCCGGCGACCCTTCCGCGGTGACATCCCCGCGGGCGTCGGCGCCGTCCTCACCACCGTCATCGTCGGCGCGCCCGGCAGGGCCCCGATCGGCGGGCGCGCGCCTACTTGCGAACGAGGAGATGCTGGACGGTGCCGTCGTCGCCGTACTTGGTCCACATCTGCGCGCAGGCCTCCTCGGGACGCTCGCGGAGCTGCGTCGCCTCCGCGTCGAGGTCGTGCTGCAGGGCGACCGAGCGCTTCTTGGTGAAGAAGTCGGCGTGATTCAGGTGGTTCTCGTGGGAGAACTGGCGGAATCGCTCCGCATCGATCCGGACGTTCGGACAGTGTCTCGCCGCCAGATCGGCCTCGATCCCCGGACGGAGCGCCGGGATGTCCTTCTGCAAAGCCGAGCGCCGGGCTTCGGCCCAGGTGCCGAACACGGCCCAGGCCAGTGCGGCCGCCAGGAGAGGAGCAAATCTATTCATCGCAAGACATATCGCTGTGCCGCGACATCCCAAATCTCGCACCTGCGATAAGTTCGATCAGGGCCGCGGAAGGCAAGACACGTCTGTGTGAAAGCGCACGCCCCGCGCCCGACGCGGCGTCGGATCCGGAACCCTGACGGCCTCAGTAGGCCGGGACGACGCGCGTCTCGGGCAGCGGCGCCCGCATGGTGAAGTGCAGCCCCGCCGGCTGGAAGTCGAAGGCGATCTCCGCCTGGCACTGGACCTTCAGGACGCGCTGCAGCAGCGTCGAGCCGAAGCCCTTCCGGGTCGGCGTCGCCGTGGTCGGACCGCCCCGCTCGGTCCAGTCGAGGTGGAGCATGCGGGCGGCCGGCGTCTGCTCGATATCCCAGCGGATCGCGATCCGGCCCTCGGGAACGGACAGCGCGCCGTGCTTGGCCGCGTTGGTCGTCAGCTCGTGGATGGCCATGCCGGTCGGGACCGCGAGGTCGCCCATCAGGTCGATCGCGGGGCCGTCCAGCTGGATGCGGGAGCCCTCGACGTCGTTGTAGGGGCCGAGCTCGTTCATCAGCATCTCGCGCAGGGCCGCCTGCTGCCAGTAATCCTCGGTCAGGAGATTGTGGGTCTTGGCCAGCGAGATCACCCGCGCCGAGAACGACGCGTAGAACGCGTCGACGCTGGTGGCGGAGCGCGCCGAGGCCCCGAGCAGCGCCTGCACGGTCGCCAGCGTGTTCTTCACCCGGTGATGCAGCTCGCGGATCAGGAGCGCCTGCCGCTCGGTCGTGCGCTCGCGCTCCTCGAGATAGGCCCGCGCCTCGAGCTGCCGGCGCTTGGCGCGATGGGCGGAGCGGGCGGCCATGACCAGGGTCGCCGGATGGAACGGACGCTCCAGCACGCTCACGTTGCCCAGCATGTCGGTCAGCTGCGCGTTGGGCACGGCGCCCCGCAGCCGCAGGAGGATGAACGGGAAATCGGACCAGGGCGGCTGCGCGGCGATCCAGTCCGCCAGGGCCTGGCGGTTCGAGGAGAGCAGCGCCTCCTCGGTGAGGACCGCGCAGGCGGCCGTGTCGAGCCGGGAGACCACCTCCGCGAGGCTGCCGCACACCTGTGCCGCGATCCGCGCCTCGCCGAGGATGGTCGCGGCGACGACGGCGTCGCGGCCACCCGGCGTGAAGATGAGAACCGGCAGTTCAGCCTCGGTCATCAGCCGCGCGGGTCGGCAGGAGCGACGACCGCTCACCCTCGAATGTCGGAACGCCGGTCATGATACCTCGGAACGCGCTGAGCGGATCGCCAACGCGGATCCCGCTGGAGTCGATCCGCAATTCGCGGATCGTGTCCTCGTGGCTGCCGGTCCGCTTCTTCACGACCGAGATCGCGCGCCGCAGCCGCCCGTCGGCCTCGAAGGTGCGGAACAGCAGGATCGTGTCGCTGAGGTAGGTCAGGTCGACGTTCGCGCCCATCGCCCCGATCATGCCGTGCTGGGCCAGGATGAGGAGCGAGAGCACGCCCTGCTGGTTCAGGTAGGTCAGCAGCTCGTGCATCTGCAGGAGCAGGTAATTCTCCTCCGGCATGGCGTTGTGATAGCCGGTCAGGGAGTCGATCACGACCATCGTCACGCGCTCGTGCTCGACCGCGTTCTGCACGATGTCGGCGAGTTCGCCGGGCGAGACCTCGGCCGGGTCGATCTGCTCGACGATGAGCGCTCCGGCGGCGATCGCGTCGTCGACCGGCATGGCGAGGCCGCGGGCCCGGCGACTCAGGACGCCGGTGGTCTCGTCGAAGCTGAGGATCAGCGCCCGCTCGCCGCGGGCGATCGCCGCCGTGACGCAGGTGAGCGCCACCGTGGACTTGCCGACGCCGGACGGGCCGATCAGCATCGTGCTGGTGCCCCGGTCGAGGCCGCCGCCGAGCAGCTGGTCCAGTTCGGGGCTGCCCGTGCCGCACTGGTCGTCGGGAAAGGTGCCGAGATGCTCGGCCGCGACGAGGCGCGGGAACACCGTGAGCCCGCCGCGCCGGATCACGTAGTCGTGGAACCCGCCGCGGAACGGCGTGCCGCGCATCTTGATGACGCGCAGGCGCCGCCGCTCGCCGCCGTACAGGGGCGCGAGCTGCTCCAGCCGGATCACGGCATGGCTGAGACTGTGCAGGTTCAGGTCGTCCGTCTCGGCGGTGAGGTCGTCGAGGAGCAGCGCCGTGGTGTTCTGGATGAGCAGGAAGCTGCGCAGGGCGTGGACCTGCCTGCGGTAGCGCAGCGATCCCTGCGAGAGCAGCCGGATCTCCGACAGGCTGTCGAACACCACGCGCTGCGGCCTGAGCCGCTCGATCTCGGCGATCGCCATCCGCACGGTCTCGCCGAGTTCGAGGTCGGACGAGTGGACGAGGCTCTGCTGCTGCCCGGGATCGAGGCTGAGTTCCGGCGCGACGAGCTCGCAGATCTCGATGCCGTCGAGGGACCAGCCGTGGCGCTCCGCGACGTTCAGGAGCTCGCGCCGGCTCTCCGAGAGCGTGATGTACAGGCAGCGCTCGCCCCGCCGCACGCCGTCGAGGAGGAACTGCATCGCCAGCGTCGTCTTGCCGGATCCGGGCCGCCCCTCGATGAGGTGCGAGCGCTGGGACGCGTAGCCGCCGGCCAGGATGTGGTCGAGGCCGGTCACCCCGGTGGAGACCGGTGCCGCGTCGTGATCGGTCACTGCCATGTCGAGGTCTCTGCCGTCGTCCCACGGGCCGGGCCCGTCGACCGCGCGACGGAACGCGGAGCCCGGTCTCGTACACGAAGGCGCGCGCAGCGCGAAACCGGGCCTCGCGGTCGCGGGACGGCCCCTCCCCCGGCCGGGTCCGAGGGCCCGGCGCCCGCAGGGGCGGGCGCCGGGGTGGTCGGACCGCTACTGGCTGCCCGGGCCCTTCGCGAGGCCCGCCAGGGTGAACAGGTCCACCGACAGCTTCGCGCCGATCACGAAGGCGTCCGGGATCGGCTTCGGGCGGAACGGGAAGCGGGTCTGGTCCGGGTCGATCACGTATTGCAGGTTCGGCATCAGCCGCACCGCCGGGGTGAGCTGGATGCCGTAGCTCAGCTCCAGGATGGTCTGCAGGGACTCGACGTTCCGGGTGCCGAGCCCCAGCGACGCGCGCGCCGCCCGGATATTGGCCGTGCCCAGCGGCGAGAGCTTCTCCATGGCGACGACGAGGCCGAGGGTGTCGTAGGGCCGGCCCGGGAAGGTGCCGGTCAGGACGGCGCCGCCCTCCAGGAAGTAGTCCTGGGTCTGCCGGCCGCCGGTGCCGCCGATGACGACGCCGAACACCGACAGGCCCTGGACGCCGTTCGGATCCGGCCGCCAGACCATCTGGTCGAAGCGGGCGTAGATCGCCGACCGCCCGAACCGGGTCAGCGGATCGAGGCCGCTGAAGACCTGCGCGCCGCCCCGCCGGTCGAGCACGGGATCCTTGTAGTCCGACCGGTCGAACACGGCGCCGATGCTGTAGTTGCGCGGCAGCGGGTCGTTGCCGAAATTGGTCGAGTAGCCGACCTCTACCGGGACGAGGACTCCGGTGGCGCCGCGGGTCGACCAGTCGATGCCGTTCTGGGTCGGCAGCTGGTCGCGCGGGTTCACCTCGTAGATGCCGGCGTGCAGGAACACCGTGTCGTTGACCCAGGCCTTGGCGTGGCCGCCCCAGGTCGCGATCGGCCAGTAGGTGAAGTTCGTCAGCTTGAAGATGGACTTGGGCGCGCCGCAGGTCGCGTTGTTCTGGAAGTTGCAGTAGAGCGGCGAGGCCAGGAAGTTGGGGTTGGCGAGCAGGCGGCCGACCTCGATGTCGAGGCGGTTGTCGAGCAGCTTCTGCTCGTAGGACAGCAGCGTCAGGTGGGCGGTCTGGCCGCCGCCGTAGATCTCCTGCACGCTGCCGTTGAAGCCGATGTCATCCTGCGCCAGGCTCCGGCCGTGGCGCTGGGTGACGAGCGTGTGGACCGAGCCGCCGTCGATGCCGGCGAGGCGGGCGAGATCGGCGTCGAGGCCGAACGCGATCTGGCCCGCATAGGCCGATCCCTGCCGGATGCCGCCGGACGGGTTGGCGGCGAACTCGCCCGTATAGTTCAGGATCATGCTGATCCCGTTGCCGAGATCGAGGGTGCCCGGCGGCAGGCTAGGCGGCGTCGCGCTGCTGCCCTGCACGTCGAGGCTGGCCGCGGCGCTGCTGGCGCCCGAGAAGCTCCGCGCCTCCCGGATGACCCGCCGCCGGGCGCGGTTCGCCCGATACCTGGCCTTCTGCGCCGGGCTCGCCTCCCGCCCCGGATTCACCGGGGACGGTCCCCCGTCCGGGGCCGTCGCCTCAACCTGCGCGACCGCCGGGCCCGCGCCCGCCGTGAACGCCGCCGCGCAGAACGCGAGCGCGGCCCATCGCCGATGCTTTCCCCAATGCTTTCCCCAATGCTTTCCCATGTGTGACTCCCCCTTAACCGCGCGGCCTTGCCTGGCTCTGTCGCGTTCGTGTCCCGCAGGGGCCTTCCCGGGCAGTCCGTGTCCGGTCAGTCCGTGAAGGCCTCCACCGTGCGGCGCTCGCCGCGCATGAAGGCGTCGGCGGCGTGGATCAGCGGATTCAGGTCGACGTCGCTGGTGCCGGAGCGGACCAGGGCGGCGAAGCGGTCGTAGAGGCCGCGGTACTCCGCCTCGGGCGGGAGCGGCTGGTCGCGGCCGGCGATCGTCAGGGCGGCCCCGCCCCGCGACAGGACCAAGGGACCGTCGTCGGTCTCGACGCGGATGTCCCAGGTCTGCGGCCCGGTCTGGCGCCAGTCGAACCGGGCGCGGATCGGCGTGCCGGCGGCGTCCGCGAAGTGCAGGTCGGCGGCGATCGGCGCCTGCCGGTTCGCCGGCACCGACAAGGTCGCGCCGGTCAGGAGGAACGGCGGCAGGATGTGGGTGGCGATCGACAGGGCGTTGATCCCCGGATCGAACACGCCCATCCCGCCGGCGTCCCAGATCCAGTCCTGGCCCGGGTGCCAGTGCCGGACATCCTCCAGCCAGTCGATCGCCACCGACCGGATCCTGCGGCCCGACAGCCATCGGCGGGCGGGCTCCACCCCCGGCGCGTAGCGGGAGTGCCAGCTCGCGAACAGGCTCACGCCCCGGTCCCGCGCGGCCGCGACCAGGAGCCCGACCTCGGCCAGCGTCGCGCCCGGGGGCTTCTCGAGGAAGACGTGGCGGCCCGCCGCGATCCCCGCCAGGGCCGCCGCGAACCGCGCCTGCGGCGGCTGGCACAGGGCGACGGCGTCGAGGTCGCCGTGCGCCGCCAGCATCGCCTCCAGGGTGGCGTAGCTCGGCACCCCGTCGAGGCCGCCGTGCCGGCTCGCCACCGCCACGAGCGCGTAGTCCGGCGAGGCGGCGATGACCGGCAGGTGCTGATCGCGGGCGATCTTGCCGACGCCCACGAGGCCGATGCGGATCGGGTCCATCATGGTCAGAGCACCCGCACGGCCGTGTCGACGGCCGGAGCCGCCGCCAGCGGGTTGCGCAGGGGCCGCGTGAACGGCGCGGCCGCGATCTCGAACACGTCGCCCGGCCGGGTCGCGACGCCGTCGCTGAACGACAGGGTCGCGGTCCCGAAGAAGTGGACGTGCACGTCGCCGGGGCGCCGGAACGGCGCGTATTTGAAGTGGTGCCGCTCCAGGTTGGCGATGCTGTGGGACATGTTGGCCTCCCCCGACAGGAACGGCTTCTCCCAGAGCACGGCGCCGTCGCGCAGGATGCGGCTGGTCCCGCGCACGTCCGGCGGCAGGGCCCCGAGCCACAGCTCCGGGCCGAGGGCGGCCGGGCGGAGCTTGGAATGCGCGAGCCACAGGTAATTGCCGCGCTCGGTCACGTGGTCGGAGAACTCGTTCGCCAGGGCGAAGCCGAGGCGCACCGGCGTTCCGTCGGCGTCGATCAGGTAGATCCCGGCGATCTCCGGCTCCTCGCCGCCGTCGCGGGCGAAGGCGGGCGAGACCAGCGGCTCGCCGGGGGCGACCAGGCAGGACCCGTCGCCCTTGTAGAACCACTCGGGCTGCACGCCGGCCTCGCCCGGCGCCGGCTTGCCGCCCTCGACGCCCATCCGGAACATGCGCATCGAATCGGTCGGCGCCGGGTCGGCCGCGGCCGGGCGGTGCATCGCGTCGCGGCCCTTCGCGGAGCCGAGATGCGTCAGGCCTGTGCCGCTCAGCAGCAGGTGGGCGGGATCGGCGTGGTCGACGGGCGGCAGGAGCCGGACCGCGTCGAGATCGACGGGCGCGCCGAGCCCCGCCCGCTCCGCCGTCGCGGCCAGACCGTCCCCCGCCGCGAGGGCCTCTTGCGCCAGGGCCAGCACGCTGTCGACGCCGGGCACCCGCCCCGCCCGGCCGTCGGCGAGCAGCGCGACGCCCCGCTGCCCGTCGGCGGCGCGGAATTGTAGGAGTGATCGTCCCATCTGTGTCCTCCCGGGGACGACCGCTTCGGGGCGTCCTGAACGCGCGGCCGTCGAGGGCCGCGCGGCGGCCTGTCAGCGGCCGGGTTGCGGGGCGAGAGCGCCGTCGATCCGGCGTGCGAGCTGCCAGGGATTGTCCGGGCGCAGGGGCGGCGGCAGCAGCGCGTCGGGCAGGTCCTGGTAGCAGACCGGCCGCAGGAACCGCTCGATCGCCAGCGGTCCGACCGCGCTGCTGCGGCCGTCCGAGGTCGCCGGGAACGGCCCGCCACGCACCATCGCGGGGGCGACCTCCACGCCGGTCGGCCAGCCGTTCGCCAGGACCCGGCCGGCCTTGCGGGCCAGCAGCGGCACGAGCCCGGCGGCGAGATGCTCGTCCGCCCGGTCGAGGTGCAGCGTCGCGGTGAGCTGGCCGCCGAGGGCGTCGACGACCCGGGCGATCTCAGCCATGTCGGCGGCCGCGACGAGGAGCGCCGCCGGGCCGAACATCGCGTCGGCGAGCCCCGGATCCGCGAGGACGCGGCCCGCCTCCGCGCGCAGCAGGCAGGCCGGGGCGCCCCCCGGCCCGGCCGACGCCCCGCGGGCCGCGACCGTCACCCCGGGCCGCGCCGCCATCGCGGCGACGGCGCGCTCGAACCGGTCGCGGATGTCCGCGGTCAGCGTGGCGTGCGGCACGCTCGCGCGGATCGCCGCGCCGGCCGCCTCCGCGAAGGCGTCGAGGTCGGAGCCGGCGAGCCCGACCAGCAGGCCGGGCTCGGTGCAGAACGGCCCCGCCCCCAGCGTCAGCGACCGGACGAAGCCCGCCGCCAGGGACGCGCTCCGCGCCCGAAGGGCGCCCGGCAGCAGGACGACCGGATTGACCGCGCTCATCTCGGCGTAGACCGGGATCGGCTCGGACCGGCCGGCGGCGACCCGCGTCAGCGCGAGCCCGCCCGCCCGCGACCCGGTGAAGGCCACGGCCTTGATCCGCGGATCGGCGACCAGGGCGCCCGCGAGCGCGCTCGACGGCCCCGGCAGGTACGAGAACGCGCCGGCGTGCAGGCCGCTGGCCGCCACGGCCGCGCGCACGGCCCGCGCGACCATCTCCCCGGTGCCGGGGTGGGCCGGATGGCCCTTGACCACCACCGGGCAGCCCGCCGCCAGCGCCGAGGCGGTGTCGCCGCCCGCCACCGAGAAGGCCAGCGGGACGTTCGAGGCGCCGAACACCGCCACCGGGCCGATCGCGACGTGGCGCCGGCGCAGGTCCGGCCGGGGCAGCGGCTGCCGCTTGTGCTGCGCCGGGTCGATCGTCGCCCGGATCCACGCGCCGGAGCGGGCCAGGTCCGCGAGCAGGCGCAGTTGCCCGACCGTGCGGGCGCGCTCGCCCCCAAGCCGCGCGCGCGGCAGGCCCGTCTCGGCCACCGCCCGCTCGACGAGCGGCGCGCCGAGTTCGGCGAGGCCGTCGGCGACCGCCTCGAGGCAGCGCGCGCGCGCTTCCGGGGGCGCCTCGGAGACGTGCGGGAACGCCGCCTCCGCCAGCGCGCAGGCAGCCTCGACCTCCGCGGGGCCGGCAGCCGAGAAGGCCGGCTCCAGGGCCGCGCCGGTGGCGGGATCGATGGCCCGGAAGACCTCGGCCGTGGTCACGTCGGCGGCGCCGACCAGGACGCTGCCGCGGACCGTGACGGACCCTGGCGGTTCACTACTCATACAATTAAGCTAGAGCAGTTCGCCTCCGGCCGCAAGCGCGGCCGCGGTCCCGGTGCGGCGGGTGTTCCCCTTTGCGCTCCTACAACTTCAGGATACGATCACGCCGTTCCTGCCCCGACCCGGTGGCCCGGACCGGAGGTGGATGCGGTGAGGCAGGAGCGCGGCCCGGAGAACGTCACGCTGCCCCTCGCCACGGGGTCGCGCCGCATCCACGGCTCGGTCGCCCGCGATCTGGGCGCGGCGATCCTCGGCGGCCGCTACGCGCCCGGGGACGTGCTGCCCGGGGAGATCGAATTCTCTGAGAAATTGAACGTCTCGCGCACCGCCTATCGCGAGGCGATCCGCATCCTGAGCGCCAAGGGGCTCGTCGAGAGCCGCCCGCGCACCGGCACCCGCGTCAGCCAGCGCAGCCGCTGGAACCTGCTGGATCCCGACATCCTCGCCTGGGCCTTCGAGTCGGAGCCGAGCGAGTCCTTCATCCGCGACCTGTTCGAGCTGCGGATCATCGTCGAGCCGGCCGCGGCCGCGCTCGCGGCCGCGCGGCGCTCGGGCCTCGACATCGCCCGGATGGGCCACGCCCTGGAGGAGATGGGCCGCCACGGCCTCTCCACCGAGGCCGGGCGGGCCGCCGACCAGGCCTTCCACAACACGATCCTGGAGGCGGCCCGCAACGGCGCGCTGATGGCCCTGTCGAGCTCCATCGCCGCCGCGGTCACGTGGACGACGATCTTCAAGCACCGCCGCCAGGGCCTGCCCCGGGACCCAATGCCGGATCACCGCGCCCTCTACGACGCGATCGTGGCGGGCGACCCGGACGCCGCCCGCGCGACGATGACCGAGCTGGTCCGCCTCGCCCTCGCCGACACCGAGCTGGCGATGCGGCCCTGACGGTGCCGGCGGCGGGGCGCCGCCGGCCCGGCATCGCCCGAGCGGCCTCGGCGGCCCCACTGGCCTCAGCGCCCTCGGCGCCCTCAGTGATTGTCGCGCGGCACGCCCCGCGTCTGCGCGATGCGCTGGAACGCCTCGGCGCCCTCCAGGATGGCCCCGGTGTGCATCTGCCCCACCGCGGCGCGCTGCATCGCCTGCCAGGGGGTCTGCGAGGCCGGGTAGGCGTAGCCGCCGGCCGCCTCCAGGGCCTCGCGCCGCCGCGCGATCTCGTCGGCGTCGACCAGCATGTCGGCGGTGCCGCGGCGCAGGTCGATCCGCACCCGGTCGCCGGTGCGCAGGAGGGCGAGGCCGCCGCCGGCCGCCGCCTCGGGCGAGGCGTTGAGGATCGACGGCGAACCGGAGGTGCCGGACTGGCGCCCATCGCCGAGGCAGGGCAGCGCGTGCACGCCGGCCCGGATCAGCTGCGCGGGCGGGCGCATGTTGACCACCTCGGCGGCCCCCGGGTAGCCCACGGGCCCGGCCCCGCGCATGACCAGGAGGGTCTCCTCGGTGATGCCGAGGCTCGGGTCGTCGATCCGGGCGTGGTAATCCTCCGGCCCGTCGAAGACCACGACGGGGCCCTCGAAGGCGTCCGGATCCTCGGGGTTCGACAGGTAGCGGCTGCGGAACTCCGCGCCGATGACGCTGGTCTTCATCACCGCGGCGTCGAACAGGTTGCCGCGCAGGACCAGGAAGCCCGCCGCTTCCTTGAGCGGCCGCTCGATCGGCCGGATCACGTCCTCGTCCTCGATCGCGGCGCCCCGGCAATTGTCGCCGAGGGTGCGCCCGTTCACCGTCAGCGCGCCCTCGCGGATCAGGTCGCGGCGCATGAGTTGCGCCACCACCGCCGGGAGGCTGCCGGCGCGGTAGTAGTCCTCGCCGAGATAGGTGCCCGCCGGCTGCAGGTTGACGAGGAGCGGCACGTCGAGCCCGTGGGTCTGCCAGTCCGCGATGTCGAGTTCGACCCCCATGTGGCGGGCGATCGCCGCGAGGTGGATCGGCGCGTTGGTCGAGCCGCCGATCGCGGAATTGACCGTGATGGCGTTGAGGAAGGCGTCCCGGGTCAGGATGTCGGAGGGCTTCAGGTCCTCGGCCACCATGGCGACGATGCGCTTCCCGGTCAGGTAGGCGGCCTCCTGCCGGTCGCGGTAGGGCGCCGGGATCGCGGCCGAGCCGGGCAGCATCATGCCCAGCGCCTCGGCGAGGGTGTTCATCGTGGTGGCGGTGCCCATCGTGTTGCAGAAGCCCGTCGAGGGCGCCGACGAGGTCACCAGCTTGATGAAGCCGTCGTGGTCGATCTCGCCGGCCGCCAGCATCTCGCGGGCCTTCCAGACGATCGTGCCGGATCCGGTGCGCTGGCCCTTGAACCAGCCGTTGAGCATCGGCCCCACCGACAGGGCGATGGCCGGGATGTTCACGGTGGCGGCCGCCATCAGGCAGGCCGGGGTGGTCTTGTCGCAGCCCGTGGTCAGCACGACCCCGTCGAGGGGGTAGCCGTAGAGCAGTTCCACGAGCCCGAGATAGGCGAGGTTGCGGTCGAGGCCGGCGGTCGGCCGCTTGCCGGTCTCCTGGATCGGGTGGACGGGAAACTCCAGGACGATCCCGCCCGCCTCGCGGATGCCCTCGCGGATCCGCTCCGCGAGGACGAGGTGGTGGCGATTGCACGGGGACAGGTCCGAGCCGGTCTGGGCGATGCCGATGATCGGCTTGCCCGAGCGCAGCTCCTCCAGACTGAGGCCGAAGTTCAGGTAGCGCTCCAGGTAGAGCGCGGTCATGTCGATATTGTCGGGGTTGTCGAACCACGCGCGCGAGCGCAGGGGCCGTGCAATCGGTCGGTCGGTCATTTCTGGGTCCGGTGGGCGGGGCTGGTCGAGAAGCGGTAGGTGATCACGTTCCGGTAGGTCTTGCCGGGATCGAGCCGGGCCGAGCCGAAGGCCGGCTGGTTCGGCGTGTCGGGGAAGAGCTCCGGCTCCAGCGCCAGGGCGTCCGACTGGCGGTAGGCGAGGCCGGATTTACCGACCGCGGTCGCGTTGAGGAAGTTGCCGGCGTAGAACTGAAGGCCGGGCTGGTTGCTCGCCACGTCGAGGACGCGGCCCGATTCCGGATCCTCGACCCGCGCCACGGGGTGCGGCTCGGCCGTGGGCGCGTCGGTCACGACCCAGTTGTGGTCGTAGCCGCGCCCGCGCACGATCTGCGCGTCCCGCCCGTCGCGGATCCGCGCGCCGATCACTGCGGGCTCGCGGAAATCGAAGGGCGTCCCGGCCACCGGCAGGTGCTCCCCGGTCGGGATCAGGGTGGCGTCGACCGGCGTGAAGCGCTCCGCCGGGATGGTCAGGGTCTGGTCGAGGATCGAGCGGCCCGAGCCCTCGCCCGCGAGGTTGAAGAAGCTGTGGTTGGTCAGGTTGACGATCGTCGGCCTGTCGGTCGTCGCCTCGTAGGTGACCGTGAGGGTGTTCGTGTCGTCCAGCGCGTAGGTGGCGGTCGCCGTCAGCGTGCCGGGATAGCCCTCCTCGCCGTCCGGGCTGACGTAGCGCAGGGTGACCGAGGGGGCCGCGCCGCCCTTGACCGCGGTGATCGTCCAGAGCCGCTTGTCGAAGCCGGCCGCGCCGCCGTGCAGGGCGTTCGGGCCGTCGTTGGTCGCGAGCGTGTAGGTCCGGCCGTCGAGGGCGAAGCGCCCGGCGCGGATGCGGTTGGCGTAGCGCCCGACGCTCGCGCCGAAATAGTTGCCCTTGGCCAGGTAGGAGGCGAGGTCGTTGTAGCCGAGCACCACGTCCGCGGCCTTGCCGGAGCGGTCCGGCACGTCGAGGCTCCGCAGGAGCGCCCCCCACGACAGGATCCGCGCCGTGATGCCCGTGCCGTTCGTCAGCGTCACCTCCTCGACCGTCCTGCCATCCGGCAGCGTGCCGAACACCGTCCGGGTCGGCTCGGCCGCCCGGGCCGGTGCCGTCGTCAGGCCCGGCAGGGCCACACAGGCGCACAGCGCCAGGGATCCCACTCCACGCATCGCGTTCTCCCCCTCGTCTCTCCGCCCGCCGCGCCGGTCCTGCGCCGGCCCCGACGGGGCTCGCGGTTGACGACCGCGGACCCGGTATATACTCAGACAAATAAAAGGGACAACACGGGACCCCGGCAAGGCGGCCCGGAAGGCAGAGGACAACGCCCGATGGCAGGACCGATCGCGACCGCGGGGACCGCGGCGCCCCGGACGGGGGCGGAGGCCGCGGGCGACCGGGGCGGCTACCGCCCGGCCCTGTCGCTGCTGGCGAGCCTGTTCTTCATGTGGGGCTTCATCACGGTCATCAACAACACGCTGCTGCCGCACCTCCGCAGCGTGTTCGACCTCGACTACACGCAGACCACGCTGATCGAGTCCGTCTGGTTCATCGCCTACTTCGTCGCCTCGATCCCGGCGGCCAAGCTGATCGAGCGCGTCGGCTACCAGCGCGCCCTGGTGACGGGGCTGGGCATCATGGCGCTGGGCACGCTCGGGATGATCCTGGCCGCCCACCGGGTCTCCTACGCGATCACGCTCACGGCCCTGTTCGTGATCGCCAGCGGCATCACCCTCCTGCAGGTCGCCGCGAACCCCTACGTGGCGGTGGTCGGCCCGGCCGAGAGCGCCCCGGCGCGGCTCAACCTCGTGCAGGCGTTCAACTCCCTCGGGACGACCCTGGCGCCGCTGTTCGGCGGCTACCTGATCCTCGGCCGCTCGGCCTCGGGCAACGCCGCCGCCGGGGCCACCCTGACCCCGGCCGAGCGCCTGGCCGACGCGCAGTCGGTGCAGCTGCCCTACCTGATCGTGGCGGTGGTGCTCGTCGTCCTCGCCGTGATCATCGCCCGCTTCCCGCTGCCCGCCATGGGTGGCTCTGGCGGTTCCGGCGGCGCTACCGCCCGGGCCGCCAGGGCCGAGCGCGCCGGCCTGTCGCTCTGGCGCCACCGCAACCTCGTGCTCGGCGTGCCGGCGATCTTCATCTACCTGATCGCCGAGATCGGTGTGTCGAACCTGTTCATCAACTTCGTGTCGCAGCCCGAGATCGGCGACCTGACCCACGCCCAGGCCGCGCGCTACCTGTTCCTGCTCTGGGGCGGCATGATGGTCGGCCGCTTCGTCGGCAGCTACCTGATGCAGCGGCGCCCGGCCGAGACCGTGCTGGCCGGCGCGGCGATCGGCGCCTGCGCGGTGATGCTGGTGGCGACCTTCGCGACCGGCCACCTCGCCCTCTGGGCGCTGATCTCGGTCGGCCTGTTCCACGCGATCATGTTCCCGACGATCTTCACCCTGGGCATCCGCGGCCTCGGTCCGCTCACCGAGGAGGGCGCCGGGCTGCTGATCATGGCGATCGCGGGCGGGTCGCTGGTGGTGGTGCAGGGCTGGGCGGCGGACCGGTACGGGCTGCAGCACTCCTTCCTGATCACCGCCGCCTGCGAGCTCTACGTCCTGTTCTACGCGCTCTGGGGCTGCCGGACCGGCGCCGCATCGCGGCCGGCCGGCGCCTGAGCGTCGGCCAGATCGGGGAGCCCGCCATGGACCCGCGGATCCGCATCCTCGACCGGCCCCGGCGCGACCGGCTCGGCGAGGGCCCGGTCTGGGTTCCGGAGCGGGGCGTGCTGTTCTGGGTCGATATCGAGGCGCCGGCCCTGAACTGGCTCGACCTCGCCGACGGTGCCGTGGGCACGCGCCCGTTCCCGGAACCGCTCGGCTGGATCATCCCCCGCGCGGGCCGGCGCGACTTCGTCGTCGGGCTGAAGAGCGGCTTCGCGACCTACGACCTGGAGGCCGGTCGCCTCGCGCCGATCGGCGACCCCGAGCCCGACGATCCCGACAACCGCCTGAACGACGCCAAGGTCGATCTCGCCGGCCGGATCTGGGCCGGGAGCATGCACCAGGCCGAGACCGCGGTGTCGGGCTCCCTGCACCGGCTCGACCCGGACCTGACGTGGCGGCGGATGGATACCCGCTACGGCGTCGCCAACGGGCCGACCTTCAGCCGCGACGGCCGGATCCTCTATCACGGCGACAGCGCCGCCCGGACGGTCTACGCCTTCGACCTCGCCGCCGACGGGGCGCTGACGGGCAAGCGGCCCTTCCTGCGCTTCCCCGACGACTGGGGCTGGCCCGACGGCATGACCACGGACGAAGAGGGCTGCCTGTGGATCGCCCACTGGGGTGGCGGCCGGCTCAGCCGCTTCGATCCCGCGGGGCGCCTGCTGCGCGCGATCCCCCTGCCCGCCCCCAACATCACGAGCTGCGCCTTCGCGGGTCCCGGCCTCGACCGGCTGTTCGTCACCTCGGCGGCGCGGGGGGCCGAGCACGTGCCGGAGGCCGGCGCGCTGTTCGAGCTCGACGTCGGCGTCGCCGGCCTGCCGCCCCGCGCCTTCGCGGGCTGACGGACCCGGCGCCTAGGACAGAAATCCCCTGCGGCGATCTTCCCCCTCCCCCGGCGGGGCTGGTTTCCCGGCGGCCGGGGAGCGGGATGCCGGGGCCTGCGCGTGGCAACGGACCCCGCGGATCCCGCGACGGGGCCGCCGCGCCATGTGCCCGCGCGGTGCCGGTGAGGCCCGGCCAGTACAGCCGGTCCGGCATTGCTGGGGGAATAGGGCGCTGATCGTCGCCCTCCGCCGCGCGCATACTGGCCGCGCCCGCGGATCGACTGCCGCGCGATGATCCGTTGTTGTCGAAAGATAAGCCCCCGTATTTATTCGTCTTCGCCGTTATAGCCCCGCTTTTCTCCGAACAAATTCGGCTCTTAACCTGAGTTATTTCATCGAGACGGGATTCCCGATCTACATAGCTTTAAGTCCTTGCAGGGGAGTTTCCACGCCTCGTGCCGGAATCCGTGCTCATTACCGGTGGTGCTGGCTTCATCGGCCGCCACCTCTCCGCCGAACTGCTGCGCCGCGGCTACCGCGTGCGGGTGCTCGACAGCCTGATCGAGCAGGTCCACGGCGGCGGCGCCGAGGCGCTGCCGCCGGAGGTCGAGTTCCAGGCCGGCGACGTCCGCGACGGCGCGGCCGTGGCCCGCGCCCTGTCGGGCATCGACCGGGTCGTCCACCTCGCGGCCGAGGTCGGCGTCGGCCAGAGTATGTACGCGGTCGAGCGCTACGTCTCGGTCAACGATTGCGGCACGGCGGTCCTGTTCCAGCAGCTCATCGACGCCCCGGTGAGGCGCGTGGTCGTCGCCTCCTCGATGAGCATCTACGGGGAGGGGCTGTACCGCACCTCCGACGGCTCGACCGCCGAGGAGGTGGTGCGCCGCCCGCGCCGGCCCGGGGAACCCTGGGACCCCCTCGACGGGCACGGGCAGCCCATGCGGCCGATCCCGACGCCCGAGACGAAGCGGCCGGCGCTCGCCTCCGTGTACGCGCTGACCAAGTACATGCAGGAGCGCCTGACGCTCACCCTCGCCCCCGCCTACGGGATGGAGGGCGTGGCGCTCCGCCTGTGGAACGCCTACGGGCCGGGCCAGGCGCTGTCGAACCCCTATACCGGCGTGCTGGCGATCTTCGCGGCGCGCCTCCACAACGGCCAGCCGCCGATGATCTTCGAGGACGGCGCGCAGCGGCGCGACTTCGTCCACGTGGAGGACGTCGCGCAGGCCTTCGCGCTGGCCCTGGAGCACCCGGCCGCCGCCGGCCAGGTCTACAACGTCGGCAGCGGCCAGGACCGCACGGTCAGCGAGGTCGCCCGCCTGCTCGCCCGCGCCATGGGCCGCGCGGAGATCGCGCCGGAGGTGACCGGCCAGGCGCGGCTCGGCGACATCCGCCACTGCATCGCCGATATCGGCAAGATCCAGCGGGAGCTCGGCTACGCGCCGCGCCGCGACTTCGCCGAGGGGCTCGCCGAGCTCGCCGCCTGGGTGGCCGAGCAGCAGGCCGTCGACCGCGTCGCCGAGGCGCGGCGCGAGCTCGAAGCGCGCGGTCTCGTCGCGTGAGCGGCCGGCCGATCCTCGTCACCGGCGGCGCCGGGTTCATCGGCGCCAACCTGTCCGACAGCCTCGCGGCCGACGGCCACGCGGTGATCGTCTACGACATCCTCTCGCGCCCCGGCGTCGAGGCCAACCTCGCGTGGCTGCGGCAGCGCCACGGCAACCGGATCGTCCCGGTCGTCGCCGACATCCGCGACATCCAGGAACTGGGCCGCGCGGTGGCGGAGGCCGGCGCGGTGTTCCACTTCGCCGCCCAGGTGGCGGTGACGACGAGCCTCGTCGCGCCGCGGGCCGACATGGAGATCAACCTCCTCGGCACCGTGAACCTGCTGGAGGCGCTGCGGGCGCAGGCGCGGCCGGTGCCGCTCCTCTACGCCTCGACCAACAAGGTCTACGGCGACCTGCCCGACATCGCCCTGGAGGCGGTCGGCGACGCCTACCTGCCGGCCGATCCGGAGCTGCGCCGGCGCGGCATCGGCGAGACCCGGCCCCTCGACTTCCACACGCCCTACGGCTGCTCCAAGGGGGCGGCGGACCAGTACGTCCTCGACTACGCCCGCAGCTTCGGCATCCCGGCGGCGGTGATGCGGATGAGCTGCATCTACGGGCCCCGCCAGATGGGCAACGAGGACCAGGGCTGGGTCGCCCACTTCCTGATCCGGGCGCTCGCCGGCGAGGCGGTCACGCTCTACGGCGACGGACGGCAGGTGCGCGACATCCTGCACGTGCGCGACGTGGTGGCGGTCTACCGGGCGGCGCTCGCCCGCATCGACGACGCGGCGGGCCGCGCCTTCAACGTCGGGGGTGGCCCCGGCAACGCCGTGAGCCTGCTGCAGCTCCTCGACCATGTCGGCACCCTGCTGGGGCGCCCGGTGGCGCGCAGCTTCCAGGCCTGGCGCCCGGGCGACCAGCGCTACTACGTCTCGGACACGCGCCGGGCCGTCCAGCGGCTCGGCCTCGCCCCCTTCACGGGCTGGCGCGACGGCGTCGCCGACCTCGCCCGGTGGCTCGCCGCCGCGCGCGCGCCGTCGGACGGCGCGGCGCCGATCGCCGGAGCGGCCGCATGAGAGTCGCTCTGGTCAACCCGCCCTGGGACTACCGCAACAGCATCTATTTCGGCTGCCGCGAGCCGCACCTGCCGCTCGAGCTCGGCTACGCCGCCGCGCTGCTGGCGGCCTCCGGCCACGAGACGCTGCTCGTGGACGCCCATCTCGAGGGCCTGAGCGCCGAGGCCGCCGCCGACCGTGTGGCCGCCTTCGCCCCCGCCATGACGGTGGTGGCGACCGCCCCCACCTACCTGTTCTGGCGCTGCGCCCCGCCGGAGCTGCGGGTGCCGCGCCAGTTCCTCGACACCCTGGCGGGCCGGGGCGGGACGACCGTGGCGGTCGGCCCCCACGGCTCCGCGACGCCGCGGCCGGTCCTCGACAAGCTCGGCTGCGCCATCGTCGTGCGCGGCGAGTGCGAGGAGGTCGTCGCCCGGCTCGCCGCCCTGCCCGACCTGCGCCCGGAAACCCTGCGGGCCGTGCCCGGCCTCGCCGTCCGCGACGGTGAGGCGGTCGCGGTGACCGGCCCGCCCCAGGCCGGCCGCTTCACCGACCTGCCGGCCCTGCGCTGGCCGGATCAGTGGATCGCCCGGCACCGGCACCACCACCACCGGTTCGACGCCGCGCCGGACGGCCCGGGCGCCGAGGTCGAGGCCTCGCGCGGCTGCCCCTACACCTGCTCGTTCTGCGCCAAGATCGATTTCCGCGACGCCTATCGCCGCCGGGACCTGAACCTCGTCCTCGACGAGATCGACGGGCTGATCGCGCAGGGCGTCACCTACGTCTACTTCGTCGACGAGATCTTCCTGCCGCAGAAGCCGCTGCTGGAGGCGCTGGTCGCCCGGGACCTGCGCTTCGGGATCCAGACCCGGATCGACCTGTGGAAGCCCGACATGCTCGACCTCCTCGGGGCGGCGGGCTGCGTCTCCATCGAGGCCGGGATCGAGAGCCTGACCGAGGCGGGCCGCGCCGCCCTCGACAAGCGCTGCCGCGCCTCGACCGACGACCTCGCCGAGCGCCTGATCCACGCCCGCCGCACTGTGCCGTTCGTGCAGGCGAACCTCATCGCCGTGGCGGGGGACGACCCCGACCTCGTGGCCGCGTGGCGCGACCGCCTGCGCGGACAGGGCGTCTGGGCGAACGACCCGGTGCCGCTCTACCCCTACCCGAGCTCCCCCGACTACCGCCGCCTCTGGGGCGAGCCCGACGACCGGGCCTGGGAGCGGGCGCACGCCCATTACCTCGGCCAGTTCGCGCAGTTCAGCGACATCCAGGACGAGCGCCCCCTGCCCCTGCCCGAGCTGGAGGCCGCATGCGGGTGCTGCTGAGCCCCTCCCCGACAGCGGCGCCGCACGTCCTGATGAGCGCGGACGCGGTGGGCGGCGTCTGGCAGTACAGCCTCGACCTCGCGGCCGGCCTGGTCCGGCGGGGCCTGGCCGTGACGGTCGCGGTCCTGGGCCCGGTCCCCTCCGAGGCGCGGATCGCGGCGGCCGAGGCCGCCACCGGCGCGCAGATCCGCGCCACCGGGCTGCCCCTGGACTGGACCGCCGCGACGCCCGACGCCGTGCTGGACGCCGCGCGGGCGCTGGCCGGGCTCGCCCGGACCCTGGGCGCGGATCTCGTGCACCTGCACAGCCCCGCCATGGCGCTCGCCGATTTCCCCGTGCCGGTGGCGGCCGTGTGCCATTCCTGCGTGGCGACGTGGTGGGACGCCGTCGAGACCGGGCCGCTCCCGGCCGACCTCGCGTGGCGCCACGACCTGACCGCGCGGGGCTGCCGCGCCGCCGACGCCCTCCTGGCCCCCACCCGGGCGCACGCGCTGGCGACCGCCCGGGTCTGCGGCCTCGCGCGGCCGCCCGAGGTGGTCCGCAACGGGCGGGCGCCGAGCGGCGCGCGGCCCCGGGCCGCCGAACCCTTCGTCTTCACGGCCGGGCGCCTCTGGGACCGGGCGAAGAACGCCGCCGCCCTCGACCGGCTGGCCGCCCGCCTGCCGGTGCCGCTGCGCGCCGCCGGCCCCGTCGACGGGCCGAACGGCGCGCGGGTCGAGACGCGCCACCTGCGGCGCCTCGGGCGGCTCGACGATGCCGGGATCGCCGCGGAACTCGCCGGCCGCCCGGTCTTCGTGTCGCTCGCCCGGTACGAGCCGTTCGGCCTCGCGGTGCTGGAGGCCGCCGCTTCGGGCTGCGCCCTCGTGTTGTCCGACATGCCGGTCTTCCGCGAGCTGTGGGACGGCGCTGCCGCCTTCGTGGGCGCGGACGACGACGGGGCTGCCGCGCGGGCCGTGCAGGACCTCCTGGACGATCCCGCCCGGCGTGACGCCGCCGGGGCGGCCGCCGCCGATCGCGCCGCCCGCTACGGGGTCGAGGCGATGACCGAGGGCGTGCTCGGGGTGCTGCGCGGCCTCCTCGACGGGGCGCCGGCCCGGCTCGGCGGGGCCGCGGCATGAGGATCGCCTACTTCACCCACTCCCTGGCCTCGTGCTGGAACCACGGCAACGCGCATTTCCTGCGCGGCGTCCTGCGCGAACTGCGGGCGCGCGGCCACGACGTCGCGGCCTACGAGCCGGAGGGGGCCTGGAGCCTCGAGAACCTCCTGCGCGACCACGGCGCGGCCGGCCTCGACGCCTACCGGGCGGCCTATCCGGACCTCGCTTCCGAGCGCTACGCGGCAGTCGACGCTCCGGTCGACGCTCCGGTCGACGCTCCGGTCGACGCGGTGGTCGAGCGTGTGGCGGACCGCGACCTCGTTCTGGTCCACGAGTGGAGCGAGCCGGCCCTGGTGGCGGCGCTCGGCGCCGCCCGGCGCCGCGGGGCGCGCTACACGCTCCTGTTCCACGACACCCACCACCGGGCGGTGAGCGCCCCGGAGGAGATGGCCCGGTTCGACCTCTCCGGCTACGACGGCGTGCTCGCCTTCGGGGAGACCCTCGCGGCGGTCTACCGGGCGCGCGGCTGGGGGCGGCGCGCCTACGTCTGGCACGAGGCGGCCGACACGCGGCTGTTCCACCCGCCCGCGCAGGAACTTCCGGATCTCGACGGCGCCGGATCCGGCGCGGGTCCCCTCTCCCGTTCGGGAGACGGACTGGGTGAGGGATCTGGCCCATCCGGACGCGGCGCGCCGTTCCCGCGCGTCGATGTCGGGCTCGATCCTGAACCGTCTCGTCCCTCACCCCAACCCTCTCCCGCACGGGAGAGGGGGCGCGTCGCGTCCGATCCGGATGGTCCCGAGAGCGCCCGCGCCGGCCTGGTCTGGATCGGCAACTGGGGCGACGACGAGCGCAGCGCGGAGCTGGAGACCTACCTGTTCCGGCCGGCCGCGCAGGTCGGCCTGCCGCTGGACATCTACGGCGTGCGCTACCCCGCGGCGGCGCTCGCGACGCTCGAGCGGTACGGCGCCCGCTATCACGGCTGGGCGCCGAACGCCGCCGCGCCCGGCCTGTTCGCCCGCCATCTCGCCACCGTGCACGTGCCCCGGCGCTTCTACGTGGAGCGCCTGCCCGGCATCCCGACGATCCGGGTGTTCGAGGCGCTCGCCTGCGGCATCCCGCTGGTCTGCGCGCCCTGGGACGACGCGGAGCACCTGTTCCGGCCGGGCCGGGACTATCTCGTCGCCCGCACCGGCGCCGAGATGGAGAGCCACCTGCGCGCCCTGCGGTCGGATCCCGGCCTCCGGCAGGCGCTCGCGGCCGCCGGCCTCGCCACGATCCGGGCGCGCCACACCTGCGCGCACCGCGCCGAGGAACTTCTGTCCGTCGCCGCCAGCCTGCGGGCACCCGCCACCCTGGAGGCCACCGCGTGAAGATCGCCTTCTACGGCTCCTCCCTGCTGTCGTCCTACTGGAACGGCGCCGCGACCTATTACCGGGGGATGCTCGCCGCCCTGGCGCGGCACGGCCACACGATCACCTTCTACGAGCCCGACGCCTTCGACCGGCAGCAGCACCGGGACATCGAGCCCCCGCCCTACGCGGCGGTGACGGTCTACCCGGCGACGATCGAGGCCGCCCGGGCGGTCGTCGCCGAGGCGGCGATGGCCGACGTGGTCGTGAAGGCGAGCGGCGTCGGCGTGTTCGACGACGAGCTGCTCGAAGGGATCATCGCGGCGTCGCGCCCGGAGGCGGTGCGGATCTTCTGGGACGTCGACGCCCCGGCGACGCTCGCCGAGATGCGCGCCGATCCCGACCACGCGCTCCGCCGCGCCCTGCCCGACCTCGACCTCGTGCTCACCTACGGCGGCGGGCCGCCGGTGGTCGAGGCCTACGAGGGCTTCGGCGCCCGGGCCTGCATCCCGATCTACAACGCGCTCGATCCGGACACCCATTTCCCGGTGCCGCCGGAGCCGCGCTTCGCGGCCGATCTCGCCTTCCTGGGCAACCGCCTGCCCGACCGCGAGGCCCGCGTCGAGAAGTTCTTCCTCGCGGCGGCGGCGCGCCTGCCGGAGCGGTCTTTCCTCATCGGCGGCAACGGCTGGGAGAGCCGCGGCCTGCCGCTGAACGTCCGGCATCTCGGCCACGTCTACACGCGCGAGCACAACGCCTTCAACACGACGCCCCTCGCCGTCCTGAACATCGCCCGCGACAGCATGGCGGCGGTCGGCTTCTCCCCCGCCACCCGGGTGTTCGAGGCGGCCGGCGCCGGCGCCTGCCTGATCACCGACGCCTGGGAGGGCCTCGGCCTGTTCCTCGACGCGGGGACCGAGGTGCTGGTCGCCCGGGACGGGCGCGACGTCGCCGACCACGTCGCCGCCCTCACCCCGGAGCGGGCCCGCGCCATCGGCGAGGCCGCCCGCCGGCGCATCACGGCGCAGCACACCTACGCGCGCCGGGCGGTCGAGGTCGACGCGATCCTGCGGGCGGAGGCGGCCCGCAAGGCGGACGCGAACCGGCGGAGCGTCGCGTGAGCGCGGCCCCGATGCGCCTGGTCGTCCTGGGCCTGAGCCTGTCCTCGTCCTGGGGGAACGGCCACGCGACCACCTACCGGGCGCTGCTCAAGGCCTTCGCGGGGCGCGGCCACCACGTCCTGTTCCTGGAGCGCGACGTGCCCTGGTACGCCCAGCACCGCGACCTGCCCGAGCCCGGCTTCTGCGACCTCGCCCTCTACGCCGATCTCGACGGGCTCGACGCGCACCGCGCCGCCATCGCCGGGGCGGATGCCGTGATCGTCGGGTCCTACGTGCCGGAGGGCGTCGCGGCGGGCGCCCGCGTGCTCGACTGGGCCCGGGGGACCCGCGCCTTCTACGACATCGACACGCCGGTGACGCTGGCCGCCCTGGAGGCCGGCACCTGCGCCTACCTCGCGGCCGGGCAGATCCGGGATTACGACCTCTACCTGTCCTTCACGGGCGGCCCGACCCTGCGGCGCCTGGAGCGGGCCTACGGCGCGCCCGCCGCGAGAGCGCTCTACTGCTCGGTCGATCCGGATGCCTACCCGGCCCTCGACCGCCCGGCGCGCTACGATCTCGGCTATCTCGGGACCTACAGCCCGGACCGGCAGCCCACGCTGGAGCGCCTGCTGGTCGAGCCGGCCCGCCGCGCCCCCGATCTCCGCTTCGCGGTGGCGGGCCCCCAGTACCCGGCCGGCATCGACTGGCCCGCCAACGTCGAGCGGATCGAGCACCTGCCGCCGGACCGGCACCCGGATTTCTACGCGGCGAGCCGCTACACTCTGAACGTCACCCGCGCCGACATGGTCCGGGCCGGCTGGAGCCCGAGCGTGCGCCTGTTCGAGGCGGGCGCCTGCGGCACGCCGGTGATCTCCGACCGGTGGGACGGTCTCGACACCCTGCTCGTCCCGGAGCGCGAAATCCTGCTGCCCGACGGCCCGGACGCCGTCCTGGCCATCCTGCGCGGGCGTCCCGAGGCGGATCGGCGGAGCCTCGGCGCCGCGGCCCGCGCGGCGATCCTCGCGCGGCACACCGCCGCCGCCCGCGCCGAGGAACTCGAACGCTTCCTCGGCGAAGCGGGCGCGCTGTCGGGATTCGCGCGCTCCGCCGCGCCCGATCTCGCGATCATCGGTCACTAGGCACTCGGGAGAATGATGGTGGGAACCAGGAGCGGCATCCGAGTCCTCGTCGCCGGCGGTGCCGGGTTCATCGGCTCGCATCTGATCGACGCGCTCCTCGCCGACGGGGCGCGCGTCACCTGTGTCGACAGCCTGCTGACCGGGCGGCGGGCGAATCTCGCCCATCTCGCCAACGAGGCGCGGTTCGACTTCGTCGAGGCGGACGTGACGGAGCCGCTGCCGGCGCTGCCGCGGTTCGACTGGGTGTTCAACCTCGCCTGCGCGGCCTCGCCGCCGCACTACCAGGCCGACCCGGTCCACACGATGATGACCAGCGTGCTGGGCACCGGCCGGCTGCTCGAGATTGCCCGGGACGCCGGGGCGCGCTTCCTCCAGGCCTCCACCAGCGAGGTCTACGGCGATCCGGAGCGGCACCCGCAGCAGGAATCCTACTGGGGCAACGTCAACCCGACCGGGCCGCGGGCCTGCTACGACGAGGGCAAGCGCTCCGCCGAGACCCTGACCTTCGATTTCGAGCGCCAGCACGGCCTCGACATCCGCGTCGCGCGGATCTTCAACACCTACGGGCCGCGGATGCGCGCCGACGACGGCCGGGTCGTCTCCAACGTGATCTGCCAGGCGCTCGCCGGCGACGACATCACGGTCTACGGCAACGGCGAGCAGACCCGTTCCTTCTGCTACGTCAGCGACCTGGTGGACGGGCTCCTCCGGCTGATGGCGGTGGAGACGCCCCTCGCCGGCCCGGTCAACCTCGGCAACCCCCGCGAGCTGACGGTCGGCGCGCTGGTCGACCTCGTGGTGCGGATGACCGAGACCCCGTCCCGGATCGTGCGCCGGCCGCTGCCGGTGGACGATCCCCAGCGCCGCCGGCCGGACATCACCCGTGCCGAGACCCTGCTCGGCTGGTCGCCGCGGGTGCCCCTGGAGGAGGGCCTGGAGGCGACGATCGCGTGGTTCTCCCGCGAGATCGCTCCGCGCCGGGCGCGTCCGGCCATCGAGGAGCGCGCCGTTGTCGCCGGCTGAGCCACGCCCCGGGCGGCCGAGGCGCTGATGGACGCCGCCCCCATCCGCGTCGGCCTCGTCGGGATCGGCAACTGCGCCTCGTCCTTCGTGCAGGGGCTGCACCATTACCGCGACGCGGCGCCCGGCGAGCCCGTGCCCGGCCTGATGTCGCCGGACCTCGGCGGCTACCGGGTGCGCGACATCGCGGTCGTCGCGGCCTTCGACGTCGCCGCCGGCAAGGTCGGGCGCGACCTCGCCGCGGCGATCCTGGCCGAGCCCAACAACACGCAGGTCTTCGCCGCGGTGCCGGAGACCGGCGTCACGGTGCGGCGCGGGCCGACCCACGACGGGATCGGCCGCTACCTCGAGGGGGTGGTCGCGGAATCGCCCGAGCCGGTGGCCGACGTGGTCGCGGAGCTGCGGCGCACCGACGCGCAGGTGCTCGTCTCCTACCTTCCGGTGGGCTCGCAGGCGGCCACCGAGTTCTACGCGGACTGCGCCCTGCAGGCCGGCTGCGCCTTCGTGAACTGCATCCCGGTCTTCATCGCGTCGAACCCGGAATGGGCGGAGCGCTTCGCCGCCCGGGGACTGCCGATCGTCGGGGACGACATCAAGAGCCAGGTCGGCGCCACCATCGTGCACCGGGTGCTCGCCAACCTCCTGCGCGAGCGCGGCGTCCGGCTGGACCGGACCTACCAGCTCAACTTCGGCGGCAACGCCGACTTCCTGAACATGCTGGAGCGCGAGCGGCTGGAATCGAAGAAGCTCTCGAAGACCCGGGCGGTGACGAGCCAGCTCGACGGAGCCCTGGCCCCGGGCGACATCCATGTCGGCCCGAGCGACCACGTGCCGTGGCTGACCGACCGGAAATGGGCGCATATCCGCCTGGAGGGCACGGCCTTCGGCGGCGTGCCGCTCAACATCGAGCTGAAGCTCGAGGTGTGGGACTCGCCGAACTCCGCCGGCATCGTGATCGACGCGGTGCGCTGCGCCCGCCTCGCCCTCGACCGGGGCCTCGGCGGGGCGCTGGAAGGGCCGTCGAGCTACTTCATGAAGTCGCCGCCCCGGCAGTTCACCGACGCGGAGGCGCGGGACCGCACCCTGCGCTTCGCGGCGGGCGAGGGCGTGTGATGGTGGTTGGCGTACCGGCGGGCGCGGGGCGGACGACGCGTTCGCTGACCCCGATCGCCGTGTTTCCGACGGGCCGCCCCGCATGAGGCAGGTCTTCCTCGTCCGCCACGGCAGCCACGACCGGCTCGGCCGGATCCTGTGCGGGCGCATGCCGGGCGTCTCCCTGAGCGAGGCCGGCCGCGCCGAGGCGCGGGCGCTGGCCGACGCCCTCGCCCGCCGCCTCGCCGGGCGCGGCGCCGGCACCCTGCTGGCGAGCCCGCGCGACCGCACCGCCGAGACCGCCGCGCCGATCGCCGCGGCCCTCGGGCTGACGGTCGCGACCGAGCCCGACCTCGACGAGATCGAGACCGGCGCCTGGACGGGCCGCAGCTTCGACGCCCTCGCGGCCGATCCCCTCTGGGCCGCCTGGAACGCGGAGCGCGCGACCGCCCGCCCGCCGGGCGGCGAGAGCATGGCGGAGGCGCAGGGACGGGTCGGCCGGGTCCTCGCCCGCTTCGCCGCGGACGGCGCGCCCGTGATCCTCGTGAGCCACGGCGACGTCATCCGGGCCGCCCTCCTCGGGCTCCTCGGCCTCGGCCTCGACGCCTACGACCGGATCGTCGTCGACCCGGCCTCCTGCAGCGAGCTCGCCCTCTGGCCCGGCGGCGGGCGGGTCGTGTCGATCAACGAACGGACCGCGCCATGACGGACCGCACCCTGACGGACCGCACCCTGACGGACCGCACCCTGACGGACCGCACCCTGACGGACCGCACCCTGACGGACCGCACCCTGACGGACCGCACCCTGACGGACCGAGCCATGACGGCCTCCGACCTGCGCCGGCAGGCCGACGCCCTCGGTCCCTGGTTCCACAACATCGACCTCGGCGACGGCGTCTGGACCGCCCCGGACCACTTCCTCGGCGACTATCCGGGCGTGAAGTGGCGGCGCTTCGCCGGGGCGCTGCCCGCCGACCTGACCGGCAAGAGCGTCCTCGACATCGGCTGCAACGGCGGCTTCTACGCCATCGCGATGAAGCAGCGCGGCGCGGCCCGCGTGCTCGGCCTCGATTCCGACGAGCGCTACCTCGCCCAGGCCCGCTTCGCCGCCGCCAGCCTCGGCCACGACATCGAGTTCCGGAACCTCTCCGTCTACGACGTCGGCACCCTGGGCGAGCGGTTCGACGTCGTGCTGTTCATGGGCGTGCTCTACCACCTGCGCCACCCGCTGCTGGCCCTCGACCTGATCCGCGAGCACGTGGCCGGCGACCTGCTGGTGTTCCAGTCGATGCTGCGCGGCAGCCGGGCGGTCGAGCCGGTCGCCGAGGATTACGACTTCTGGGACATGGACCAGTTCGAGCGGCCCGGTTACCCGCGGATGCACTTCGTCGAGCGCGCCTACGCGCACGACTGGACGAACTGGTGGATCCCCAACCGCGCCGGGATCGAGGCGATGCTGCGGGCGAGCGGCTTCGCCATCGCGGCCCAGCCCGAGGCGGAGGTCTATCTCTGCCGCACCGCGCCGGTCCCCTACGGGCTGGGGGCCGCATACCCCGCGCGGTCGCAGTCGGACGAGAGCGGGCAAGGACGCGGGAACACGCGATGATCGACTCGGTGATGCTCTGGAACGAGCCCAACAACAAGTCGCACTGGGACCCGGAGATCGACCCCGACTGGCTGCTCTTCGCCGAGATGGCCAAGGAGGCGGGCCACGCGGTCCGGGCGGCGAACCCGAACCTGATCCGCGTGCTCGGCGGCATCTCGCCGATCGACCCGGTCTTCATCCGCAACATGGAGGGCCGCGGCGTCCTCGACGCCGTCGACGCCGTGGCGGTGCACGGCTTCCCCCTCGACTGGAACCTGTGGTCGATCCACGACTGGCCGGCCAAGCTCGACGAGATCCGCGCCGTCACCGACCTGCCGGTCTGGGTCTCGGAGGTCGGCGTCTCGACCTTCGGCGCCGAGGAGGTCCAGGACTGGGGCCTGCGCCGCACCCTGGAGTTGCTCTCCGGCCGGGCGCCGCGGATCCACTGGTACAGCCTCTACGACCTGCCGCGGGAATGGGAGGCCACCACCCGCCACAAGGAGGCCGAGGGCTCCTCCTACTACCGGCACTTCCACATGGGCCTGCTCCGGCAGGACGGCACCCCGAAGATCGCCCTGGAGAGCTTCGCCCGCCACACCCCGGAGATCGGCCTGTGCCAGTGGTTCCACTTCGAGGACCACCGGCTCGACGAGGCCGTCGCGTGGATGAAGCGGCTCGGTGTCCGCTACCTGCGGACCGGCCTGTCCTGGGCCGACAGCTTCCGGCCCGGGGCGCTGGACTGGTTCGACCGGCAGATGGCGGCGCTGCAGGATTTCGACGTCACCGTCACGTTCTGCTTCACCCCGGAGCACCGGGGCATCTCGCCCCACCACACCAGCGCGCCGCTGGTCCGCGCCGAGTTCGCGGAATTCTGCGCCGCCATGGTCCGCCGCTACGCCCCCGCGCCCCTGCCGGGCGCGACCTGGTAGAGCCCGCGGCGCGCCGGCCGGGCCATCGCGGGAAAGCAGTCGCGGGCCGATAGTCGCGGGCCGATAGTCGCGGGCCGACAGTCGCGGGCCGACAGTCGCGGGCCGACAGTCGCGGGATCGTGCGCCGGCCTCATCCGGATGGGGGATGCGGGCGCCCCGTCCTGGGTCTACGGTCGGGCCTTCTCCGAGACGAGATCACCTAAAGCCCGCCCGGCCAAGCCGCGGCGGGCTTCTTGTCGGGTGCCGTTCGGCGCCCCGCCGGGCGTCCCGGCCCCGCGCTACCGGCGGATCGGCAGCCGGTGGCGGGCGTACCCGGCGGCATCGCGCACGACCAGGTTCCAGGACCGGTCGGGATCGGAGGCGCAGACCTCGTCGGCCATCTCGGCGATGACGCTGCGCGCCTCGGCCATGGCCTCGTCCAGGCTGCCGACCTCCACGCCGTCGTCGTCCCGGATCGTCTCCTCGCTGCTCTCGAGGTCGAAGTAGAAGCGCTCGGACACCGACCTCCCCCTGCTGCCGGCCCGCGGCGATCGTCCGGATATCTCTACGTAGTGCGAAACACGACTGGGAAAGGTCTTCGGTTGGATAAACCTTAATGCATCTAAAACATGGAGTTTGCCCGGTTCTACGCGATCCGCCTGAGATTCCGCTCACGTTATCAATTATAGGAATCCTCAGCGTCCCCCCGCCGTCGTCCGACGGCCCGGAGCGGTGGCGCTCCTGAGCCGGGGCCCCGTGACATGTCGACCTCCGCCAACCCGCCCAACCCGAGCGCCGAGACGGCCGCGCTCCGCAAGGACAAGCTGCGCGCGCACATCAGGAGCGTTCTGTCGACGATCCGGTCCCATCATACGGGCCGCGGGGCGTCGTCGATCCGTGCCACGGGCTACGTCCTTGGAGGGTGGTTCTGCGGCGCGGCTGCGGCATCGATCCCGCTTTTTACGTAGCAACGGTCCGTCCAAGGGATGTGTTTCTCGAGGCGCCGCGATCCGGCGCGTCGAACGGCGTCCGATGACAGAGAACGCCCAGCTTCGATCCCATATCCGCGGCGTGCTGCTCAGATTGGTGCAGCGGCTGCGCGAGCGGGCCGGCTGACGGGGGCCTCCGCGAGGCCGGTGGGGAACCTGGGGGAGCCGGTCCGCCGCGCGGCGGACCGGCCCCGTCGTCCGGCGGCTCAGCCCGCCTGACCGCCCATCATCGCCTGCATCCGGCTGAGCCGGGCGATGTGCAGGTTGATCAGCGGCAGGGCGCCGCGGGCGATCGCGCGCAGGCCGGGATCCTCGCCCGACTGGGCGTAGGCGCCGTGGATGCCCAGCGCCTCCCGATGACCCTGGAGCGAGGCGTTCACGAAGGTGGCGTCGTATTGCGGCCCCGGCGGCATGGCGCTGAGCTGCGCCAGGATCTGCGCCTTCTGCGCGTCGGTGGTCATGCCCTGGGCCGGGCCCGGGCCGCCGAGCACGCCGCCCGCGACGCCGCCCGCGACACTGCCCGCCGCGCTCACGGCGGTGCCGGCCACCGCCACGGGCGCCGCGACGAGGCCGCCGATCAGGCCGCCCGGGCCCGCCGCCGCGGCCGGGCCGGGGATCGGGGCGCCGCCCGTGTAGGCGCCGATCTTGCGGGCGAGGTTCACCTGCTCGACCACCTCGGCGCGGGCGAACTTCTTGACGCCGGGATTGGTGGTCTTCGCGTGGGCGTCGCGGGCCGTATTCTCCAGGAACAGGCCGCCGCCGGTGGCCATCTGGAGATAGGCGCCGGTCGGGATCGCGCCGGCCGGCGTGACCTGCGCGAGGGCGGTGCGCGTGACCGCCAGGGCCGCGGTGGCGCCCAGCATCGTGGTGAGGAGAGCGCGTCGGTGCATGCGACGGTGCATCATGGGAGTGGCTTCCGGATTGGGTGAGGCACCCGACGCCCCGATCATCGCTTGAGGTGCTGCCCGGCGAACCGCACAGGGCGGACAAGGTTCCTGCCCGGCGGGCCGGCCGGAAGGCGGGACCGGGATGCCCGGGAATCCGCTGGATGGACCGGATTTCGCGCGCGAATGATCGGTGCTGCGCAGCCTTCGCGCCGGGAGGTGCCGTCTTCGCTGCCCGGCCCGCGGCTTTATCTCCGATCGATACAGATCTAGATTGTCGCACCGAACGAGGCGGCGCCCCGCGCCGGGCCGCGGCCGTCCGGACCGGCTCTCGAGGTGACGATGGGCCAGACGACGATCAAGGACGTCGCCCGACGGGCCGGCGTGAGCTTCCAGACGGTCTCGCTGGTCCTGAACCACCCGCAGAAGGTCGCCCGGACCACGCGCGAGACCATCGAGACGGCCATGCGCGACCTGGACTTCGTGCCCAGCCTCGCCGCCCGGTCCCTGCGCAAGAAGCCGAGCCGCAGCATCGCCTGCGTGTTCGCCCCGGCGCCGGAGCCCGCCGCCGACGGAGGTCGCCCGGGGGAGGAGGCCGATCACGGCCACGTCCTCCAGACCTTCGGCACCGTCACCGACCAGCAGGGCTACACCCTGGTCCACCGCTGCCGCCGCGGCGACGACCCGGACGGCCCGGGCCGAATCGCCAGCCTCGTCAGCGAGGCCCGGGTCGACGGACTCGTGGTCTTCGCCGAGGATCGGGACGACCCGCTGATCGGCCTGCTCCAGGCCAAGCGGTGCCCGTTCGTGGTGTTCGGCCTGGACGTGCCCGGCACGCACTACGTCGCGCGGGCCGAGCGCGACGCGATCCACGGGGCCGTCCGCCACCTGATCGCGGCGGGCAGCCGGTCGATCTGCCTGCTCGCGGGCGACGATCGCCGGCCGCTCGCCGCCACTGAGCGGTTCCGCGGCTACCGGGACGCCCTCGCGGAGGCCGGGCTGCCCCTGCGCGACGCCCTCGTGGTTCCCTGCGACGGGACCGCCGCGGGCGGCTACCGGGCCGCGCGGGCGCTGCTCGAGAGAGGGCCGGGCGCCCGGCCGGACGCCGTCGTGGCCGCCAGCGACCGGGTGGCGTTCGGCGTGCTGCGGGCGCTGCACGAGGGCGGCGTGCGGGTCCCCGCGGAGATCCGCGTCGTCGGCTTCGACAACCTCACCCAGGGGGCCTACGCGGTCCCGAGCCTGACCTCGGTCGATGTCCCGGTGCTCGACATGGTCCGGTTCGCGTTCGCGACGCTGGTCGCGCTGATCGAGGGGACGCGGGCGCCGGACGACCTCGCCCAGAAGCTGTTTCCCACGCGCCTCGTCGTGCGCGAGTCGAGTGCGCCGCCGCCCTAGAGCCGTTTCCGATCGGGTCGGGGCGGTTTGTTCGGACGGTCACTCCGGTCGATACAGCCGCGCCGCCCCCTCTCCCGTGCGGGAGAGGGTTAGGGTGAGGGATGCGACCTCTCCGGACAGACCTGATCCCTCACCCTGTCCCTCTCCCGCCCAGGAGAGGGGACCCGCGCCGCGTGCGGTACGGGCTCGGCGATCGCCCCCGTCTCGACCGGATCGGGAACGACACGGGCGGGACGGGTCCTCACTCCGCCGCGAGGACGCCCGACCCGGATTCGCCGCGCCCGAACTGCGCCGCGTGCAGGCGGCTGTAGGGGCCGCCGGCGGCGAGCAGCGCCGCGTGCCGGCCCGCCTCGACGACCCCGCCCTCCCCCAGGACCACGATGCGGTCGGCGTCCCGGATGGTGGCGAGGCGGTGGGCGATCACCAGGGTCGTGCGCCCGCGGGCGAGCTCGGCGAGCGCCCGCTGGATCTCCCGCTCGGTCTCGGTGTCGAGCGCCGAGGTCGCCTCGTCGAGGATCAGGATCGGCGGGTTCTTGAGGAAGACCCGCGCGATGGCGATGCGCTGCTTCTGGCCGCCCGACAGGCGCACGCCGCGCTCGCCCACCACGGTGTCGAGGCCCTCCGGCAGGCCGTCGATCAGCCCGCCGAGCCGGGCGCGCCGCGCGGCGGCGTCGATCTCGGCCTCGGTGGCGTCGAGGCGGCCGTAGGCGATGTTCTCCCGGATCGTGCCGGCGAACAGGAACACGTCCTGCTGCACGATGCCGATCTGGCGGCGCAGGCTCGCCAGGGTGATGGCGCGGATGTCGATGCCGTCCACGGTGATGCGGCCCGCCTCGACTTCGTAGAAGCGCGGCAGCAGGGCGCAGAGGGTGGTCTTGCCGACCCCCGAGGGGCCCACGAAGGCCACGGTCTCGCCGGCCGCCACCGCGAGGTCGAGGCCGGTGAAGACCGGGCGGCCGGGGCCGTAGCCGAAGCTCACCCCCTCGAAACGGATGTCGCCGCGCAAGGCGCCGACCGCGCGGGCCTCCGGCCGGTCGGTGATGTCGGGCTCGGTGGCCAGCAGCTCCTGGTAGCGGCGGAAGCCCGCGACCCCCTTCGGATACGTCTCGACCACGGCGCCGATCTTCTCCAGCGGCCGGTAGAACACGCCCACCAGCAGCAGGAAGCCCACGAAGCCGCCGGGCGTCAGGTCGCCCCGGACCACGAAGGCGGCGCCGCCGAGCAGCACCGCGATCTGGACGAGGCGCAGGCCCAGGTAGTTGATCGACAGGCCCGCGGCCATCAGCCGGTAGGCCTCGAGCTTGGTGTCGCGGTAGCGGGCGTTGTCGAGGGCGAACAGAGCGCGCTCGTGGGGCTCGTTGGCGAAGGCCTGCACGACCCTCATGCCGCCGACATTCTCCTCGATCCGGGCGTTGAAGGCGCCGACCCGGCCGTACTGGGCCTGCCAGTTGCGGGTCATGCGGCCGCCGTAGCGGATCGACACGAAGGCGATCAGCGGCAGGATCGCCGCGGTGATCAGCGCCAGCGGCGCGTGGACCGTGAGCATCAGCGCGAAGGCGCCGAACAGCGTCATCACGGCGATGAACAGGTCCTCGGGCCCGTGATGGGCGACCTCGCCGATCTCCTCCAGGTCCTTGGTCACGCGGGCGACGAGGTGGCCGGTCTTCTGGCTGTCGTAGAAGCGGAAGGAGAGCTTCTGCAGGTGGTCGAAGGCCCGGGCCCGCATGGTGGTCTCGATGTTGATGCCGAGCACGTGGCCCCAGTAGGTGACCACCACCATCAGGCCGGTATTGGCGACGTAGACCAGCGCCAGCGCCGCCGCGGCGAGCAGGATCAGCCCCCAGTCCTGCCGGGGCAGCAGGCTGTCGATGAAACCCTTCACCGCGATCGGGAAGCCGAGCTCCAGCAGGCCCGACAGCACCGCGCAGCCGAAATCGACCAGGAACAGCGTCCGGTACGGCCGGTAATAGGCGAGGAAGGCCTTCAGCATCGCGCGGCTCGGATCAGCGTTGGGCGGCGCACTCGACGGGGCAGAGCGCGCCGCAGGACGGCACCCCTGGCAGGCGGTGGCGCAGGCAGCAGACGCGCCGCCGCCGGCAGCCCGACGCCCCCGGGCACAGCGCCTGCGCCAGCGGGCTCCTAGCGCAGCCGGAGCCGGCGCGCCATCCGAGGCAGGCCGCGACGTCGTCACAGGCGGCGGTGCAGGCGCTCGCACAGCCGCCGCCGTCCCCCTCCCCGTCCCCAGCCAGCCCGGCGAGCGGGTCCCCGAGTTCCCGGGCGACGTAGTCGAGGATCACCGCGGCGTTGCCCCAGAGGACCCGGGGCGCGATCCCGCACCGGGCGTGGCAGAGCTCGACGAACGGGCGCAGATGCGCCTCCACCAGCCCGGTCAGGCCGGGCGCCGGGCAGGCCGCGCAGGCGGACCCGTCCGCGGGGAGGCGGAAGCGGCACGGGCGGCCGGCCCCGTCGAGCTCGAGGCTGACCGCGTCGAAGGCGAGCGGCAGCGGCCGGCCGAGGCGCACCAGGGCGGTCAGCGCCGGCGTCGCCAGGGCCGCGAGGTAGAACTGGCTCCAGTACGAGACTCGGACCCGCGGGTCCGCGGTCCGGAACTCCGCGCCGAACCCGGCCCCGAAGGCCGCCAGCGTCGCGTCGAACACGTCGGGGTCGCGCAGGGCGCCGAGCGGTAGCGCCTCCGGGCCGCCGGGGCCCTCGGCGATCCCGTCCCGGTAGGCCGCGAGCGTGTCGGGAACCTGGGCGGCGACCTCGGCGATCATCGCGCCGCCCCGTCGTCGCGCAGGGTCCGGTCCACCGCGACGGCGAGCCACGCCACCGCGGCGGCGTAGAGCGGCAGGGTGGCGGCGAAGTAGCCCGGCCAGCCAATCCAGCCGGCGAGCGCCGGGGCGGCCACCCGCAGCGGCATCGCGGCGAAGAAGGCGGCGCCGAACAGGAGCGCGTAGTCGGTGGCGGGCTTCGGACCCTGGGCCCAGCGGTAGATCATGTTGAAGACCGGCACGCCCAGGAACCCGCCCGCGACGAAGCTCAGCACGGCGGCGGCGACGCCGAGATCCGGCATCCGGCCCGCGCAGGCGACGACCATCAGGCCCCCGGAGGCCAGGACGCCGAGGGCCCCCGCGGCGATCAGCCGGACCGTGCCGAACCGCGCGGCCAGCCAGCCGGCCGCCAGCGCCATGACGAGGTTCACGGCCGGGAGCACGGTGCCGGTGAGCGTGCCGACCTGCCCGAGCGGGACGCCGAGATCGAGGAGCGCCAGGGTGTTGGGCCCGGCCACGAGGTAGGAGGCGGCGAAGTAGGCCCCGAGCACCAGCACGCGTCCGCCCAGGCGGCGCAGCCGGGCCAGCGAGCCCGACCAGCGCTCCGGGCCGGTCCCGGCTGCCCCGCTGCCGGCCCCGCGCGGGCGCGCCTCCCGGTAGCCCAGGATCGGCAGCAGGCAGAGGGCGTCGAGGGCCGCGCAGGCCAGGACCGCGCCGCGCCAGCCCAGGCTGTCGTAGGAGCCGACCAGCACGCCGACCCCCAGGATCCCGCCGAGGGAGGCGCCGCACAGCTTGGCCGAGGCCACGAAGGCGCGCCGCTCCGCCGGCACGGTCTCGACCACCAGGGCCTCGAGGGCGATGTCCATGGTCGCCACGCAGGCGCAGGCGGCGATCGCCAGGGCGAGCAGCGCCGGGAGCGGCCAGGTTTCGCCGAGGCTCAGGACGGCCAGCAGGAGCACCGAGGCGGCCTGCGCGGCCGCGATCCAGCCGATCCGGTGGCTGAGGAACGGCAGGCGGAGCCGGTCGAGGAGGGGCGCCCACAGGAAGGTGAGCCCGACCGGCAGGTTGATGAGCTGCAGCAGCCCGACCTCGGCCAGCTCCACGCCCCGCGCCCGCAGGATCAGCGGCGCCCCGCCGGACAGGAAGCCGAGCGTCGCCCCGAAGGTCACGTACAGGCAGAAGAACGGCGCCAGCGGCCGCAGCCCCGACAGGGTGTCGACGACCCGGGTGCCGATGGCAGGACCCGCGGAACCGGTCACCGCGCCCCGCACGCTGTGCCGCGATCCGCGCCGGCCCGGAGGCTGCAGTTTATAATCACACTAATCTATTGATTTACCACGGTTTTTGCTGTTTAGAGAGGTCGGCGCCGGGGATCAAGCCGGCGGCGTTTCGCGGCGCGTCGACGCGCGCCCCGCCGGCGGATCCAGCGTTAACCTTTCGTCAACCATGCCCCCGACAGAGTCCCCGGCGGAGGGCTGAGCCATGACCCGACGCCGGGATTTCGACGCGCTGAGCGAGGCGCAGATCGCCGCGGACCGCACGCAGGGGCGCTGGGTCGAGCCGAAGGCGGGCTTCCGCCCGCCCGGGCCGCGGGCCGTGTCCGATCTGCTCGACACGATCCAGCATGTGGCCGAAGCCGCGACCGGCGAGCGCAGCTTCCTGCACCTGCGTCCGGAGGCCGGCCGGCCCCGCGGGCGCTGAGACGATCCGTCCCGCGGTGCCGCCGCCCTGACCGCGCGGCGCGCTGGCAAGGGCCGACCGGTTCTGCAACAACGCCGGCATGAGACGGCGTTCCGCCCGCGCATCCGCTTGCTCGCACGCGTCGATCGCGTCCGCCCGATCCGGCGGCGCCTCATGAGCGCGGACGAGGCGGCGGACCGCCGGCCGCGCAACCGCACCCTCGCGCGGGAGGTCGAGCGCCGCCGCGCCGCCCCCGCGGCGACCGGCGCGGCGGCCAGGCTGCTGATCGGCGATGTCGGCCTGCCCGGCGGCCTCGCCGGCCGGGAGAGGGTGGAGGCGGCCCGAGCGCACCGGCCGGATCCGAAGGTCCTGTTCATCACCGGCTGCGCCGAGAACGCGGCCTTCGGCACCGTCGGCCTCGAACCGGGGATGCGGATGATCACCGAGCCGTTCTCCGTGGAGGCCCCGGCCGCGCGGGTGCGCGCGATGATCGCCGGTCTCGACTGACCGCCGATGCCGCCCCGCTTCCGATACCGCACCCCGCGCTCGCTCCTGCACTCTCTGCCGCGCTGGCTGCCGCGCTCACCGCCCCTGTCCCTGACGACCCGCATCCTGCTGCTCGTGCTGCTCGCCCTCGCCCCGGCGCTGGCGATCCAGGGCTACAACGAGGTGGCCCTGCGGGCGAGCCGCGACGCGGCCGTGCGGGCCGACGCCCGCGCCACCGCGCGGGACGTCGCGGAGGATTTCGCGCAGATCTCCGAGCGGATGCAGCAGGCCCTCGACCTGATCTCCGAGGACGCCACCGTGCAGGTGCGGGAGCCGGCGGCCTGCACCGCCTACCTGCGGCGGGCGGCCGCGCGGCTGCCGCACGTGCTGCTGATCGCCCTCACCGATCCCGACGGGGCCGTGATCTGCGACAGCGCCGGCGCGCCCGCGGGCTCCTACTCGAGCCGCGGCCGGGCCTATCACCGCCGCGCCCTGGAGCGCGGCGGCTACGCGGTGGGCGGCTACGCGGTCGGCTTCCAGACGCGGCGGCCGTCGATCCACTTCGCCCGGGCCGTCCACGCCGGCGACTCGGCGGGCGCGCCCGCGGGCGTCCTGCTCGCCGCCGTCGACCTCGACTGGCTCTCCGATCACCTGGAACAGGCGCTCCATCAGGCGGAGACGGCGATCACCGTGACGGACCGTGACGGCCTGATCATCGCCCGCCGCCCGGACGAGGCGGCCTGGATCGGCAGGCCGATCCCGCCCGACCGGGCCGCCATGCTGGAGGCCGCGGGCAGCGACGTCCGCGTCGCCGCGGGCCTCGACGGTCGCCAGCGGATCATCGCCACCGCGATGCCGGACGGCCCGCTGGCGGGGGTGCGCGTGGTCGTCGGGCGCGACTACGCCACCGCCTTCGCGGACATCGACGCCGCCACCCGCCGCGGGCTGGTGCTGATCGCCCTGGGGGCGGCCCTGGCGCTCGCCGCCGCCCTCGTGGCCGGGCGGGTGTTCATCCGACGCCCGGTCGACCGGCTCCTGCGCACCGCGGCGGCGTGGCAGGCCGGCGACCTCGCCGCCCGCACCGGCCTGCGCGGCGCCGCGGAGTTCGACCGGCTCGGCAGCAAGCTCGACGCCATGGCCGGCACGCTCCAGAGCAGCACCGCCGCGCTGCGCGCGGAGATCCAGCGCGGGCGCGCCCTGCAGGCGCAGCAGGGGACGATGCTGCACGAGCTGAACCACCGGGTGAAGAACACCCTGGCCACCGTCCAGGCCCTCGCCCGGCAGTCCCGCGGCTCCGCGGAGGTCCTGGAGGCGCGGATCCTGGCCCTGTCCAAGACCCACGACCTCCTGACCCGCGAGGATTGGAGCGGGGCCGCCCTGCGCGAGGTGCTGGAGAACGAGCTCGGCCCGTACCGGACCGGCGGCGACCAGATCCGCCTGGACGGGCCGGACGTGTCGCTGAGCCCCCGCGAGGTGCTGGCCCTCGGCATGACGGTCCACGAGCTGACCACCAACGCCGCCAAGTACGGCGCCCTCTCGGTCCGCGAGGGCCGGGTCCGGGTGGCGTGGTCGCTCGCCGCCGGCGCGGCGGGGGAGCGGCGCCTGCGACTCAGCTGGGAGGAGCGCGGCGGCCCGCCGGTGCGGGCGCCGACCCGGGTGGGCTTCGGGACGCGGCTGATCGCCGGCGGCGTGCGGCGCGAACTCGCCGGCACCGTCGACCTCGCCTTCGAGGCCGAGGGCCTCCGTTGCCGCCTCGACGTGCCGCTCGATCCGGGCCTCGGCGCCATGCTGGCGCCGACCGGCTAGGGCCGGCGTGGCTCGGTCGGATCGCTTCGTTCCGACAGGGACTTGGCTCCGGATTCGGACAGATTGGTCGAGCGCGCCCGGAACGGCGCGCGGGACCGGCCCCCGCTCAGGTCACGCGCGAGCATCGGGCCGCATCATACTGACATCGCTGGGATTTCCAGTCTCGACGTCACGCGCCGGCGCGGGTCACCTCGCGGACGTCCCGCTTCACCTGCCGCCACGTCCGCCAGGGCTCGAGGTTCGAGAGCGCCATCCGGCGGGCGCCCATCCAGCCGAGGCCCAGCGCGATGACGAGGAACGGCGCGGCGACGATCAGCGCGGCCGGCGCCTCGGCGCCGAACGGCACGGCCAGGAGCTTCACCACGGCGTCCAGGCCGAGGAAGAAGGTGACGATCAGCAGCACCGGGATCGTGCCGACGATGGCGATCAGCGACACGATCGCCCGGAAATTGCCGTCGACCTCCGTCCGCGCCAGCGTGAGCAGCGCCTCGATATGCGCCGTCCCCTCGCGCAGGGCCGCGATCAGCAGGGCGAGGGTTCCGTCCGGGGTCTGACGCATGGATACGAGGGTCCTCGGGGCCGTCTCCGGCCGGCTCTCGCCAACGGGGCCGCGGCCCGAAGCGTTCCGCGCCGGGCGCTCACAGCATCAGGAGCGCGGCGCCGAGGATCAGCACGGTCGCCAGACCGGCCAGGAGGACGGCGCGGCCGGCATCGGCGCCGTCGTCCGGGGTCGGCTCCGGGGCGGCCGGCGCGGCGGATGCGGGCGCCGCGAAGGCCGCGCCCGGCGCCGCCTCCGCGGCCCGGACCGGCGGCGTGCCGGGCCGCGGCGCGGGAAGGGTGACCGAGACCGGGAGCGGCCGGTCCGTCGGGGGGCCGAAGGCCTCGGGCTCGACGCTCACGCCCGCTGCCTCCAGCTCCAGCATCACCAGGACCAGGGCGTCGACGTCCATGCGCTCGACGGGCAGCGCGGCGCGCAGATCGTCGGCGGTGAGGATGCCGCGGGTCCGGCCGAGGGCGACCAGCCGGTCGAGCGTCCCGCGATCCAGAGCCTGCGTCATGTCCCGCCTCCGCGGTCGCATCCCGACTGTCCATCGAGAACGCGCCCGGGCGGCGCCGGTTACCGGCGGCCGCGTGCGGTCCGGCGCTAGGCGCCGAGGACAGGCCCGGCCGCCGGCATCGCGCCGGTCTCCGGCCGGGCTTCGGCCGGTCCCGGCCGGAACTGGAGCATCGGCCGCTCGACCAGGTACCAGCTCAGCAGGCCGAGGGGGATGGCGGCCGCGAGGGCCAGGGCGGCGACCGTCCAGGGGGAGATCCCGGGGATCCGCGCGACCAGCAGGTTCTGCACCGGCCAGGCGTAGAGGTAGAGCCCGTAGGACGGGTCGACCTGGGCGGTGGCGCGGCTGAGGGCGGTGGGGCGCACCGCGAGGGCGAACCAGAAGATCAGGTAGCCGCCGAGGATCGCGAAGGCCGGCTCGGCCAGCGGCCGACTGAACATCAGCGGCAGGAGCAGCAGGGCGGCGAGGGTCGCGCCGCGCCGCGTGTAGGCGATCCGGTCGGCGAACAGCCGGAAGGCACCGCCGCAGCAGAACACGAAGGTGAGGCGGATCATCTCCGAAAGGGATCCGAGGGTGTCGCCCGGATGCCCGACGGGCAGGAAGAGCCAGCGCAGGGCGAGGAGGCTGCCGAGCCCCCCGAGCAGGCCGAGATAGCGCCCGCGGCGGCGCAGGGCCCGGGCGGTGCCAACGAGGCCGAGCAGCAGGTAGCAGCCGAACTCGCACGGGATGGTCCACATCGCGCCGTTGAGCAGCGGGTAGGGCAGCTCGGCGAAGGCGCCCGGGACCACCGGCATCAGCAGCAGCGACAGCCGCAGCAGGGTCTCGAGCGGCGAGGCGGCCGCGAGGTTGCCGCCGCCGAGGGGCGCGACGACGGCGATGCAGAGCAGGGACGCGACCACGAAGGCCGGGTAGATCCGCAGCGCCCGTCGCGCGAGGTAGTCGCCGAAGGAGCGCTTGGCGCGGTAGCTCGCGGTGATCAGGTAGCCGCTCACGAGGAAGAAGCCATCGACGGCGATCTCCCCCAGCGACAGCGTCCCGAAGACCTGCGTCAGCAGCTCCCGCGACCGGTTCCCGTCCACGAGTTCGGGGGCGTGGGCGAGGATCACCAAGCTCGCGAACAGGAGCCGCAGGGACCCGAAATTGTTCGCCCGCGGATCCCGGCCGCCCGTCGCCTCCGCCACCTCTGCCCGCTCCGCGACCCGTCTGTCCGGCGCCCAGGGGCCGGGAAACGGCGCGCGAAGGCAAGGACTCGGGGGCAACACGCGCCGGAGATCGGGCCACCTCGCCCGCGGTCGCGCGCGAAGGTGCGGTCGCCGTTGCGCTGGCGGCGCGGTTGGGCTAGGGAATGGCCACGGCCTGCACCCGTAGCTCAGCTGGATAGAGCGTTGCCCTCCGAAGGCAAAGGTCACACGTTCGAATCGTGTCGGGTGCGCCAATCTTAAGGCTCTGATTTCCCTATAGATTTGGCTTTCAAGGTTCCGGCGGCAAAGCCCATTTTCGATCCTTTTGTCACACTGGCGTCACAAGCACAGTGAGCAGGGGTCATGGCTACCATCCGAAAGCGCGGGCAAGCGTGGCAGGTTCAGATTCGCCGCGATGGGTTTCCTCCGATCACAAAATCGTTCCGTTCGAAGGCTGATGCGGACGGTTGGGCGCGAGAAACTGAGCGTCAGATCGAGAGAGGCGAACTATCCGGCCACGGGCGAACCGCGAATCGGCTAACCGTCGGTGCCTTGCTGCAACGATATGAGGCCGAAGTGACAAGCCGGAAGCGCGGGCAACGGTTTGAGGCATCCCGCATTCGGACCTTCCTTCGATCCCCACTCGCAAACGTCGCGGTTCATCGGCTATCGGCGCAAATGGTCGCGGCCTATCGGGACGAACGCCTCAAGAATGTGAGCGGTGAGACAGTCCGCCGGGAACTGACGGTCCTCAGGCACTGTATCGAAGTCGGCCGCAAGGAATGGGGTGCACCGTTCGCCGGAAATCCTGTCCGTCAGATCACCCTCCCCTCCCCTTCAAAGATGCGAGGCCAACGACTGCCAGAGGGTGCCGAAGCCTTACTGGCAGACGCGCTGTCAAAAACCCGGGTGTGGTACTTGCGGCCATTCCTGATGCTGGCACTCGAAACAGGAATGCGTCGTGGCGAGTTGCTGGCCCTTGAATGGGCCAACATCGATATGAATGCCAGGCTAGCGGTACTATCGATTTCAAAGAATGGGCATGGACGATCTATCCCATTGACACCCAAGGCCATGAAGATTATTTCGGGCATTTCCGTGATCGATAATAAAGTATTTCCGGTTAAAGAAAGCGCGGTGAGACTTGCGTGGGAGCGACTTCGTAAGCGCGCTGGTCTTAATCATGTTAAAATACACTCTATGAGGCATGAAGCTATTAGCAGAATGTTCGAAAAGGGGTTGAGTATACCCGAAGTATCGCTGGTGAGCGGTCATCGTACACTGGCCTGCTTGCAGAGATACACTCACATTCGGCCTGAGCACGTTGCAGAGAAGCTAGCCCGGCTGTCTGCGGCGCCTGAATAACTGTTGTACGCGGTGAGACGGTGCGGGATGGCTGTCTCTCCGCGGTTGATGTAAGACCTTGAAAATCGACGCGCGTACAACTGTTATAGCCTCGGATGAGCCAGTATTTAGTTTAAAGATCGCTGTGATTGTCAGTAATAATCGCTATCAACGTATTTACTTATCTCTGATTGTGTGATACGCGCCTGATTCAATGTGATATAATCTCACAACGGCAATAAATATTCCTTGACTCTGTCTGGGTATTGTGGCACTTTATTGGAACCTCAGATGAGGTCAGAAGCCACATCCGGCGGTTTTCGCTGGATGTAATAATCAACTACATTGCGAATATCAGCAAGCCGACCTTTTCGGGCGGATGGATACGCATGATTAAAGTAGAACAAGAACTTGATAAATATTAACTTTCCAAATAACTATTCCTATATTGAACTTTACCCAAAATCCAAGAGGCCCAGGAAATCGGATTGGCCTAATCAAGGATGCGCAATCGAAGACATTGAGCGCCTCGGTTCGATCCCGGCCGACCTCAACTTCGGTATTCTGACAGGGGCAGCATCCGGCGGTCTTGTAGATATCGACCTCGACGGACCGTTCACGATCGAGGCCGGCGCGATGATCCTTCCCTCTACGGGGCTGGTCATGGGCCGCGATAGTAGGCCAGCATCGCATTGGTTCTACCGCATCGAAGGCGACGCCAGGTCCGTCAAGGTGGTGCATCCTGTGAACGGAATGACCCTTGTCGAGTTTCGCGGAGATGGCTGTCAAACGATGATGGCCGGTTCCGAGCACCCCGACGGCGAGTTAGTGCGCTTCGAGGCTGGAAAGGATGAGGAACCGTCGTGGGTAAGCCGCCAGGATCTCCTTAAGGCGGTACGGCAGATCGCAACAGTGAGTGTGCTGTCTGGCCTCTGGAACCCGCTTGGCCGACATAATCTCTCACTGTGGTTTGCCGGACTGTGCGCTTGCAACGAAGTGAGTCAGGAAGCCTGTGAGACTGTCATACGGACTGTTTGCGCTATCGCGGGCGACGAAGAAGCCGATGACCGTCTTGAGGCTGTAGCGACCACGTACCAGCGGATTTCAGATCGACGACCGGTGGAATGGCGCGCTAAACTGACGGATCTGTTTGGTTCAGAGAAGACAGTCCTGACACTGATTGAGTGGATGGGTGGACGCCGACCCGCAGTGAAAGCTGTTGCGAAGGCTAACGACGCGCCGATGATTTCGATGACGGTGGATTTTAATACCGACATCTCCACTGCCGAGGCATTCTGCGGCTGGACGGGTGACAGACTCATCTATGCGGAACACGAAGGACGTTTCTATGAGAACCGTGCCGATGTCTATGACCCTGCTTCAAGCGTCGCGGTCAAAGCTAGGATCATGGAGTTTCTGAAAGAGCCGGCGAGCGCAGGAAACGTAAACGATCCGGCAAAGGTCCGGGCATCACAGTCAAACACTAGAATCAATGCTGTCTATGAACTATCAAAGGCACTGATGCGAAGGGATGATAGGGAGTTTAATCGGCACTCGCATCTTATTGGAACTCAAAATGGTGTTCTCGATCTGACCAAACGAGAGTTGGTTGATACAACTGATATTGTTACGCGAAGGATTGGTACGGAGTTTCACCCACACGCTTCGTGCCCTCGGTTTAAGGCGTTCTTAGGTCAAGTGTTCGACGGCGATAATGACAAGATCGAATATGTCAGGCGCGCGATTGGGTACACTTTGACCGGAAGTGTCGAAGCTCAGACCATGTTCATCTTGATCGGGTCTGGTGCAAATGGGAAGTCGGTGTTCCTGAACCTCTTGCAAGCCCTGATGGGTGATTACGGGACCTCGCTACCAGCCCATTCGATTATGCAGCCAAGGTTCTCAAACGACAAGACCGACGACCTAGCCTCACTGGATGGGAAGCGGTTTGCCTTTGCTACGGAGGGTGAGGCTGGTGACAAGCTTGCCGTAGCCAAAATAAAACGGATGACCGGCGGCGATATGATGTCGGTCAAGCGTCTCTACAAGGACTACTTCAATCTAAAACCGGAGTTCAAGCTGTGGTTCGCGAGTAATGATCTACCCCAGATATCGGGAAACGATGAGGCGATTTGGCGAAGGATTCACGTCATCAACTTCCCTGTGACGTTCAAGCCTGACGAACGTGATCCAAAGTTGCTTGAGACTTTGAAGGGCGAGTTGCCGGGAATCCTGAACTGGGCGTTGGAAGGCTTGCGGCAGATTGGTGAGTTGAAGGGTGACTTTCTAGCGCCGCCCGATTCTGTGAGACAATCGATAGCGGAGTATCGAAGTGACAATGATAACGTGAGCGATTTCATTGATGGAGCGTGTGTTCGTGACTCGAAGGAGCGTGTAATGGTAGGGGATTTGTATAACAGTTATGTGAACTATTGCCAGAACAGTGGCTCCGAACCACAGAACAATATCACCTTTGCCAAGTCTCTTAACCGATTGGGCTTTGGGATTCACAAGCTCAGCAAGGGGAACGCACGGACCGGATTAAGACTCAAATAATATGTGACGGGGCTTCGCACCCCGTCGCTTCCCTTCGGTTGCGATTAGTTGGTTCTACACGGGATGGACGAATGGATGATGGTGAGGTAACTATCCATCATCTATATCTATTTCTTATTTTATTTTTAGGTATGGAACATCCATCCCTCCATCTGTAGCAACAACAAACATCGGAGGAGGACAGAAGCAAGAGAATCATAGAGCCGAAAGACGTCAAAAATGGCAACCGACAGCGATCCGATTTTAAGTGCAGTTTTGAGAAACAGAAAGGAAACCGCTATGATTGATTTGAAAGACAACAATATTGTGAATAAAACAGTAATATACGACAGGAAGGCGAGTCATAGGATGAGATATATTTTCAAAGAGGCCCTGACGATCTTGCGGGAACGGGAGAAAAATCCGCGACGGCCTATCGAATGGCACAAGATGGATTGGCGCATCAATGAGATGAAGCCAATGGCCGATATCGCACTAGAGAGCATCGATCCTGAAATCTCTGTTCCGGCTGAGTTACACGAGAAGTTTCGGTATCAACTAAATGAGGCGCTTAAAGTGGGATGGGATAGGCTCAAGAGCAAGAACATCTATTACATTGAAACTCAGGACCTTGTTCGCCGGGCCAACAGCGAACGGCTAAGTTTCCGCAAGTTGGCGCCGAACTATATTCCAGCGTGAGCGGATCGCGTTGGTGGCACGTCACTCAACCAATCCGATGTAGCCACTGGCATCGAATGGGCGGCGTGCACAGCCTCACATCCGATAGGGATGGTTCTCACCTACAGAGCTATCGACGTGTCTTGTGAGCCTGTCCGTCGGAAGCACCATCACGCCATGATGCCCGCAGGATGGGCCAGGATCGCTCAAGAGCGTCCACGGTGCCATAGAAGCGCGTGGACGCTCCTTCTGGCCTTAGGAATCCTCGGCCAACCCTGAGGCGCCCGATCCGAGGCCCGTCAGGCGCCAGGGTCGACAACAGTTATTGTCATTCGGTCCCGACCCCGTCGCACCGCCCATAAGCCTCCTAAGGGAGCGTAGGTCGACCCTACAAGGGACCACGGCTCCCTGGCGGCGAGACGGGTTGGCTAAATAGGAAGGGGATGACCCACAACGAGAGCTATCGAACGGCTCTGGCAGATTGTCTTGGTCATCCCCAACCCCACCCTCTTGGTCGTCCGTGGCGCCTTCATGACTCCACGATGCCTTTAGGATCGCTCTGGATCGTTCGCCGTGCCTTTCTACGTGTATAGATTGCGGTCCTTCCTGTAGCTGTGCGGACTGGTAAGTTGAGGGGTGCCTTGTCGCTCTATGATCCAGATTTCGATTTCATTGTTTCATCCATCGACAGCGACGAAGAAAGGCCAACGTGATATGCAGAGTGGCGCTGATCGATGATACTATTGGAAGTATATGAAATGTGATGCAGGCACTTCTAAGAAAATAAAGGAATATGATCGCTATGGCTGGATCTGTCGAGATCGATTTTGCGAAAATAGATGCTGATAGTTTCGAAGAACTGTGCTTTGAACTGCTGATACGTCTGGGATTTAACAAGCTTACGTGGCGCCAGGGAGGCGCGGATAGCGGGCGAGACATTGATGGTTTTAAGATGGTGTCTAACGGTCTCACGGACGATTACGAAGAAAAATGGCATTTTGAATGCAAGCATTACGCCAAAGGCGTTCCGCCTGCTGAGCTTCACTCAAAGATCGCATGGGCAGATGCCCTAGACCCTGACCATCTCGTTTTTTTTGTATCATCTTACATTTCAAATCCTGCGCGAGACTTTATTACGGGGATCGCTAGTAAGAAGACTTATAGGATCCATGTGATCGAAGGGCCAAAGCTACGGCATATAGTAGGTCGGTATAGTGATATTGTGGATCGTTATTTTCTGAGTGCCTCTCAAAGACTTATGCGGGATACTTTCAACTCATGGGTTGTCTTCGGCTTAATGCCTAAAGCTGATGTTTTGGCGGAGCTTGCAAAAGAAGATATGACGCAATACGGCTTGGCGGAAATCTGCTTTTTATATATTGCGATAAAACTTGAGGCCGATGCCATCGAGGAGTTGTCTTCGCCTTGGGATTTTGGAGAAATGGGTATTAGACATATTATCGACGGAGCAAACACAAAGAAAGGCGTGCTAGACGGCGTGTTGATTGTAAAAAGAAATAGTCAAGTTGGAAGCTCGAATAACTTTGAAATATTCAATAAATACGTTGTGGCTAGTCTCGATTTTTCAGATAATCAAGGAGAAGGCGTTGCCCTGTATTGTTTTGCCAGGGATAGTGAAGGCGAGGGGGTAGAGATATTTCTGCCCAAGAATACTGATCCAAAGCCCGTTATAAGATATTTGGCTAATGGAGCTCGCCAAGCGATGGCGGTGTCGGTCGAACTAGTCAATAAAGCCCCTCGGAACGATAACTGAGTTTGATTTTTCAAAATATGTGATATGATTTAATATGCGCACTCAGACGATTATAGGCCGCCTTAAGAATGGTTCGCCCGACCTTTCAGAGGATCCAGCACCCATCCTTCCGCCCGCTCTCATCCAGTGCGAGGAACTATGGAAGGACCGTGGAAGGCGTAGATCGTGGCAGAAGGATCAGTGGGCGTTCGTTAGGCGCACCGTTGAACCGTTGCTCTACGCCACGATTGAACCGGAGTCAGAACATCGCCAGAACGGCCTGCTGCATCCTGAGAAGACCATCCCGGCGCGTTCCATACAACTGTTATCATGCAGCTTCGAGAACGGCCCGCTTCCCACCATCTCAGCCTATGCCGAGTTCCACATGACTTTCGACAGGACGTTCACGGACACGGGCCAGCTATACGACTGGCAGGAACAGACTGATTGGCTGGATCATGCCCTATGCTTCGGCTTCCGCTTCCGAGATGGTGGTGAGTGGGATGCGACGTACGATCACGCGGGCATAGATTTCGAAATCCTCACGCCCTGATGCTTGTCTCGTATAACTGTTGTGCGGTATCGACCATACGATCATTCCAGGCCAGCCGGTTGAACCATTCCTCAGGGATCGCCGAAACACCGTAGGCCGCTCCCGCTATCTGCCCGGTCACAGCTCCTACCGTGTCTGCATCGTCGCCCAGGTTCACGGCCAGAAGCACGGCATCCCTGAACGTCGTCGTCTCGGATACGCACCAAAGGGCCGCTTCAAGGGTATGGATCACGTAGCCCGAGGATCGGATCGCGGATCGTTCCTTGTCTCGATACGAACCATCCATGACCGTCTGAACCCCAGAACAGAACGGCCCGTAGGATTCTGAGAGAACGTCCCTGAGAGGCTTTCCGGCGATGAGGGAGGCCAACACCAGCGCCAAGGCATCACAGGCGTCCACGGCCTCATCAGCACCGTGCGTCGTATAGCTCTGACGCCGACTCACGTCCCTCACGCCGTCGGGATCGTTCCAGTAGCGGAGGGCCACAGGAGCAAGCCGCATTATCGAACCATTTCCCGCTGTCCTGGCATCCGTCGGACCGGCCAATGGATCACCAGTGCGTCGGAACAGTTCCAGGGCCTCCCGGGTCGTCATGCCGATATCGAAGCAACCGCCCGTGCAAGAGTTCTCGCCAGCCTGATACCAGCGACAGAACCGTTCCATGAGATCGCGTTCGTTCAGGCCACCGCAGGCTATGAGTGAATCGGCGAGACAGAGGGCCATGGACGTATCGTCGGTCCACTGTCCCGGGAGCAGATCGAAGGGGCCGCCTCCCACCATGTCATAGACCGGTGGCTTCGCGTCCCTGGCCTCAAACTCAAGCGTGGTCCCGAGGACATCACCGACTGCAAGGCCGATGAAGGTGCCTAAGGCACGGTCGCGGGTCGTCTCGGACATTCAGAAGGGCCTTGTCCTCGCATCGGGGCTCTGCGGATATGCGGCCATGCATCAGGCCCTCTAACCCCGTGGTTCTTCTGCGCGAGGATGCAGATCCGATCCTTGCAGCAGCCTGTACACGGACGCCCGCGACACTTTGAGTTCTTTAGCAATGGCGCTCGCTCCGATCCCCTGTGCGTCAAGTGCTCGGATCCGTTCGGCATCGATAGTGGGCTTCCGACCCTTGTAGACCCCTTCGGCCTTGGCCTTCGCAACACCCTCAAGCTGACGCTCTCGCCGAATGGCCGTTTCGAACTCGGCAAAAACTCCAAGCATTTGTAAAAAGCATCGCCCCGCGGCACTGGACGTGTCGATGGGCTGCTCAAGCACCCTCAGGGAGACATTCTTCGCCTCAAGCCGGGCAACGATAGAGGCAAGGTCCCGCACCGATCTGGCGAGCCTATCGATTCGTGTAACTGTTATTGCATCGCCGGGCCGTGCGAACTGGATGATTGTTTCGAGTTCGGGCCGGCCATCCAGCTTCGTGCCTGTCGCCTTCTCGGAACGGATCACGTCACAACCTGACCGTTCCAATGCCTCTTGCTGAATCACTAAACTCTGAGATGATGAACTCACGTTGGCGTAACCGTAGATAGCCATTGGCGAGGCATCCGTCTCATATGCATCTAGATCCAACGATCATACCGTCTCGAAACGGTGCATGCAACCCAAATAAGACGCCGTTTGGGTGGCAGAACTGTCTCGCGCCACTGTGCTGCTAGCGTTTACTCGCCGAGACGGCTCGCTCCGATTGCATGACGTAGAACGCAAACCAAAATCATTTTAGAAATAGCGTCGTTAGTTGGGCGGAGAGTACCAAGTGAATATCGTCGATTTTGAAATCGAGAACTTTAAGGGAATCAATAAGACCAGGGTTGAAATAAGCACCAAAGCCCCCGGGAATATTGTGACCCTTATTGGATTGAATGAGAGTGGCAAAACTACCATATTGGAAGCAATATCCAACTTCGTATCCGTTGATCGTGAAACATCAGATATTGTCAGGACCGTTGTTAATAGTCAAGGCGCAGCTGATCTAATCCCGAAGACACTCAAGCCCAACTTTACTGGCGAGATATCTATCAGGGCCAATCTTTTGATTGACGACTCTGATATCGACGATTTGGCAGAGTTTATGCTAGCACAGCACAACGTTCATATTGATAAAAAGACCTGCCCAAGATCGATGTATGTCAAAAAGTGTTACGTCTATGTAGATAGCGATTATGTGACAACTAAAAGCATATGGAGCCCTGTTTTCCAAGGGACGAAAGGTAAAGGAAAAAAGGTTATTCCGATATCGGGTGGGCAAAATAAAGAGATATGGGAGGCTGCTACTGATTTCTTGCGTGGCAAGTTTCCAAAGATTGTATACTTTCCCACTTTCATGTTCAACATGCCTGATAGGATATACCTTGAAGACCACCCAAGTTGGGCGAAAAATAGTCAAGCTTTGGTCATAAATAGATATTTCAAACAGGTATTGCAGGATGTTGCCGATTCCTTGCATAGTAATATCTCATTGCAGACGCATATTGTCGATCGTATTGCGCGGCATAGAGATGAAGTAACCAATCCGTTGCAGTTTCTAGCAACTTTCCTCGGCTTGGATGCCGCAACACAAATCAACGCAGTCACAAACAGGCTTGCCTCGAAGATCGGGCGTGTTGTCTTCGAAGCCTGGAACGAAATCTCGGGGAAAAGTGTCGCCGGTAAAACCGTCAGAGTCCTATGGTCAGTCGATTCCGAAGCAAAGAATATCCCGTATTTAAAGCTTTACATACATGATGGCGAGGACGATTTTGCCATCCATGAGCGTTCATTGGGTTTTCGATGGTTTTTCACGTTCTTGTTGTTCACTCAGTTCCGGGCGAGTAGAAAGTCAGAGCGCGGCACTATATTTTTATTTGACGAACCTGCCGCTAATCTACACGCTCGCGCTCAAACAAAACTTCTAGAAAGTTTCTCTAGGATTGCGACCGGGAATAAATATATTGTTTATTCGACGCATAGTCACTACATGATTGATCCCATGTGGCTCGAGAAGGCGGTTATCGTTGAGAATACAGCAGTCGATTTTGATGAAGATGACGATGTGGATTTGGAAACAAAGGCAACTAATATTATTGCGAGCCGCTATAGGAGCTTCGTTGCTGCCAACCCAGAGAGAGTTTCCTATTTTCAGCCGGCGCTCGACGCCCTTAAGTTCAGTTTCGGGCCCTTGTTGCCCGGCAAGAATGCTCTGATTGTAGAAGGAAAATATGATTTTCATCCGCTTAGGTACTTTCAAAAGAGATTTAAGCGCGAAGACTTTGCAATCATTCCGGCTCCATCTGCGTCAGAGGCGGGGACACTCATTAGCTTGCTAAGAGGTATGGGCACAAACTTCGTAGTTATGCTTGATGACGATGGCGCTGGTCGTCGTGCCGCGAGAGTGTACCGCGACACTCATTTGTTGAATGAAGATCGGGTCTTTACGATTGCCCGATTTGAGCCGGAGTGCGCTGGAAAGCCCTTTGAGGAACTTTATAGCCAGGAAGTCCAACAACTTGCTGTAACTCAAGGATGGAAAGATCAATCAAAGGGTGGGCTCTCATTGCTCTTTCAAGAACTTTTGATTAAAAAGAACTTTGATGTGGATCTCGGTGAAACTGAGGTCAAGGCAATAAAAATCTTTGATGGCATTCTTGGTAGCCTCGCATTGCCGACGATATCGGCTGAATCTAAAGCTAGGTCGAAGGCGGGTCCGAGATCGCGACAATGATTTATTGTAAATCCCGATAAATAACCATAAAGCTGGTGAGCTATGTGAGCGGAAACCGAGTCATAGCGTCCGCCAACATCGCGTGGGTCGGTGCCTCATATCGCCGGCCAACCGATGTGACACGATGGCTAGTCATCACAACGCTTGAGCGTCCTTCGATGCAGGCTCCGAACGCGCCCATCTTCCAAGTATGTCGCCACCCGTTGTCACCTTCGTCGGGTTGGTAGCGCGTTCGTTGTGGGTACGAGCCTCCTTGTTTGGTCCACCAATCATGTCGTTCGCTAGCCTACTCAGCTTGGAGACGGGCGCTATTTGCTATCCGGCACCGGTCAGCGGTTGAGCTGTCCGGACCCGAGCTACTGAGTCCCTATGTCCGCACTGACCGTCATGTTCATCCGTCACGCTGAGAAGCCCGGTGGTAGCTTCCCCGGGGATGGCACCACGGCAGACGGCACCGCGGACGATAAGTCTCTTGTGATCCGGGGATGGCAAAGGGCCGGAGCATGGGCGGCATTGTTCGGATCGGATCTATGCAGCGCCGACTACCCGAGGCCGAACGTCATCTACGCGGCCAAGCCCGAGCCCGTGTTCAAGAAGGCTAAGTTCAGCCAACGTCCGTTTGAGACCGCGACGCCCTTGGCCGAACGCCTGCAACTGCCCCTCCGAGCCAACTACGGGGTCTCACAGGAGCACGAACTGGCGAATGAGATACGGAGCCTTACCGGGGTGGTGATCGTCTTCTGGGAGCACAAGGCCATCGTCACCGACCTGATCCCGGCTCTCAAGGGCTCTCAGACCATCCCCGGCGTTCCGACCAAATGGGACCCTGACCGCTTCGACGTGGTCCTACGGTTCGATAGGGCGGTGCCGGATGCCCCTTGGTCGTTTCGCCAACTGTCTCCGCGACTGATGAGCGATGATAGTGATGCACCGTTCACACAGGTTGAGGGATAGGGGAAGGGGCATCCAACCACGATCCGTTACGGCGTGGGCCCGTCCGTGGATCGTCGGCTGATGCTCCCTCCCAACGACCGTCTCACGCCCGTCCTATCATGCCGGGATCGTTGACTCAGGCTCCCTGTATGACCCCTCCCCTGTCACAACGCTGTCACAACGATAGGCCGGATCGTGCGGATAGGCGGGATTGAGGTTCGCGTAGAGTGCGTGTAGCGTGTGCCGGTAACAGATTGATTGGAAATGGGTATCTGGACCGAACGGCCGTCCAACCGTGATCTTAGCTTAGGTGTAGCGTTGCCCTCCGAAGGCAAAGGTCACACGTTCGAATCGTGTCGGGTGCGCCAATCTTCTCAATGACTTAGTGCAAAAATGGTCGATCGCGGATCGCTTCGGGTAGCACCCGGGTAGCACGCGGACCGAAAGCCGCATCTCGCGACGGTCATTCTCGGTAAGCGTGAATTAGGCGCCCTGCCCGCTCGCGACGGTGTTCGGCTTTGCGAGAAACCCGAGGGCGGCTTCTCAGCAGGATCGCTGAGGGCAATCATGTCTCGGCGGTAGACCATTTAGCGAGACCGTGAAGGGCCTCCGCTAGCGCCACGCGAATGAGCCTCGTCAAGCAGCGCGCGGGCCGTGAGCACGCTCTAGAACGCAGGGACGGCCCATGTCTCATCCGTCTCGCCGCTCGCCCCGTGCGACCACGATCAGCGCCCCATCGGAAAGCGATCGCTGAAGCTCCTTCGCTTCGGACCACGGCGCAGAAAGCCACGTCGCCCATTCCTCCGGCCTCGTGAGGATCACCGGCATCGCCTTGCGATGAACCGACCCGGCCTCGGCGTTCGGCTCTGGCGTCAGAAAGGCGAACAGGTCGTCGGTCGTCTAGCCGTCCTTTACCTTCCGCACCGAGGCCCAGCCCTAAACCCGAATGGCGGCGAAGCATGTGAGAGGGCGATCCTCGGCGAGCGCGAACCACACGGGCGGGTGCGATCCGTCGGCGACCTTCTCGCTCCCTCGGGAGCTTGTAGTCGCTACGGGGTATGGGTGCTCGGCGAAAAGTAAAGCCATACCGCGTAAGGTTGATATCGGTCAAAATTATCCTCTGTAAGGGATATTTGAGCTGCTAATTGGGATGTTGGAAACGGAGCCGCCGTAGATACGTAATACGTCAGCTGCAAATTTTCTCGAGTTGGCCCCGCCAGATGGTCCAACGGTAATTCCTCTGACAATATTTGATATATGCGATGACAAATTTAAGGCTTGATACTCAACGATCTCGTAATGTCTCCGTCTGTTTTCTATCAATGCAGTTTTTACATCGGGAATGTTTACATACCGAAATTCCTGTTCATCTTTGTAGCCGCTATGTTTATAGTATAAGGCGATCTCAGTTGCGGCGCGAAGAGATTCTTCTATAACCATGTCAACGGCGTCGTCGATTGCATAGCGCTGTGGTCCGTTGCTTATATTTTGCAATATATTTTTTGCACGCTGAGCGATTATTCCCATTTTGCTCATGACGTCTGCGTCATCATATATGACAGCATAATATTTACCGCCTGGAAAAGTCGTATCGAAATGCTTGCTTAACTCGAGTCTATCAAACTCTAACGCGAACCCGCGACCATTATCGGCGTAAGATCGCCATTGACCGAGATCATTGCGATGCCAACTGGTCGAAAGCACGAAGAATCTCGCGGAGCTCGGCAATACCTGTGCGGGATTTAACTCGTTGAGCTCTTTAATTTTATCATTTAACCGAGTGATTCCAAGATTTGGTGGCTCCGCCAGTGCCACCCTAAACATATCGAGACCGTGCAATAATTCGGTTGGGTCGTTGAGGCTGAAAATATCAGTGAGCCAAAGTTCCTTCTTTTTTAAAATTCCTTCCAGGCCATAGTCGTTAGTGTAGTGATACACTTTCTCGCTTCTACTCGAAAGGATTGATTTTATACTGGTATCTTCTATCTGATCTCGACACTCGGCGGCGAAACTATCAACTTGTGACGCAACTATTTTTATCATTTCTTCATATTCGGTTTCATCGATACTTCTACGGCCGCCTGAGGATATTTGCATGTCACCCCTACTCGGTTCTCTGATAACAATGATTGGAACTATCAACATTACATTGCTTGGGACTATCTATAGATTTTTCACTTGATTGCTTAGAGGATCAGAGCGCTGTCAAATGAGCGGGCGGCATAGTCATTGAAGCTGCGACTTGAACTCAAAGGTGGTCCGAGCCGCGTCACAAACCTATTTGCCACCGACTTGCTTGCACGAACTCTCACCGCAGCATCATCGCAAAGCCCGGGGTCGTCAAACAGCAATCCGCCGAGCTCACCATGCTTGGGGTTGATTTGGCCGCGGGTCCCCAGCGGCGCTAAACGCTAACCTCCGCCGCAATGCACGAACCCGCCCCATGGCCTTCTATATGACAGCCAAACGCAGAGGGCCACGATCGCAGCCGTCGCCCGGTATCGCTCGCCTACCCTCCCCGCGCGATCCGCCCGGCTCTGAGAATCGCCTGAGCGGCCGTCTCAGCCGGGTCGACGACCAGTGCCGGCTTCCTGGCGGGTTCACGGAGCGAGGGGAACACGGGCTCCCGAAGGTCCATCTTCTCGGCCAACTCAATGAGCCGCCCCGTTGCGGACTGCGGCGACGCGGGCTTAGGCTTGGGGAGCGACGGAGCAGTCGCTTTCAGCGTCGGCTTCAAAGCGGCGATCGTCTTCACCGTGGCGGCCTTACCTCTGACCCGTGCCGCCTCGACCTCCCGAAGAAGGTCGCTTCGAACGACAGCCCGAAGCGCATCGACGCTTACGGGCGGCGGAAGGCCTTCCCTGGCTCGATCGTCGCACGCCTTTTGAAGGCGCCGCTCGACCTCGATCTTGATCTCACTATCGAACATGTCTCGCTCTCCTCTATCCCGAACCCGCGCCGACTTTGATGCTCGGCGCGGGGTTATGAACGGTGCCGGCTACCGCTCGCGATCGCGTCGCGGGTCGTCGTGCGGAGAGGGTACGAGCGCCGGAATGGGCGCATGCTTCCGAGGCCGAGTACGGTCGACGTAACCGCCGAGGACGACCCTCTCGACAGGGACAGGCCGCGGCCAGTGCGCAGCTTCGCCATAACGAAGAGGCGGCAATTGCCGGATCACGTCGAGGATCGAATCCAGACCCTCAACGGGACGGCGCTCGACCGTTACGCCCTCGCGCAACGGGACGGGTTCCCCGTCGACCCACCGGACCGAACCGCGCGGAGCATCTTCAGGAGGGCCTTGCACCCGGCCGAGATGCGCTCCCTCGGGGTTCGGCCAGGACGCGCGCCAGCGGGGCGGGGCGGCGCGGCAGGCCTGCGGGGCCGGCAGGTCGATCGTCTCGCCAAGTTCGCGAGCGCGATGCCTCAGCGCCGTAGCGGAGTCGTAATAATCCGAGAGATCCGCCAGGATCGACGCCAGAGCTGCGGCGGCGGCATCGTACTCGGCCATGAGCCGGGCTTCTACGGCTTCGCCCTGATGGGTAGCCGCGGCTACGTCGACGTGGAATGCCTCGCGCTGCTCGACCTGAAGAGCTTCGGCGTGGGCGGTCTGAAGCTCGCGGATCGCGTGATCGGCGACCTCAACCTCGGCGCGAGCAAGCACAGCGTCAGCCTCGGCGGCGACGATGCCGGGCGCATCGAGGGCTTCGCACGCGGCGGCGCGGTTCGAAGCGGCGGCGGCGATCCGGGCTTGAGCCGCGGATCGGGCGGCTTTGCGAGCCTCGATCTCGACCGCAATCTCGCCAGAAGCGAGCGGGGCAGCTGAGCGAGCCCGGCGGGGGAAGAGCTTGTCGAGGATACTCACGCGACACCCCCGACGGTGCGAGCCTTAAGGTACTTTACGAGTTCGACGTTCGAATAGAGCGCCTTGCGGGAGGAAAAGCGCACTACGGCCGGGCCTTCGCCCTTCCGCTCCATCTCGCGCAGCGTCGTGACGCTGACGCCGAGGAGTTCAGCGACTTCGGCACGGGTGCAAAAATCTTTGGGATTGACCTCGGTCATGATGAACCTTCGCAGCTGTAATCAGCGACAGGCTCCATTTGACCGCGCTTAACTGCGCTTGTCGGGGCTGTTTGAATCGCCCCAAACAAAAAAGGCGAGCGACCGAAGTCGCCCGCCAAGTCACCGAGGAAGAATCAGAGTATGCCGTTCCCGCATTTGAGGCGCGGGGCCGATCGCGTCGCTATCCGATGGCCCCCGAAGCGGCCGGCGCCTCATCCGACTGCCTGATCGCTTTCAAGTGGTGCCCGCGGTAAGCAACTTCGGCGGTCAGGCGGATCGCGTCGGGCATGGTGAGATCAAGCCGTTCGGCGATCGGACGAAGCGCCTCAACGATTTCAGGAGGCAGCGCGCGTTCGGTCGGAAGAGGAACGAACTCGAAGTTCAGATGCCCGAGAACAGCTTCGATTGAGTCGAGGTTTGGGCGGTTCTTGTGGCGCCACGCCTTGATCGTCGGGCGGTTCACCCCTGACCCAGCCTCGACGGCGTCATAGGTCTGCCCCTGGCGGCGCATCTCGGCGAAGACGAGCTTCACATGGGGGCCGACCCGCTCAGGGATGGTGACCGCCGAGGGACGGCGCTTCTTCGGCTTGATGGAGCGGCTGAAAGTAGGTGAGAACGGCATGGGGCGATTTTGATGATCGCCGCATGGATTGCGAGGGTACTTTGGTTGCCCGAACAGTGCTGGCTGGCGCTCTAATATACCTTTGCTATTAGAGCAAATATCCCCTTCGACAAGGCAGTCATAATTAAGCCTCCAAATATGATTCTATGCTTGAGCGCTGTGTCTTTGTTTTCGTCCAAGACGTTCACCGGGTATGCCCATTTAAGATATGTGAAAAGAGTACGGTATACGATCAAAGATAGACCCAAGCCATAAATAAATGCAGGGACCCGATAAGACTCAGTTGGACCGTTCAAGGGCGCAAAAGTATTTATTGAGCTCGTGACTACGTAAAGGGCGTACGGAAGCGCTATAAACCAGAGGCCAAAATCGTAAGCAAATCGGCCGTGTATCGGCTTATACCAATTCGAGTTCTGCTTTACTCTGCTTGAAACCACATGCTGACAAGCACGAAAAAAACCCAACTCGTTCGCATTAATGAAAACTCGGCTACCATTCGGAGTTGGTTCGGATTGAAGGGGATTGGTATCGAATATTGGCGGCTTGCCAAACTCCAACCAAATTTCAAAGCGATTGATAGGGATATTACCGTTGGCATGCGCCCGGAATGAGTTTTGATTTGTGAAATATATAGTATTGATGGGAAACGGCAGATCTTTCGATTCGAATATATCTTCTGTTTGTCCGTATTTTGTCACTCCGTCCTTCCCGATTATCGAGACCGTTACAAGGAACGCTTTTTTCTCAAGAGCCGAAAGCTCAGCCTGCCATTCGGCAGGATCTTTTCCGTCAGGCTTCGCCATTCTGGAAAGCATTTTCCTTCCGTCGTCTAAAGCTAATTGCTGAAACTCGCGAAAGGCTTGCTTTATTGACGGCAGTGAAAAAGCGTAGCCCCGCACCGGCAAGTTCACGGTGAACCATTCCAGATCTACTTTGCTAGAGCTTAATACGTCTTGCGACATTACTTCTTACCCTTGGGCGCCGACGAATTTTTTGAGACTCGACAGCGGGTTGCTCGTATCAGAGCAACCGCTGAGTCAGAAATAGCATTTCGCGATTTCGTATCTAGGGAAGAACCGAGGTCGCGCGTTACCCGCTTGGGGTGCCCCCGTGGAGGGACCCAAGCGCATAGCAGCGCATTTCATCGCGTTCAGTCATGCTTTGGGCGCTAACCTGCTGACTTCGCTCTCGCACGCGTTCGCCGCGGCAAACATGGCGGCCCAAGCGTGGATCCGCTCGCCGACGAGACGCCCGACCCGCCCGAAGGACGGCCGCACCCATGCTACGCCGGGCGCCTTCACAGTGATCCGTTCGATCGGCCCGACCCCACGATCGTTCAGCCAACGCTGCAGAGCGTTCGGTCCTTTTGGCCCGTTCGGCAGAACGACGATCTCGGTCGGCTGTGAGCGACCCGTGCGCTTGGCCTCGACGAGGCTGACGTTCACCCCAAGGTCTAAGAGCGAATCCTTCCTAGGGCGTCTCTGCAAACTCATGTGAGCCAGAGCATGGTCATGCCGAGGGTGACCATGGCGAGGTAGTTGGCAGCCCGCTTCTCGTAGCGGGTGGCGATGCGGCGATACTGCTTGAGACGGTTGATCAGCCGCTCGACCTTGTTGCGCTCGCGGTACGCGGCCTTGTCAAAGTCGGGCTGACGCGGCTGGTCCTTGCGGGTCGGGATGACCGGCTCGATCCGACGCTGCCTGAGGCGACAACGCGCCGGCGGACTGGAGTAACCCCGGTCCCCTGCCGTCCTACGGGGCCGCAGGCGCGGGCGGCCTCGCCCTGAGCGCGGCACCGCGCCCTTGTCCATCAAGGCGTCCAGTGCGAACTGCTCATGCCTTTCGCCGGCCGTCAGCACCGCCGCGATCGGCTTGCCGCCGCCCTCGGCACGCAGATGAAGCTTGGTCGAGAAGCCGCCCTGGCTGCGCCCCAGCGCCTCGCCCACGCCCTCGACCGTGCCCTCACCCCCCGATGGCGCCGGACCGGCGTGCCCCGGCGGCGTGCTGGTGGGCGCGCACCACCGTGGCGTCCACGAAGTGCAGATCCCAGTCGAGGTCGCCGCGGGCGTCCGCCTGCGCCTGCAGGCGCTGCAGCACCCGGTCGAACACGCCGGCCTTGCGCCAGCGGTAGAACCGGCTCGACACGGTTCCGACCGCCCCGTAGCGGGTCGGCAGGTCCTCCCAGGGCGCACCGGTACGCAGGATCCAGAGCATACCGTTGAGCACTTGGCGGTGATCCTCGGCAGGCCGGCCCGTGCGCGGCTTCTGCGGAGGCAGCAGCGGGGCGATCTGCTCCCACTGCGCGTCAGTCAGTTCAAAGCGTCGCATCAGGCCCACATGGGGCCGATCCCGCGGCCTGTGAACCCTTTGCAGAGACGCCCTAGACCTAAGGGTGAGCCTCACGGCTTCAGACATGTTCTGAGCCGCTTTCGGGCTCGAAGCGAGATCCGGGAACGCGGCCTGGATATTGGCGGCGGCGGTGAAGATGACGCCCTCGGCCGCCATATCGGCCCACGAACCCAGCCGGGACCGATCCCATACCTCAACCCGGTCGACCGTGATCGGCAAGGGCACGTCTGAGACGATATCGAGGAAGAACGGCTCGTCGGCCTTACGGCGCAGCGGGCGAAGACGGCCGATCGCCTGGATCAGCTGGCCCTCACAAACCTGCCACCGCAAAGCCTCGACGACGGGATCGGGATGCCGGTAGTGCTCGATCTGATGGGCCGTCCCATCCGTGAGCCGGATCGCGCCGGGGACGCGAGGATACCAGCGGAACTTACCCGGCTCGGCACCGTCGGTTGTGATTAGGCGTGGAATAAGGACCCCGTTTTCGGGGTGATCGGCGTCCAAACGGGACCCCCAGGACAAGTCATCCACACTGCCTTCCGGCTCGAACGGGAGGCTTGCGCGGGATGTTGGTCGTGGAGACGGTCGCAAAGATCCGCCGCGCTTACTTCGTGCAGCAGAAGCCGATCAAGCAGATCTGCCGGGAGCTGAGGGTCTCGCGTAAGGTCGTGCGCAAGGTCATCCGCTCCGAGGCGACGGCGTTCCAATACACCCGCGCCATCCAACCTGCCCCGAAGCTCGGATCGTGGCGGGACGAGCTCGATCGGATGCTCCTGGCGAACGCCAGCAAGGCGCGGCGCGAGCGACTGACGCTGATGCGCGTCTACGAGGCTCTGCGTGGGCTCGGCTACGAGGGCGGCTACGACGCGGTGCGCCGCTATGCCAAGGGCTGGAAGCGCGAGCGCACCGCCGTCTCGACTCAGGCGTTCGTGCCGCTCTCCTTCGCGCCGGGCGAGGCTTACCAGTTCGACTGGAGCCACGAGACGGTGCTGATCGGCGGCACAACCACAGAGATCAAGGTCGCCCACGTCCGGCTGTGCCACTCTCGCATGCCGTTCGTGCGGGCCTATCCGCGCGAGAGCCAGGAGATGGTGTTCGACGCCCACGACCGGGCGTTCGCCTTCTACCGCGGCACCTGCCAGCGCGGGATCTACGACAACATGAAGACCGCCGTGGACGCGATCTTCGTCGGACGTGAGCGCGCCTACAACCGTCGCTTCCTGCAGATGTGCTCGCACTACCTCGTCGAGCCGGTGGCCTGCACACCGGCCTCGGGCTGGGAGAAGGGGCAGGTCGAGAACCAGGTCGGGCTGGTGCGCGAGCGTCTGTTCACGCCGCGCATCCGGGTGAGGAGCTACGACGAGTTGAACGCCCTGCTGCTCGACGGGGTGATCGCCTACGCCAAGGCTCACCCGCATCCCGAGCAGCCCGACCGGACCGTGTGGCAGGCCTTCGAGGCCGAGCGGGCAGCCTTGGTCCCCTACGCTGGCCGCTTCGACGGCTTCCACGCCGTGCCGGCGGCCGTGTCCTCGACCTGCTTGGTTCGCTTCGACAACAACCGGTACTCGGTCACGGCCTCCGCCCTCGGGCGGCCGGTCGAGGTGCGCGCCTATGCCGAGCGCGTAGAGATCCGTCAGGACGGGCGCATCGTCGGCGAGCATGCCCGCGGCTTCGGTCGCAACCAGACGATGTTCGACCCCTGGCACTACGTCCCCGTGCTCGCCCGCAAGCCCGGTGCGCTCAGGAACGGCGCGCCGTTCAAGGACTGGGTGTTGCCTGCGGCCCTCGACCGGATCCGACGCAAGCTCGCCGGCTCCGCCGACGGCGACCGGCAGATGGTCGAGATCCTCACCGCCGTGCTGCGCGACGGGCTGAGCGCAGTCGAGGCGGCCTGCGCCGAGGCGCTGCGTGAGGGCGTGCACTCGGCCGACGTCGTCCTCAACATCCTGGCACGCCAGCGCGAGCCCACCGCCCCGGTCACCATCCTGACGCCCGAGAGCCTGCGGCTGCGCCATGAGCCGGTCGCCGACTGTGCCCGCTACGACAGCCTGAGGAGAGCCCCATGATGGAACGTCAGGACATCCTCGCCACCATGGGCGAGCTGAAGCTGTTCGGGATGAAGGCGGCCTACGACGAGATCATCAAGGTCGCGCTCAAGCGCACCCACGAGCCGCAGCAGGTCGTCGGCGACCTGCTCCAAGCCGAGATCAGCGAGAAGCAGGCGCGCTCGATCCGCTACCAGATGACGATCGCCAAGCTGCCCCTGGCCAAGGACATCGCCGAGTTCGCCTTCGCCGACACGCCGGTCAACGAGGGGCTGGTGCGCGATCTCGCTGGCGGCGAGTTCCTGGCCCATCAGCGCAACGTCGTGCTGGTCGGCGGCACCGGCACCGGCAAGACGCACCTGGCCATCGCCATCGTGCGAGCGTGTATCCGGGACGGGAAGCGAGGCCGGTTCTACAACGTGGTCGACCTCGTCAACCGGCTCGAAGCCGAGGCGCGTGCCGGTCGGCAGGGCCGCATCGCCGACCATCTCATGCGGCTCGACTTCGTGGTGCTGGACGAACTCGGCTACCTGCCGTTTGCGCAGTCAGGCGGCCAGTTGCTGTTCCATCTGATCAGCAAGCTCTACGAGACCACCTCGATCGTGGTGACCACCAATCTTGCCTTCGGCGAGTGGCCGAGCGTGTTCGCCAGCGACGCCAAGATGACCACGGCGCTGCTCGATCGGCTCACCCATCACTGTGAGATTGTCGAGACCGGCAATGAGAGCTGGCGCTTCAAGAACCGCGTCTGAGGCCAGCGCCTACGCCGCGAAAGCTGGACGTCGGATCAGCTCAGCCGCACCGCACCCAGCTTGCGAAGGGGTCCCGATTGCACGCCGATCCGGGGTCCCGTTCCAACGCCTTTTGACAGGGCTCGCGGAAGAGGACCCAATTGCTCTACCCAGTGGGATCCTCCGATTGGATCTCGACCATGTGGTACCTGTACGGCGCCGTCCTACTGGCCGGGATCGCCAACGCCATCCAGCCAGGCCAGAACAGTACCCTCGCCAGGGGCTTCTCTCAGCCGCTCGTGGCTGGTCTGGTCGTTGGGATCGGTACTGCCCTGACCGTCCTGATCATCGGTCTCATATCCCGTCGTTTGGCATGGCCGACGACGCAGGAGCTTTCGCAGGTGCCGTGGTGGGCATGGGGCGGCGGCTTCATGGGTGGCGGAGTCGTGATCGCGCAGCTGCTGATTGCCCGCCAAGTTGGGGCCGGGGCGTTTCTCGGGCTGCTGGTGACGGCGGGCGTCGTTACTTCCATCCTGCTCGACCATTTTGGCTTGGTCGGCTTCGAGGTGCATCCGGCTAGCCTCTGGCGGATCCTGGGCGGCCTGCTGATGGTAGCTGGTGTCGCGCTCGTTGCGCTTTTCTGAAGCTGATCGTGTCCCAAGCTGCCAGCTTCTTCTCTGATGGGATGGCGATAGCTATCCAGCGGGGAATTCGCCGAGTGTCTGGGCTCGCGATTGATGCGCGTGTCCAGATGCCGTTTTCCAAAACCGAGCACCTGAAGGCGAAGGGCTATCTGAAGTGAGGCGCACGAAGCCCAAGCTGCCCAACAGTCTGACCCAGAACCTGTCGGATCCGAAGGTCGTGGCTTTCAGGCCCCGAGACCGTCGGCGTAGTCGCAACCGTCTGTCCAATTTGACGCAGAAGATCGCTATCTCGGTCGTGACCCTCGTCGTCATCGTGCTGGCCGGCGGGCACCTGCTGCGCGCGTGGTAGGCTGCACGCGACACTGTCATGGACGGCCGATCGTCCAGAGTTTCGTGCGGCACCGCGAGGATCCTGAGACGGCGCAATGATACGATTTACGACCGTGCCCGAAGGCTCCGAGAACAGAGAAGCTGATACACCGATGGCAAATGACGACACTCTCGCGAAGGCGCTTGCCAACGTGAGGCAGCAGCGCGCGACCCTTGAGGCTGATTTTGAACGGGTCGGCGCCGAGCTGACGAAACTCCGCCTTGCCGAGCGGTCGCTCGCATCGATCGTGGAGGGCACGCCGCTGGACGAGCCTGCAGACGATCTGCCGACACGCCGTCACGCTCCGGCTGGCGAGGATCGGCCTCGTGGTATCCGTGGCCCCCGGGGACCGCGCGCCAACTCGGCCAAGGGGCGGCTGAAGGCGCTTCTTGAGGAAGCTGGATCTGAGGGTTTGACGCATGCCGAGATAAGCGAACGCCTGACAGACGTGGCGGCCAACACCCTGAACACGTACCTCAGCGTGATGGCCAACAGCGGGGAGTTGGAGCGGGACGGCGATAAGTACCGGGCCGGTGCTCCGGCGACGAGCGCAGCGGGCGAAGGCGCCGTTGAGGACGATCAGGCTGAGGGCGAACAGAAAGACAGCGAGAGGGCTGAGGCCGCCGAGTAGGCCCACTACCCCATGCTGCCCTGTTGGCAGATTGTGTCTGCAGGGCAGCAACGGCTATGCGGATTCGAGGGCCTGTAGCTCAATGGTTAGAGCCGACCGCTCATAACGGTCTGGTTGCAGGTTCGAGTCCTGCCGGGCCCACCACTTCGCACGGCGTCCTAGAGCCCGCTGGCGTCATCTTCATCAACGAGAGTGGGGAGGGGCCAGGCGGGCGGCCACACAAAGCGTAGCGCCGCAGTCTCTCGAGCGCCCCGAAATTGACCGCGTTTAGGAGGTCTTGGGCTTCTTTGCCGGGCGTGACCGCTCCTTCGAGGCTGCGATCGCTCGGGCGGCCCCGGGGTCGATTGTTTTGCCTCTATTCGAGCGTTGCCGCGAAGAAGCGATTGCCCGAGCGGCCCTCTCCTCGGAGGTTCCTCCCTCCGCCCCCTGCTGCGAAGCGGCGACGGCACGAGCGTAGCGTTCGGCCGCGGCTCGATCCTGAAGCGTGGGCTGCCCGGATGCCTCGATCGACCGGGCTGCACGCTCCTCGAGGCTCAGGTCCTCGACCGACCGTCTCGGGCTCTCAGAAGCCCGAAGGATCTCATCCACGGTCGCCCAGCGCCAGCGCACGCAGCTGGGCGAGATGCTTATCGGCGGCGGCAGGAGGCCCCGGCGGACGTAATCGTCCACGGCGCTCTCGCTGATCATGAGCTCGGCGGCGAGCGCCCGGCGCGTGAGGTAGGAGGCGGTCGGCATTAAGCCGTTCTAGGGTAGATGCTTCGGCGGCAAGCTGTTGCCGCGGCTCGAGGCCGAGCGCGAGGCTGCGGGTGTTCCGTGGAACACCGCCGCTCGTCGCCGGCATAATCTTCATCCAGGAGGACGGCGAGGGGCCGGGCGTGCGGATGAAGAAGATCGAGAGTTCCGTCTGATGGCACGCGAACCCTGCGTTCCGCCGATCCTTCCTGTTGCCGATCTTGATTGGCGACGGCTGCTCCCCTGGCGGGACGGGCCAACGCCGCGTTGGCGCGCTACGACGGGATGTTGCAGGCGCTGCTCAATCCTGCGGTCTTACTATCGCCGGTGACAGCGAATGAGGCCGTGCTGTCCTCTCGCATCGAGGGCACCGTCGCCACTCTCGAAGAGGTGCTGCAGCAAGATGCAGGCATCGAGCAGGCAGCCAATCGGCATGCCGATCTCGAAGAGATTTCGAATCATCGGAACGCGATGCGGGATGCCGAGCAAGCACTCCAGCATCGACCGCTCTCCCTATCCCTGATCAAGGGTGTCCACCAGCATCTGCTCAATGGGGTCCGAGGGCACGACAAGGCACCCGGAAGCTTCAGAAACGATCAGAATTGGATCGGGCGTCCCAACTGTAAGATCGAGCAAGCGCGCTTCATTCCGCCGAGTCCGATAGTGCTCCCACAGGCGCTCGACGACTGGGCCTCGTACCTCGCCTCGGAGGATGAAGATCCGATCATACAGGTTGCTGTTGCTCACGCTCAGTTCGAAATTCTTCATCCCTTCAAAGATGGGAATGGCCGGATCGGTCGCATGATCATACCTCTGCTTCTATTCCAGAGGCAGGCGCTATCCCGGCCCATGTTCTACCTGTCCGAGTTCCTCGAAAGTCACAGGTCAGAGTATTACGACTCGCTCCTGAATAAAACCGATAATGGTGATCGGCAGTCCTGGATCGAGTTTTTCTTGGGAGCAATTGTCAACCAGGCAGATATAAATCTGGAGAAAGTGAGGAACATATTGGCCTTTTATGAAGGAAAAAAGCAGAATTTCATTGAGGCTACGCGCTCGCAATTTGCCGTTCCGGCCTTGGATGCCTTCTTCATGAGGCCAATTATCAATACGACTGACTTCGCCACACATACGGGTATTGAAAACCGTGTGACGGCCAACGGCATCATCACACAGCTTCACAAAGAGGGTTTGATCCGGCGGGTCCGGAAGGGCGCTGGCAGGACGCCGAGCGTCTTCGCGCTGCCGGAACTCATCAACATCACAGAAGGAAGAGAGGTGATGCCTCTTGCGTTAGGCAAAACCGATTCTGCTTAACGCGACGCGTTTTGTGTAAGGCCGGCTATGGGCGACTCAGCTTGCGTAAGGCGGCCCGCCTGCAACCTTACGCAACGCGTTTTGCGTTAGGTGCAGGCTACGAAACACCGCTCCGGTAGCACTCGGTACCCCTTTGCAACGAGCCATTCCGCCACCATGCGCACAGCCGTAGCCGCTCTTCTCGCCCTGATCGTTCTTTCAGCCCCATGCGCCGCCGAGATCGACGCCGCCACGTGCAAGCGGCTCGCTGGCAAGGCGGGAAGGCGATAGCCGACCACGACTCGGCGCTCGAAGCGCTCCTCGCGCAGCAAGTCGGTGCGTCGGCCCGTGCAACGCCCACACCTATCCGAGAGGCCGCCGAGCGCGTTGACGTGGCCCGTGACCGCCTTGCCAATGCGCTACGGTCCTACATCGTTTCGCTGGAAGATCTGCAGGCTCAATTCAGCAGGTGCCCTCAACGGTAGGCCTCCGGAACTCAGCGCAGCGCGATGTTGAGGGCCGGTACCCGCGTTGCGCGCTCCAGGCGCATCGCGGAAAGCCGCGCGGGCTGCTGCCTGAGGGCGGCCCGCTCCGCTCGGTTGGTGCCGCCGGGCACGTAATCCAGGATTGGTGAGCGGTAGGCGAACTCGACCGTCACGAGGTTGTTGAAGCGCCGCTGCGCCAGGGCGGCGACCACCTCGTAGACCCCCGACGTGCCCGGGGCGGTCATCTTCATGTCGCCCTGTTCGATCTTCCGGGCATAGGGGAGCGGGTTCAGGACGGTGTAGACCTTGGCCTCGGGCGGGTGCGCGAGGTCGAACGGCTGGCCGTCAGCGAACCACGAGTGGGCGCTGGCATAGGCGCCCGACCGCACCGGCGAGTGCGTGACGAGCTGCTGGTTGATCCACGCCAGGACGTCGGCGATCAGCGCGTAGCGGACCTCGATGCGGCCGCCGTCCAGCCTCACGCTGGACAGGGGCGCCCCGGGCCGGCCGTCGACCAGAACCGCCGATGGCTGCTGATGGTTGCGCGCGCTCACGTCGGCGATGATCCGAGCGGCCGCCTCCGCCGCGACGCGCTGGCAGTTCTACACCGACAGGGCCGCGGCGATCCTCTGGCGGGCGACGCTCACGGGGAACGTGGCGTCGGAGGAAGGCACCCGAAGTCCTCGGGGCGCAGCGGGCGGCGCGCGGGCGGCACGCTCAGCAAGTGGGCCGGGGCGGCGGGCGGCTTCACCTCGCCGAGCAGTCGCAGGCCTTCGCTACACGCCACGAGGCCGGCGTGCGTCAGCGCGAGTGCCTCGCCCAGTTTCTCGACGCCTGCGAGCGTCCGCAGGTGCTCCTCCTTGGCCGCGAGCGCGATCGCCTCGTACCCCTTGCGGAGCATGAAGCGCTCATCCTCGGTGAGTTTGCGCCCGAGCTGCTTGGCCAGATCGCGATTGCCGGCCTTGAGAAATCCGGCAATCTGCCGGTCGAGCTCGCCGCCGCGGTAGGTGGCGCGGCCATCCTGGATCCTCGGCACCAGGAAGTCGCGCGCCAGATTGGCACCCATGCTTACCACGTCGTGGAGCCCGGGCTGCTCCTGCAGGCTCCAGTAGCGCTGCCGCTCTGCATCATCTGCGAAGCGAAGCTGAATCGTCGGCCCGTCAGACACGAGCAAGCCCTCCCTTCCTCGCCAGCGCCTTGGCGGCGCGGCGCTGCTGACGGGACAGGCCGGCCCCGGTCGGCGCGGTGGCCTCCAGGCGGGCGAGGGCGGCGGGATCGAAGTCGAAGGTCGCGAAGTCGATCACGCCGGTCCGCACGGCGCGGTCGAAGCGCTCGAACGGCCAGGCCGCGCCGAACCCGGAGGGAGCCACCTTCGGCAAGCACGCTTCCTCGAGCGGCGCGGGCTGGATCGGATCGCCCCCACGGTCCGGCCATTCGTGGATGACACCCTGCCGGACGCCCTCGCGATCGATCACGGTGAGCCACAGCGCTCCGCCGATCACGTGCTTGCCGGCCACGCCGGGGCCAGCCATCGCATCGGCGGCCTGCCGGCGCTGCGCCTCCATCAGCGGAATGCCGTGCCGCACCGGGTCGAAGGTATCGGCGGTCCAGTCGACGCCCTCCTCGGCGCCCTGGCGGTGCATCTGCCACAGCTCGCCGGCATTCAGGTGCGCGTGATGGAAGATACCGTCCTCGTCCTCCAGGCTGCGCCAGACGTAGGGCGGCTCGTCCGCGTCGAGAAAGGCCGAGGGCGAGCGCAGCACGTAGGCCTCGGGGCGGTCGCGGCGCTTGCTCCACCCGACCGCGTGCACCTCGATCAGCGTCTGTCCGGCGAGTTCGCCCGCCTCGATCGCCTCGCGGTGCCCACGTTCGATCGCCGCCGCGCTGCGCGTCAGGAACTCGTCGAAGCTGGCGAAGGTCTCGGCGAGAGCCAGCACAAAGGTCGGCCCCCACCAGTTCCCGCGGCCAGTGACGACACCGGTCCAGCTCTCGACGGCGTAGGCCTTCAGCTCGAAGCCGACGATCGTCCCGGTCGCGTCGTAGAGGCTGGCGTCGGTGAGGACGCAGGCCCTACGCGAACCGCAGATGACGTTTACGGCGCTCATGATCGCGATCCTTCTTCCGAGTGGGTTTGTGGCCGCAGGCGCCGCCCGCGATGCCGGCAATGCCGGCCCGCCGCGGCCAGGAGGGGATTGCCGGTCATGGCACCCGCCAGTAGGCCGCTGACGCCACCCAGGAGCGGGCTCTGAGACGAGTAGCCAACGGCACCGCCGGCCGCGATCGAGGTCAAGCCCTGGCCCAGCGGCGAGGTCAGGATCCCGCCGCCCTGCCGCGATTCCTTCAGCCAGCCGCTGACCGCGCTTCCGAGGCCCGTCTCGGCGCCCAGGCCAAGGGCCGACGCGATCTTGTCCGTGTTGAACAGGTTGCCGAACATGCCCGCGGTCGGCGGGGACGGGCCCTGCGCGCCCGGCAGCGGGGCGCCGGCCTCGTTCGACGACCCGCCGCCGAGCAGCCCCCCGAGGTTGAGCTTGCCCCCGAACAGGCCGCCGAAATCGCCGCTCCGCCGGTGGAGGCTCGCGTCCAGAAAATGCGCTACTGCGTCGAGCACGCCGGAGCGACCTGGGACGTGGATGTGTTCGGCGGCGTCCTCGATGGGCTGATCCTGGCCGAGATCGAGATGGCACGCGAGGACGAGGCAGTGGTGTTACCGCCTTGGGTCGGACGTGAGGTCACGCTGGATCAGCGCTACCGTAACTCTCGGCTGGCGATGGGCGCGATGCCATACCGGCTGGCGGCCTGAGAGCACATCTTAACAGCATCCGGCCGCACGCCTCCCTCTCTTCTACGAGCCGGCGAAAATCGGACGGCCGGGCAGAACTTTAGCCTGCTCACATCCTCGTCATTGCCGGAACTATCGTTGACCTCGCGCCACTTCCGGCAAGGTAGCCGCACAGCTTTGTCGGGCTGCTTATGGGCAAGGCTTGGTACTCGATGCTCGACCGACCCATCATCAGCCTCGCGGTGTGGCTCTCGAAACCGGTGGGCTTCCTGGCGACCTGCTTCACGGTCGCGGCCGGCCTCGGATCCGGCGCACTCCTCAGCTTCAACGACCACTGGGCATTGGTCTTCAACCTGTTCCTGTCCATTGCCGCCATGCTCCTGGCAGGCGTCATCCTCGTGGCCGGTGCACGAGACACCGCGGCCATTCAGATCAAGCTCGATGAACTCATCCGCGCCGTGGCGGACACGGACGAGCGCTTGATCGGGATCGAGGACCACAGTGCCGAGGAGTTGGAGCTTCTCAGAGCCCGTCCGGTAAGGGTCTGAGGCGGGGTTGAGTGGCCGGGATGGCGATGATTCCAGGAGGGTGCTGAAGCCTGACCTGGAAGCGCCATGTGGACCCCGACCACCCGGCGGCAGCATAGCCGCGTGGGCCTTCGCTATGAAACCGACCTTACCGACGCCGAGTGGGCGGTGATCGAGCCACTGATGCCGAGGCCAGCGCCCTGTGGCCGGCCTCCGCTCTGGACGACACGGGAGGTCCTGAACGCCATCTTCTACGTTCTGAGGGGTGGGATCTCCTGGCGGTTGATACCCAAGGATCTACCGCCGCGCTCGACCACGTTCGGCTACTTCAGCCGCTGGCGCGACACAGGGCTGTTTGGCCGGATCAACCACCACCTGGTCATGGCCGATCGCGAGCGAGTCGGACGGGAAGCCTCACCATCTGCCGCGGTCCTCGACAGCCAAAGCATCAAGACGACGGAGAGCGGCGGCCCGCGCGGCTACGATGCCGGCAAGAGGGTCAAGGGGCGCAAGCGCCAAGCGCTGGTCGACATGGACGGGCGCGCGCTCGTCCTCGATCCTCAGCCTGCCGACGTACAGGACCGCGACGGAGCCGTGCCGGTGCTGCGCCTGTCGCGTCGGACCTTCCCGTTCATCGCCAAAGCCTTCGCCGATGCAGGCTATGCCGGCAACAGACCGGCGACCGCCACGATCATCACGGTCGAGATCGTGCGCAAGCCGCCCCATCAAGTCGGCTTTGCCGTGCATCCACGCCGCTGGGTGGTCGAACGGTTCTTCGCCTGGATCAGCCGCAATCGCCGCCTCTGGAAGGACCCAGAGGCGACTATCGCCTCGGCCAGAGCATTCCTCTACGCAGCAGCCGTCATGATCCTCGTCAGGCGACTGGCCCGCTCAGCCTGACTTCTCGGACGGACTCTCAGGCAGGACAAGGCGACCGTGCCACCCCCGTCGGGGAGTGCTGGACGGACGTAATCGCATTGTCGCGGCAGGGAGCTTAATAGGCGGCCAGCGGATCGACAGAGAGCGGCACGATGGCCAAGGACAAAAAGAGCACCTTCCCCGGCTCCCTGCGGGACCACAAGGATGCGGCGAAGGCTGAGGCCGAAAAAGTCAGCGCCAAGATCGACGAGGCGTTCCAGAAGCTCGCGAAGAAGATGCGCGAGCGTGCCGACAAAGCAAAGGCGAAGATGGACGATACCCGCAAGCCGGAAAAACGTGCTGTCCTGCTTCGGCGCTTCGAACTGTATGCGGATGCGGCAACTCACCTCGAAGAACGGCTGCCTCAGCGCGACGACTGACGGGCAAAACTCGGTCTCGGGGGTTATTTCGATATGGGAGTTCGCCAAGAAGGGCGCGGGTCGGTGAGCGACCGGCTCGTTGCGCGGATCGGCAGCACGGGTTCGCTCCTGGGCTTCACGGTGCTGGCGACAATCTTGGCGGCACGCGGACTGTCAGGATTGGTGCCTTGAGCCTGGTCTACGGGCGCCGCTGACTGCGCTCGCGGGTGATCTGCGGTCAACTCTGCTCCGCACATTCGCGCAGTTTCTTCCGGGTGGCGCGATGTACCAACCTCATCCCGCCGAATCGGCGCGCATCACGGCGGATGCCTATGGCGCTCGAACGATGAAAGGCGCCCCGGCATAGACCAGGGCGCCTGACCTCCGTCGCTGCTCACTCAGCATCGGCGGCCTCCTTCGGTTTGGGAGCACGCGCGAGCTTCTCGGTCGGTGCTGCAGCGGCTTGCAACCTGTGTGATAGGGAGGATGCCTCCAGTAGTTGGCGATCTCTCTGGACGCATTCCATGACCGAGCGGGGGCGACCGCAGCAAATCGAACGCGGTCAGCCTGTCGAGGCGCTCGCTGGCACGATTGAGCGCGTCACCTTCCACAGTCCGGAGACCGGCTTCTGTGTGATCAAGGTCCAGGCGCGCGGCAAGCGCGACCTCGTGCCTGTGATAGGCCACGCACCCGCGATCAGCGCTGGCGAGTGGATCACCGCGACCGGCATCTGGCACACGGACCGCCAGCACGGCCTGCAGTTCAAGGCTGATACCCTCAAGGTCACGCCGCCTACCGGAACGGAGGGAATCGAGAAGTACCTCGCTTCCGGCCACATGCGCGGCATCGGCCCCGCTATGGCCAAGCGCATCGTCGCTGCCTTTGGGGAAGGCACCTTCGAGATCATTGAGGCTGAGCCGGGCCGCCTCACTGAGGTAGAGGGCATTGGACCCAAGCGCGCCGCCCGCATCGTCGCCGGATGGGCTCAGCAGAAGGCCGTGCGCGAGATCATGCTGTTCCTGCACGCCCACGGCGTCGGGACGGCCCGGGCGGTGCGCATCTTCAAGACCTACGGCCACGAGGCGATCGCGGTCATGACCGAGGATCCCTACCGTCTTGCCAGGGACATCCGGGGCATCGGCTTCAAGACCGCTGACGCCATCGCGATGAAGCTCGGCCTGACTATAGAGGCGCCGCAACGCCTGCGGGCCGGGATCTCGTTCGCCCTGCAGACTGCCACGGATGCGGGCCACTGCGCCCTGCCGGTGGCTGAGCTCGTAGCGCTCGCGGTCGAGCTCCTCGGTGTAGAAGCGCCGCTGATCCGCTCGGCACTCCTCGATGTGCTGGAGACCGGCGAGGTCGTCCAGGACATCGTCGGCGACAAGGCCTGCATCTTCCTCGCCGGCCTGCACGCCGCCGAGCGCGCCATCGCCGAGCGGCTCAGGCGCCGCGCGCAGGGAACCCCGCCTTGGCCGGAGATCGACCTCACCCGGGCGCTGCCTTGGGTGGCGGAAAAGACGGGCAAGACGCTCTCGCCCTCGCAGGAGGCCGCCGTGCGCCTCGTGCTCGGTACGAAGCTCGCGGTGGTCACTGGTGGCCCAGGCGTGGGCAAGACCTCAACCCTCGACACGATCCTGCGTATCCTGCGCGCCAAGGGTGTGCGGGTTCTGCTCGCAGCGCCCACTGGCCGGGCCGCCAAGCGGATGAGCGAGCAGACCGGGCTGGAGGCCAAGACCCTGCATCGCCTTCTCGAGATTGACCCCAAGCACGGCGGTTTCTCGCGCAACGAGGATAACCCCCTCCCCTGCGATCTGCTCGTCATCGACGAGACCTCGATGGTCGACGTGCCGCTGATGAACGCGCTGACGAAGGCGGTGCCGGACCAAGCGGCGTTGCTCCTCGTTGGCGATGTCGATCAGCTGCCCTCGGTCGGGCCCGGTCAGGTGCTGGCCGACGTGATCGGCTCCGGCGCTGTGCCGGTGGCGCGGCTCACAGAGGTCTTTCGGCAGGCGGCCGAGAGCCGGATCGTGGTCAACGCTCACCGGATAAACGCGGGTAAGATGCCCGAGGCGGCACCGCGCGGCACTGAGAGTGACTTCCACTGGATCGAGATCGACGAACCCGAGCCGGCCGTGCAGGCGCTGATCGAGGTGGTGACGCGTCGGATTCCCGCTCGGTACGGCCTCGATCCGGTCCGGGACGTACAGGTGCTCACCCCGATGCAGCGCGGCGTGCTGGGCGCGCGCAACCTCAACCACGAACTTCAGGCGGTCCTAAACCCGAACCCGCCGATCTCGGTGGAGCGGTTCGGCTGGCGCTTCTCGCCCGGCGATCGAGTCATGGAGAGCCAGAACGACTACGACCGGGAGGTGTTCAACGGCGACCTGGGCACCGTGGCTCGCATCGATGACGACGAGGGCGCGGTGATCGTCGAGTTCGAGGGGCGGGAGGTGATCTACCCTTATGGCGAACTCGACACGCTGGTGCCGGCCTACGCCACGACCATCCACAAGTCCCAGGGCTCGGAATACCCCGCGGTAGTGATCCCGCTGGCCATGCAGCACTGGACGATGCTAGCGCGCAACCTCCTCTACACAGGCGTGACGCGCGGCAAGCGCCTAGTGGTGCTCCTCGGGCAACGGAAGGCAGTTGCCATCGCGGTCCGCGGTGGCACGATGAAGCCTCGTTGGACGAAGCTGCGGGAGTGGCTGTCGCAGCGCCCTTGAAGCTCGAACGAGCTCGAACCGCCCGGCTCCGGCCGCGGCGGTTTTTTCGTGTCGATGGCCCGCGGCTCGCAGCGGCCTAGCATTCCTCTCAGGGATTCACTCAGCCCTGCCGGCACCGCCGCGCGGGGCTTTTTCGTGAGCGTACTCGCGACCAGCGACGAACCCACGGGGATGACGGTGTGCGGAGACCGGACGATCGGTGTGGCGATGCGGATAAATTGCTTCCGCCATGGGTTGTCCGGCAACAAGTACATCGGAGAACTGCCGTGAAGAAGCTCCTGCTTGGCGCATGCGCCGTAGCTCTGTCATCCTTCGTTATGGCGCAGGCGACCACGCCCGCCGACGCGCGATCGCGCCATATGAAGTCGGCCAAGCGGACCGGCGTCCCCATGATTAACAACACCGGTGGCCGCGGCTCGTCGAGCTCCGCCGCAGGCGGCAATGCCGGTCAGCCTTCCCGTGGATCACGGTCGATAGGCGGCAGCGGCGGTGGCACAGGCAACGGCGGTGGCGGCTGAGCGGCTCGCGCGACCACATCTGTGTTTGGGCATTATCCCGAAGATCTGCCCGCGGCCCGCCCGGATCTCCGGCGCGGGTCTTTGTTGTTCATGGCGTTGATCCCGTTCGACGGCTTCGCCACAGGCGATCGGGCTCAAGTCGCATCATGACTCGTCGTCGAGCGACCTGGGCACGGTCAGACCGTGCCGCTCCTCGAGTTCAGCTCGGCCGGCATCGGTGATGCGGTACTCGACGTTCTTCGTGTCCGGATCCGTCCGCCCGGTGGCGACGACGAGGCCGAGCACCTCCATGCGCCGCATGTAGCCGCTCACCTGATAGAAGCGGGCACCGGTCTCGGCGAGCGTGCGGAGCCGATAGAGGCTTCCTGGCGGGAGCTTGTACATCGCCCACCACTGTACCGATTATCGGTACGGACGTCAGTGGAGATGGCTTGGTAACCGCCGCCGGCCATCCTGCTGCCGAGCCAAGTTGCGTATCGGCTCGGCTCACTCGCTGGTGAGATCAGGCGCTGCTCCAGCGCCCGGTGACCAAACAAGAGCGCCCTGCTCAGTTCATGTGCCGGTGCCGGTCCTGCACCTCTTGCTGCGCGAGCTTCCGGCCCAGCGACATCAGGAGCGCGTCGGCCTGCGCTTTCAAAGCCGGATCTCGCAGCTCCGCAATGGCTTCCTGTGCGGCGATGGCGTGCTCGGCAGCCCGGTCGAGTGGCGTCTCGCCGGGGCAGAGCATGGAGTCCCCGAAGGTGCCTTCGCTCATCCGCATGGACGTGATGTCCACGAGGATCCCCCCGCCACCGACTGGTCGTCCCTGATGATCGGCGGTGAAGCGCCCTCGAGCCAGAACCCAGCGGGTCTGACCGTCGACCGAGATCACCCGATACTCGGTCAGGAAGGTGCTGCCTTCGCTGGCGCTACGCCGGATCAGGTCGAGAACCCGCTCCCGATCCTCAGGGTGTATGGCATCAACGTAGTGAGTGAGCGGAACGCCCACATCCGCTTCCTCAGGGTCGACATCGAACAGCAGCGCCACGAAGGCATCCGAGCGCGCACAGTCCGTTGCCGCGTCCCATTCCCACCGGCCAATTACGTCGAGTGCATCGAGCGCTGACTGGAACGCCTTCGGACAAGTCTGACCACTACGGGACCGCGACTTCGGCACGCCGTACCTGCCTCGCTGCTGGCTTACATCGATGTGATCTGTCGCACGCCACAACCCAGAGGAGCAAGCTTTGCACTAGCGCAACCGTTGCGCGTTGCGCGCAATCCAATAGGATGCGAGCCGATCTGAACGTGGACAAGAGGCGCCTCGTGCGCCCACCCGGAGGCACATGGGATCCAAGGCACCGCCCTTCAGCGAGCCTTCTTCTGACGCATCCCATTGGGATGAGGCTCGCAACGCCTCAACGCTTCGGCAGGAGAAGACGGAACGGCTGCTGAAGCGGATCGCCGGGGCAGTGCAGGTGCCACCGTCCGCATTCTACAGGCCACCGAACGCCGTCGATGGGGGAGCACCCACCGCGACCAACTCGATTACTTCGCTCGCGAGCGACGTTGAATGCGCGGAGCTGCTGGCCGCTTTCAAACTTGTCAGCGATCCTGAGGATCGACGCAGGCTCTCGGAGCTCGTGCGGAGGATGGCTGAGCGAGGCTGAGGCCAGTCAGGCGCTCCCCCGCCCGGTTCGCCGCGGCGGGTCTTGTATGCACCGGGCCAACATTTTAGCCTTTGCTCGTCACCTAGCTTTCGATGTGCAAAGTGCCGCCCCTCATATTTATCGTCGCGACATGCACTCTTTCATAAACACGCCTCGCGCAGGCATGTTAAATCGGTTAGAAGCAGCAGATCCTTTGCCCGGATTTCTTGTATAAAGCCTCTTCCCTTCGGCCTCATGCAGGCATTTCTCGCGCTTCTCATTTACTTGTGCAGCGCCAACACTGGCGGTTGCTGCTAAAACGATGAATGCAATCAATATTTTGATCATTGTCCGACCTCAATTTGTGGAGGCGCAACGCCGCCTATACGGAACTGTGTTTATTAAGGGGCAGCAAGGCATGCGAGACAAGCATTGTCAGTTCGATGCCAATCCGCGTTGCATATTAATTCGGATCACAAATTAGTGAGATCGGACGCTCCTCCGCCCCGTGAGCAGATCGGGGCGGGGCCGAGCGGGCTGGCCATGTCGGATATCTCGGGGCAATGTCGCGGCCGCTGGCCTCAGCCGATAGAACTGACGGATCAGGTGACTACATCGGTTGTTGATGGTCCTCGATGCATCGTGCGCGCACAGCATGGGCGGATTCGACGATGATGGAGAACGATGACGTGCTCCGGCGCTTGAAAGACCGGACCTTCCTGCGAGCCTTCGCAATAGGGCTGAGCGCGCCTGGCTTGCTCGTCACGGGCGCTCAGATCGAAACGCGTGGCCTGCGACGGGGCGAGACGGTTGAGCACGCGTGGGCAAGTGTAGGCCAGCATCTCGCCCGCGCGAATCGTCGGATTGCCGGTGAGCGGCGGAGTTCTTGATCTGCCGCCCGATCAGGGCGGACCGCCAGATGAAGCCAAGCGACAGATAATCAGGCAAGCTGCCGACGCTCTGGATGGCGTAGCCCCCCGGAAAATCGGGAAGACGTAGTCCGACGTGGCATTGGTAGCCTGCCGCTTGCGCCTGCGTCCGCGTCGGCCGTGCAGATGCAAGTCACATCAACGCAGCATGTCGGCCCCGTGCCGGCACCGGACACAATTGCTGAATACGATGCGGTGGTGCCTGGAGCTGCGGATCGCATGATCAGGATGGCTGAGCGCGATCAGGCTGCATTCATCGCATCAAATGCTCGCCAGCAGTGGCTGGACTATTCCTTCAACGCTCTCTGTGTGTTGGCGCAGCGTCGCTGCGCTTGGTGCCGTTCTGTGGGCCGCCGTCTGCCTGGGCGCCGCTGGACGCGAAACGGCGGCGGCCGCTGTGGCCGCTGTGGGCGGCGCAGGCATCATCGGCGCTATCGTGAACGCCCGCTGGAAAAAAGCAGATTGACCATTGAGGTCTGAGTCACTTGCGCTGGGTGCGGGCCGAAGCTGAGGCGCACGACCTATTTGGGCTTAGGCAACCATTGGGCCGTATCCCGTCAGCATGTCCGACCTCCCGCCTGCCGTCGCCTCCTGGCACGACCAGATCGAGCGCCTGTCCGAGCACGCCTCGCCGTGCCGCCGCTTCTCCGTAAGGTTGGCGACCAACTAATTGTTAACCATACGAGAACATGCTTCAGCGAAAGCGCTACGTCGGCGAAGTGTTTGAGGCGCCCGTGGGGTTGATGTCGCCGAGGCATCCGACCGCTGCAGCCCGAATTCAGCGCCTCTGCTATCTACATCTTCGCTTGAGGGTGCGTTGTGAGCTCCAATCTATTTTCTACCCAGAGCGGAAGATTCGAGTATCAGGGTGGAATTGATTTAGTAGATTGCGGCGATATTCACCTTTTCATGATGATGCGGGACAATCTTTATAATATATGCGTCCCGCCCGATCGGAAGGGAAGTCTCCCGCAGATTTTTATAGAAACGCTCATCGGAACGGGTATGCCCGGCCTCCCATTAGTCGAAGCAGCATAAAGACTGAGCATCGAGCGCGATTTGCGCTTTATAAAGTCGTCGACCACATGATCCGGAACTGTCCGGGCTTCACATTTCTCGACGTCGGGGCATTTGTCGGCGATGTAAGCCTGAGATTTGCTAACTATTGCCGAGCCGAGCAAGCGTCCTGCTCGTTTATGTGTTTCGATCCGACCCTGGCCGGCGATCTCGTGCCGTTCAACATCGAATTGAACGGCTTGGGGGACTATATTACACACCATAGCCTAGCCGTATCTCATATCACTGGCCCTATACCTTTCGAGCAACGATTGGGACACAGTGACTCAGGCAGTAGCGCTTTGGCTAGAGGGACAAAAATACTCTTGTGAGATCTGTAAGATTGTCATCAGTGCTGCAAACACTCACGCCTCCGGCAGCATTTATCAAGATCGACACTGAGAATTTGGAAAATGTAATCATTGATGACTGCAAAGACTTTATTACTGACGCCCCAACACACTCTGCGTTGAGGTCAATGCGTCGTCTGGGGCACTTTTCGATACATTGGCAGATCTAGCAAAGACACATGCTTTATGGGATATTGGCTATGTTCCTCGGCCATTCCGTGCAAGGGCAGTGCAAGACATGCCTTCCTGGTTGCAGAATGTTCGGGGACCTCCTTGTGGTTACACGGACGTTCTAGCTATTGCTCGTAAGATGCGAAACTTCGATGAAATTTGAGCCGATCTAAATATTACTGTAGAAGAGCCTGTCGGGTATAGCCTGGTCTATTGAGTTTTGGCTTTTTTAAATTCAAGACCGATCGGGTTCCGGCTTGATAGTAGGCATTGAGCCGAGGCGCACTGGCTCAGCTGGGCGGCGCCGCAGCTGTTCGGGGTTCACCCGCAGCACGGCTTCCTGCGCGTGGAGTATGCCGGCGCGCTGATGGTCAACGACAGCAAGGTCGTCGGCGTCGAGCCTGACCGGATCGTGTTCGACCGGTTCAGCGGCTACCGAACGAAGCCCGGGCAGACCTGGGGACCGCCGGTCTGGGAGTTCGCCACGCGGGTCAGCCGAAGCGCCTGACGGGTCTCGGCTTTCCGGACGTCATCCACACCGCTCCACCGGGATCTCGCTCGCCTCGACTGCCGCCGGTTGAAGCGCGTCCCCGCCTCGGGCTTGTTCCGTCTTCGTTCGCGAGCGGAGGGCCACCAAAATGGGGCGCCTGGGGGATGCGGTGCCCGGTCGGGTGTACGTCGACTGCGCCACCTGCAAGCGCTCGGGTCGGTACACCGTCGCCAGCCTGATCGGTCGCTACGGGGCCGACATCTCGACGCTCGACCTGCTCCGGCACCTGACGGCCTCGTGCCGCTACCAGCGCCCGTTCGAGGCGTCGCCCGCGCGGAAATACGAGCGCCTCTGCCTCGCCGCGATCACGCTGCCGCCGCCCGCCAGGAAGATTCCGCCGGTGCCGCCGGGTGACCCCTACACGGTCGAGGTCTGACGCGAGACCGGCGGCAACATCGAGCTGCACCTCGCCACCATCTACCCGCTGACCGTGGCGATCGCGGCATTCGAGGCGGCGTGCCTGGAGTGGCCGACGCACATGGTCACCGTGCGGGATGGGGCTCGGATCGTGCGAAAGGGGGAGCGGCCACCGCCCCCGGCGCTGTCTCGGCGCACCAAAGCCGCCACATCTCGCTGAGGGCCAGACCAACTTCCCTGGCATGGCCGGCGTGATCCATGTGGGGACTGGCGACCAAGCGCTCGCGCAGGCCGCTGCGCAATTTGAGAAGTTCGTCCGGATCGCCGGCGAGACGGCAGGCGATGGCGACATAGCTGTCGACATCGTGGGCGATTAGATCCGGCAGCCCTAGGATCCCGAGGATGGCGGCGCCCACCCGCGAGATTGTCCGGGGGCCGGCGAGTGTCACCACAGGGACGCCCATGTAAAGAGTGTCGAATGTCGTGACGTTGCCGTTGAAGGGGAACGCATCCAGCGCGATGTCGACACTGCCGTGCATCGCATAGCGATTGGCAGCATTGCGGGGCGCGAAGTCGACGCGGTTGAGGGGCAGGCCGCAGGTCGCGAGACGTGCTTCCACTGGCCCGCGCGTCCTTGGATCGTCGATATCGGTTACGATCAGCTTCAGCCGGGCGTTGGGCACCGCTGCTAGGATCGCGGCCCAGGCCTTGAGCGCGGCGTCGGTCATCTTCTCGAAGCGGTTGAAGCAGCCGAAGGTGACGTGTCGGTTTCTTGTGAAGGGCGCTGTCTCGGCGACATCCGGCGCCGGTAGGAACGGCCGGTAGCAGGTGCCGGTGCCAGACACCCGCCAGAGGATCTCGGAATGCAGGTGCTCAGTCTCCCCGATCGGGTCGTAGACCGCGTCAGTGAGGCGGTAGTCTATGGCGGCCAGCCCCGTGGTGACTGGCAGTCCGATCCAGGTCACCTGAACCGGCGCGGGCTTGCGCGCGAAGACCAGCAAGCGGTTGCCGCCACTATGGCCTGCTAGGTCTACGAGTACGTCGATCCGATCCGCCTCGATCAGGTCCGCTACGGCCTCGTCGTCAAGAACCTCGATTAGTCGCCAAGAATCGAAGCGCGTCTTCAGCGTCTCCGTCACCGCGTCTTCGCAACTGGTATTGCTATAGGCAACGAGATCGAAGCGTTCACGGTCGGCGTGGTGCAGGAAGGGTTCGAGGAACCGCACCACCGGGTGATCGCGAAAATCCGCCGAGACGAAGCCAATGCGCAGGCGCCGATCCAGATTGCGATCATTGGCGAAGGGCCGGATGCGCAGCAGCGCGTCAGCATGGCAGCGGCCGTAGGTCTTCGCCTTCTCCGAGAAGCTTTCCACCGAACTATGCTCGGCAAAGAGCTGCGCATGTGCAAGGTTGCAAAGCGCGAAAGCGGCGGCGGGATTGATTGCTAGCGCCTTCTCCAAAGTGGCGATCGCCTCTTCGGTGCGCCCAAGGCGGTGTAGCACCGCGCCGAGATTGTTGTGGAACTCGGCTGAGCCGGGAACTCGAGCGATCAGTTCGCGCCAACAGCCAGCGGCATCCTGCTGGCGCCCAGTATCCTGATACACGATGGCGAGATTGGCTCGGGTGTCATCCAAGGCAGGGTCGAGTTCGAGCGCTTTCTCGAAGGCCGAGCCAGCAGCGACTAGGTTGCCGATCGCCCGGAAGGCGAGACCGAGATCGGCGAAGTACGTGGCGTTGCCGCTGTCGCGGTAGATCGCGATGGTGATCAAATCGATGGCGTGCTGTGCACGCCCGGCGCGTAGGGCGATGAGCCCAGCAAGATGCACCGCGTCACCATTATCTTTGTCGATAGAGATTAAGAGTTCGAGGAGGCACTCCGCGTCCTCGAGCCGCCCAGCGGCGAAGGCGAGGCGAGCGTTCGCGCCGAGCACCTTAACCAGCGGCTGGCAGTGCTCGGACACGATCTGAGGTGAGAAGCCGTGCACCAGAAAGTGATTGAGGATGCTACGGGCGTCTGTCACCCGGTCGCAGGCGAGGAGCGCCCCGATTAGTGCCACCCAGCGAGAGGCCTGCTCAGGTGCCGAGCGAAGCGCCGCGGTGTGATGAAGGACCGCACGGGCATGATCGCTCAAGAGCGTGGCGATGAGGCCAAGATTGTAATGCGCCGCCGCGTGTCCCGGGTCGAGATCAAGGCATCGTCTGTAATGCTGATCGGCTTCGTGCAGGCGCCCGGCGGCATGATGGGCGGTGGCCATGTTGAGTATGGGCCTTACCAAAGCCTTCAGCTCCCGCAGCGGCTCGCCCCGGCTCATCTCAAGTCCTTCCGACGTCTCGGCACCATCGGTCGACGTGCTTAATGACGTGTAAATTAAATTAAGGCTTCTAACGCGGAGCGCCACCAGGTGACGTTCCGCGCAACTCGCTGACCGCGAGACCGTCAGCCTCCAGGCGCACCAGCGCGCGGGTGGCGTGCAAGCCGCGCTCCCGGCCGGGGATACCCGCGCCCTCGGCGATCTTGGTCGCGGTCAACGGCTCGGACGTCAGCGCCGCCAGCACGCGCGGGCGGAGATCCTGGCGCGGCCGGGCGCCTCGAGGCGATGGAGCCTTCGGCATGGCGCCGAGCTATCGTGAGTCGCCGCCCTCGACGCGTCCTCGGCTCGCGGCGAGGCGCCACAACTCGAAATCCATGAAGATCAAGTCACCGCTTGAGGGGCGGGTCGGGTAGAAGGGCGCCTACAATCGGCGCGACCCAAGAGTCCGTTTCTGGACTGAAGGCACGAAAATCGACGTCGAACTGCCAGTAGATCCAACCCCAGCCTTGGCGTTCGGCTGCCCGCGCGATAGCCGCCGTGTAGGCGACGCGAGACGACATGTCACCGGTTTCGTAGGCGCCAAACTCTCCCAAGAGGAGCGGACGTCCGTGGCGGGTCCCCCAGTCCTGGGCAGTGACAAAGTCGGCGTCGATCTGCGCCCGCTCGACCGCTGTCCCCCATGTGACTCCGGTCGTCTTGGAGATCGGCGGCTCAATCCAGGGGGCACCCTGGTGCGTGAACGCCATAGGCGCGTAGTAGTGGATGGTGACGATCAGGTTCCGATCTACCTCCGGCAGCATAAGCTGAGGTAGAAAGCTGATGCTGTTCCAATTTGCCGGACCGACAATCAGCGTGCGGGTCGGATTGGTCCGACGGATCTCGGCGATCAATTCGGCCAGAAGCTCATTCCACGCCTCAGCGCCCAGGCCTTTGTTTGGCTCATTCAAGATCTCGAAAAGCACCGTATCGGGACGCTGGCTGTACCTCGCGGCGACTTGCTGCCAGAACGCCATCAGCCTGGGTTTACACGTCGGCGGATCGAGGCCGCAGGGTTGATAATCGTGCTCATCCAGGATGACATTCAATCCAGCAGCCTGGGCGGCATCTACAACTCGATCGAGCGTGTTGAGCCAGTCCGGATCGAGGATCCGGGCGTCGTCCATGTGGGCGAAGGCTTGAAGATTGATCCGCACAGTCTGGAACCCGCGCCGGCGGATACGGTCGAGGTCGGCGAGCTTGAAGCGTGCTGGGCCGGTTTTTGACCAAAGAGGATCGTCCGACAAGATGTTGATGCCAGCTCCGAGCCGCGCTGCCGCCTCGGCAGCCCGATCGGAAGCGCCCGGCTCGGCGACGGCTGATTGTGTGACGAGCAGGGACAATCCCAGGACGGCAGCGCCAAGCCAAGGCAAAATGCCAACACCGCGGTAGTGCGCGGCCATGTCCTCCAACCCCCTCGCCAAGCTACATCGACGTCAATCTGTGTCTCGCACGGAATGATCTGCATAGATATCGCGTAACGGGCTCGCTCATCCCCATCACCGGATGGGCCAGCAGGATAGCGGTCCGGACCATGTTGCGCTTCCAGTCCGGCTTGTCGGTGGTCAGCGCTTCGGCCGCGCGAGTGTTTGTCCGGAGCGTCTCGACGAGGTCGAGCGTCCAACCTTCGCGAGCGGGTAGGCCTCTGTCGCCAAATTCGCGAGCACTGCGTTGATGGCCGCGTCGATTTCCTGATCGGCGGCCTTGCGCAACTCGGAGACGGTCGGGCGTTCTTGGCCCTGGGCGGCCCGTTGCAGCCGCGTCGTCGTTGAGTCCATGAGGCCGGGGCGCACGGGAAGGCATCATGCCCATCAGCGCAAGGCCGCTCTGTGACCCGGTCGTATGCGCTGGTGAATCACGGCTTCTCCATCATGCTCATCGCCCCAGCGATTTGCATGGCAACACGGTCCGCTGCGGCGATCAGCACCACGTCGAGGTGGTGGATGTACCGAGATGTGACCCCGTGACCGGCACGGCCCAGCATCGCGCCGATCGTGGCATCGCTGTAGCCGAGATCGCCGGCCGTCGAGGCGAACGCGTGCCGCAGCGTGTGAGGATGAATGGCACGGCTGTCTCGGCAGGAGACGCCTGTCTTCCAGACCGTTCCAACGTGGTCGGAGTGGCACTTGCGCATAGGACAGACCTTCTTCTCCGATGAGCATCTGCCGACTGATCGGACCCGACGGCCACCGACCCGCCCGGCAGGAGACCGGCGATCGACGGACACGCCGCGACGAAATCCGTTCGGCCGCATCGCCTTGGATCCGTGTCGCCGTCCGACCGATTGACCGTGGAGAGACGGGCCACGAGCCGATCCAGTCCGGCGCGCAGACCGCTCGAGGCAAGCCAAGAGGAGGCTTCGTGGACGGATCCGAGGAACGGGAAAAGCGCGACCTCAAGCCTCTGGTGATCGCGCTCGTCGTCGTGGGGCTCGTCTTCGCGGGGTCCATCGCGGGCTACTGGACCTGGCAGACCGGCAGCCAGCAGCATACCGCCTCGCGGCAGAGCGACGGATCGGCGACGGCACTCCCCAAGTGAGCGGGCGACCCGGGCCACAGGTCCGGCGAACTCCGTCATCGTCGGCGCAGCGGGCGTCTGAGCTAGCGGATCGGCAGTATCGAGTCAGCGCTTAAAGAAAAGCTCCCACGATACTGGCAATCCATGCGGTCCGTGACACCCGGTCTTCAACGGGACCCGGTATTCGGGCGGCGCCGACGGAGATCGGCTCTGCCAAGACCTGGAGATGGGTTGATGCTCAAGTCCCTCGCCGCCGCGGCACTGCTCACCGTCGGCATCGCCGCACCGGCCTCGGCGCTGCCCGTCGCGGGGTCGCCGCTCCCCGCCGCGCAGGACGGGCTGATCCAGCACGTCTACGGCGGCTGTGGGCCCTACGGCCACCGCGGGCCGTATGGCGGGTGCCGCGCCGGCGGCCAGTGGGGCGGGTATGTCGGCCGGGCCTGCCCGCGCGGCTTCCACCTCGGTCGCGGCGGGCGGCGCTGCTGGCCGAACCGTTACTGATAGCGGCACCTCCGGCCCCTGTGGCGCGGCCGCGACACGGGCCGACGAACCCCTGTGGACGGCGCGCGCCGCCCCCGATCCGTCACGGTTCAGGGGCGAGCCCGACGTCCTCGCGCCCGACTCGGCCGTGCCATGTTCGCCCGTTCCCGCGCCTTCGTTCTCGACCATCGCGAGCGCCTCGCGATGGTCGTCTCCTCGGCCCTGTTCCTGGCCGGCGCGCTCCCGCTGTTCTGGGTGACCGGCTGACCGCCGCGGCATTCCGTGCCGGATCGCAGGAACACCCCGGGAGCGTGCGCTCCCAGGGTGCTGCCGACCTCGCGGCCAGTTTGATCGGGCTGGGGATGCGAAGGTCAACCGGAAGGCTGCTCTTCGGCGGCGGAGAGCGGTGAGGCGGACCAGCGCCCCCGCGCCCGCCGCCGCGTCTCCCGGCACGGAGGCCGGGAGCGGCGCGGCCCGATCTCAGTACGAGCCGAACTTGTAGTTCAGGCCGGCGCGGACGACGGCGAACTCGGTCTTGGCGGCGGCGCCGTTGAGGTAGGCGGTGCCGTTCGGGGGCAGGAGGTTGCCGTAGAACACGCCGCCGGCGGAGTTCTTCTGGCGGTCGAGGCTGACGTACAGGCCCTCGACCTTCAGGGTCACGGCCGAGGAGCGGAAGAAGTTCAGGAACGAGTCGGTCGGCAGGGCGTACTCGACGCCGCCGCCGGCGGCCCAGCCGGTGCGGAAGCTGTCGCGGAAGCGGTTGCCGGAGAAGTTCTGGTCGTCCTGACCCGAGCCGTAGGCGAAGCCGCCGGTGCCGTACACGAGGGTGCGGTCGAAGGCGTAGCCGAGGCGGCCGCGCACCGTGCCGAAGTAGTCCAGCCCGTTGCCGCTCGTGGCGACGAAGGCGCGCGGGGCGGCGAACGCGATGCCCGGCGCGCCGCCGAAGGCGTAGTTCTGGGTGGCGTTGGCGCGGCGGGCGAAGTCGACGTACTGGGCATCGGCCTCGAAGCCGATCACGACGCCGGAGCCGGGCGTGAACTGGTAGTTGTAGCCGATCTGGGCGCCGCCCGAGAAGCCGTCGTTGTTGCTGCGGTTGTTGACGCTGACGACGCCGGCGGTGCCGGGCGAGTTGATCAGCGAGCCGCCGGGCAGGGCATAGTTGCTGGTGTTGCGGCTGTTGGCGTCGAAGCCGTAGCCGGCGTTCACACCGAAGTAGAAGCCGGTCCAGGTGAACACCGGCACCGGCGTGAACACCGGCGGCGGCGCGGCGCGGCGCGGCAGGTCGGCGGCGGACGCCGCGGCGGTCAGAGCAGTGAAGGCGGTCAGGGAGGCGAGAAGCTTGGTCATCACAGGCGATCCGGGTTTCGATCTGGTGATAAGGCTACCAAGCTCTGAGCAGAATAGCTGTAGTTTTACGGACACACAGCCTCCCCGTGTCGAAGAAAACATAGTAAATCGGATATTAACCCCGGTCGGTCCGGTTAAATACTGGTGAAGTTCTAGCCGTGTGCTCGGGATGTCTCGGCCGCGGGGCGACCGCGTCGCTCCCGGCGGGCCAGTGCTGAGACGGGCAGGAGCGACGCGCAGACATTCGTCGGCGCGCGCTCTCGGCCACCGCGGCGGGAAGGGTCTGTCGTCGCGGCGGGCGCGCCGCGGGTGACCCGGGCGCTACCCGCGCCGGATCCGTCCGGCGGTGCCGCGGGATCGGGGGGCGGGCGGCGCGCGGGGACCTGCCCGGCGGTCCCCGCACCCGGGTCCGCGCTAACCCGTCCGGTCGCGCCGAGTGATGTGCTTGACCAGCTCGGCCAGCCTCTCCTCGGCCTTCTTCAGAGCCACGCGCGAACTGTGTCCGGGCGGCGTTCCGTCGGCAGCCTCGCGAAGCTTCGCGATGGTGCCCTGGGTGTCCTCAACCTCGGCATCGAGCGCGGCACGCTCACCGGATCTATCGATGGCCATATCGATCCTCCAGGTGTTCTGCCCCTGGCGGCCGCCAGGGCGCCACGTTCTGAGGTAGGCGGCAGGCCGGCCGTGGCGAGCCTCGCGGGCGATGCCGGAACCGGGTTTCCGGCACGATCCGGGTTCGGCGATCCCGTCGCCGCCCGTGCGCCACGGCACGCCGCGGCGTGATCCCGGCGACCTCGGCCGGCGTTCTACCGGCACACCCACCGGAGACGGACGCCATGCTGATCCTCAATCCCCTCACCGGCCAGACGGTCGACGTGCGCGTGCCCCACCCGCAGCCCAGGAAGGCGTGAGCCCGCCCGGCGCTGGGTCTGGCCGAGGCGCCCTCCCCGGTCGCGCCGCGGCCCCGGGCTCGCCCGCCCGCACGATTCCGCCACGCCGGGCCGCCGCGCGGCGCGACTGCTCACACGGAGCGCGGGGGCCGGCGCGCCAGCCGCTCGGCCTCCGCCTGCCACGCGTCGCGCTCGGCCTGCAGGGCCTCGATGCGGGCATGGAGGTGGCCGGCATCGATGGCGGTCTCCATCAGCATGTCCTGCGCGGTGGAGAGCTGCTGGCGCAGCTCGGCGTTCTCGGTCGCGAGCGCGAGGAGCAGGGCCGCCACGTCATCGCTCATCCGGGCCCCTGTGCCGCCACCGAGCCGGCGCGTTTAGCCCCGGCGCGATCGCGCCACAACCGCCCCGCGGGCGCCCACGGACGGGTCGCCGTCCCGATCCGCGCGGTCGAGCGGCTGCCGGCTCGCGCGTCAGGCGGCCTCGTCCGACAGGAGGCGCCCGACATAGTGGCGCCCGACCGACTCGATGACGGGCGCGAACAGGCCGGCCATCCAGGGCACCAGCGCCTCGACCTCCAGCGCGTCGTCGGCCACCTGGATCGCGACGCGCGCCGTCTGCCCGTAGCCGCTGCCGGAGAAGGCGCGGCGATTGCCGAGCCAGTCCTCGGCCTCGACCTGGATCTTCTCCGCCTCCAGGCGGCGGAAGGCCCAGTCCATGTGCAGGTCGATGCGGCGGCGAACCTCGGCGGTCCCGAGGTCGTGCGGGACGGTGATGGTCAGGCGCTTCGGCACTGAAATCTCCTCGCGGGCGGGGCCCGTGAGGTGCGGCCGGAAGGTTAACGCTCGGTGATCGGCGCTGCCCGATCGAGCCGCAGGGCAGATCGCCGGCGCTCAGTACCGGACGGTGCGGACGCCGCCGGCGCCGCCGCCCACGACGCTCCGGATGACCTCCTTGGTCGACGGGCTGATTCCGCCATCGCCGCGCAGCCGGCGCCCGTCCGCCCGCTCGAGGCGCGCGACGTCGTCGGAGCACCGGTCCAGGGCGTGGCGGACCTTGGACGACAGCGGCCCGCCGCGTTCCGCCGGGGCGCCGCCCATCTCGAACCGGAGGCAGAAGGCCAGGTAGCCTTTCAGGTCGTCGAAGGCGGCGGCCTGTGCCGCCGACGTCAGGACGATGAACATCAGGGCGGATCGGGCGAGCATCACGCGCTCCAGGGCAGGCGGTCCGTGCGGGCAACGCGCGAGCGGGGCGTTGGTCCCCGGGGCGGCGTCACGCGGCCGCCGCGCTCAGCCGCTGCGGCGCGGCGCCTGGGCGGCGTCGCGCCGCTGATCCTGGGTTCCCCGACACTGCACGTATTCCGGCGTTCCCGGCTCGGCGCCGTAGCTCCGGCAGATCGCGTCGTCCTTCGCGGCGACGTCCGCCTCGCTCATGAAGAGCTCGCCGCGGCCGGGACGGTTCGCCGCGTTGCAGGCCGTCAGGGCCGTGGCCGCGATCGCCAGAACGATGATGTGCTTCATGGGACTCCTCGCCGCCGATCAGCACCACAGCGGCGCGGCGCTGTCGATGACGCCGCCGCGGCATCCACAGGCCGGCGGTCGACATGGTTATCCAAGGATGGCCAGAGGGTTAGCGCGGCGCCGTTGATCCGGTCCGTCCGCCGCACGGGGCGCAGCTATCCCGGCAAGCAAGCGTAACGCCGTCGTGACCGGCAGTCCCTGCGTGGCCGGCATGTCGTGTCGCCAGTGCAACCGCGGCGCAACGCCGGCTAAGCATCCGCCCCTGCATCCTCCCGAAGGCAGACCCACCTTCAGCCCCGCCGGCAGCGCCGCGCGGGGCCTTTTCGTGCGCCGGGCGCCGCCGGGCACGAAGGCGAGCGGCGTCGGAAACCCGGTCCGTGCTCCCGCGTTCGGGCACGGAGGCCCGTGCGCGAGGCGCAGTCAGGGCCGGGATGCCAAGGAGCACATGATGCGTCATGCCCTCTTCGCCATCTTCGCGCTGGTCGCGGCGTCGCCCGGTTCGGCGCAGACCAACACCGGTCCCGCACCGATCCGGCAGCCGGGGCCGCCCCAGCCGGTGACGCCGGGCACGCCGGCCGGAACCGTCGTCGTTCCCGGTGGCAGCCAGAACAGCGGTCCGGGCAGCACCACCGTCGTCGCGCCCACCGGGACGGGAGCGGCGACCATCACGACGGATTCGGCCGCGGGCGGAAATGCCGGCCAGCCGGAGCGGGGCGTTCCCCAGGTCGGCAAGGGAGGCGAGGCTGGCGGCGGCAGCTGATCGCCGACCCGGCGCCCCGAGATTTCGTCCCGCTCCGCGCCGCCGGCGGCGGTCGGATGCGGCGAGGCGGGCGGCGACGCGCGTGCGGGCATCGAGACGTGAACATCGTGCCGTCGCACTGCGGCACAGGACCGTCCGGATCGTTAGGCTAAGTCCCGGCGCCGAGCTCAGTCTCGGACCTCGAGCGCGTCAGCTGCGGGCCGTCGATTCCGATCGCCGTCGACATGTCAGGTTCTGTGATCAATCTAAGATAATGATGATTTGTCGATTGGTTGGTACTTTTATACCGGTAAAAAATATATTGGATTAATCAGTGCGGTCCTGTCGTTATGAAGTTATAAAGACATCAAAGATTTGGCGGGGCGCCATCGTGCGTCTGTCGGAGATTGCGTTGGCGGATTCTGACTTCGAGGGTGAAAAAGCCAGGCCGAACGACAAGAGATCGATGCTCCGGCAGATCGCGCACGCGCTCGGGGTGTCCGAAGACGCCTTTCTCCACGAATCCGAGGCGTTCGCCACGATCGACATGACCGGGGAATTGCTGCGCGTCTGGTACGCGCTCACCCTGTCGGACCGCCGCTTGCTGCTCGAGATGGCGCGCGGGATGATCTCCCGCGGCTAGAACGGCCACGGCTCCTCCTGTGACCCCGGCCCTGTCCGCTCGCCCGGCGCCACGAGGTCCACGATCTCGTCGAGCGGCTGCGTCACCCGGATGGTCCGCCCCGCCGCGGTGATGAAGGTCTCGTTGCGCATCAGGTCTGTGTCGCTCAGCGCCTGGACGCTGGTCACGCGCAGCAGGTGGCGGCAGCCGTCGCCGTCCTGCACCTGGAGGAAGTTCCCGACCCGCCGAACCGCCGACATGGCGCTCTCCCGCCCCGCTGGTGATCTGTGGCCTAGGCGCCCTGCAGGCTCTCGGCGAAGTCGTCGGGGATCTCGCCCCACTGGCCGAGGATCGTGACGCCCTCCAGCTCGCCGGTCTCGTCGTCGGCCACCACCTTCAGGGCCGCCGCGCCCGGCATCCGCCTGGCCATGTTCTCGGCCTTCTTCACCGCCCCGCTCTCGGTCTGCGCCGGCTCCTGCCGGGCCGGCCGCAGCCGCTTCCGGTGCACCTCGAAGGGCTGCACCACGAACGCCGTCCTCATCACCATCTTGTCCCCCGGTTTGTCACAGGTTCTCCACCGGCCGCGGGGACCGACCAAGGACCGGCCGCGACAGGCGTTTTCGAGCCGCGTCCACAGGCGTCCACCGGCCTCGAAGGAAAGGTCTCGCCCGCAGATTGTGCCCGGCTCGCCCGTGTGATCTGTTCCATTTCTGTTCTAGCACGGCGAAGCCGCGGGTGCACCTCGCTCGGAGTGATGTGCGGCCGGTGGCGGAGCCCCGACGCCGTCCGCCCCCCGTCGATCGGGCTGGCGCAACGCCGGGCGACCTGCCCGGCTCGCCGGCCTCCTGGCGGCCGCCGAGACGTGCGCGCATCGTTCGCGGACCCTCGAGATCCGCGGCGTCCACGGCGACGCAGGCGTGCCGCGGCCGCACGGCTTGCTCGCCAGGGTTGCTTGTGGAACCGTGGCGGCCTGAGACCCGGAAGAGGCGACGGATGCTCCGCACCGTGCTTTCGCAGACGGAGCGCGACCTGACATGACGGCTGGTGATCCGCCCAACAAGATGGCCGAAGTCGCCGGACTGGCGGCCGCGATCGCCGACCACATCCTCGCGCAGCACGAGGCGGGGACCACGATCCCGCCGGACCAGTTCCGGATGCTGGTGAGCGCCGCCCGGATGCTCCTGGACAACGGCGTGGCGTGGCCGCCGTCGGTGACCTACCTCGTCATGGAGGTCGCCCGGCGGGTCGAGGAGGCCGAGCCGCCGCCCAAGGGCGACGAGGTCGTCGCGCACCTGACGCAGGCGCTGGACGCGGCGAGACCAACCTGAGGCGCAGCGTCACGCGGCGGGGGCGCCGATTTCCCGCCGGATCGGTGCCCTATATGGTCCCTATGCCCACACTCGGCCTCAAGCTCCCGCTCCGGATCTGCGTCCTCGAGAACGCCGCCTGCGTCGAAGATGCGGCCGGCCGGCGCACCGGCTACGTCTACTGGGACGAGGGCCGGCCGAGCGGCGGCGACAGGCCCTTCACCCGCGCCGAGGCCATCGAGCAGGTCCGGATCATCGCGGGCGCCTGGGCCGGCGCCCTGGTCAACAGCGGCACCCTCGACACCGGCCCGGCGCCCGAGCCGGGTGCCGCCGCCGCCGAGCCGTCTCCGGAAGTCTGACCGCGCTCCCCGGAGAGGGATCGCCGCTACAGGCCGGCACCGCTCGAATACGAGACCGGCGCGCCCGGGCCCGAGCTCGTCGCGGAGGCCGCGACGGTGGCGGCGATCCAGTCGCCGTCGCTGGTCCCGGACATACGGCACTCCCGCGCCATGGCCCGCACCTGGCGGCGCCAGAGCCAGAGGCGGAGGGTGTGGATGAGGTCGTGCATGGTCGTCGGCCTCGCGCTGTCGCTCCCGTGGATGTGGTGCGCGCGCGCGGTCCGCTCAAGCCTGCGGCAGCGCAGCGGCCGGAGGAGGCCGTCAGTCGGCGCCGAGTTCCCGCGTCACCGACGCCAGCGTGTCGGCCATGTAGTCGAGCATCGGATCCGTCAGGCCGGGCCAGACGCCGATCCAGAAGCTGTCGCGCATGATCTTGTCGGTGTGGGTCAGCGCGGCGTGAACCCTGTAGGTCACGTCCCGGAAGGCCGGCTGCCGGGTCAGGTTGCCGGCGAACAGCAGCCGTGTCCCCACGCGCTTCTCTTCCAGACGCGTGACGAGGGCGTTCCGATCGATGCCGGCCCCGTCCCGCACCGTCAGGAGATAGCCGAACCAGCTGGGCTCCGAGCCCGGGGTCGCCCGCGGCAGATGGAAGAGCCGGTCGAGCCCGCGCTCCCGCAGGCGCCGCTCCAGGCCGGCGAAGTTCTCGCGGCGGCGCGCCACGAAATGGTCGAGCTTGGTCAGCTGGCTCACCCCCAGGGCAGCCTGCATGTCGCTGACCTTCAGGTTATAGCCGATGTGGGAGTACGTGTACTTGTGATCGTAGCCGCGGGGCAGGTCACCGAGTTTCCAGCCGAAGCGGTTGCCACAGGTGTTGTCGGTGCCGGGCTTGCAGTAGCAGTCCCGCCCCCAGTCCCGGAACGACTCGACGATCTTGGCGAGCGGGCCCTTGTCCATCAGCACCGCGCCGCCCTCGCCGGTGGTGATGTGGTGGGCCGGATAGAAGCTCAGGGTGGCGACGTCGCCGAAGGTCCCGACCCCCTGCCCGCCGATGGTCGCGCCGAACGCGTCGCAGCAATCCTCCACCAGCCAGAGGCCGTGGCGGCGGCAGATCTCGGCCACCCGGACCACGTCGAAGGGGTTCCCGAGCGAGTGCGCGATCATCACCGCGCGGGTCTTCGGCGTCACCGCCGCCTCGAGCAGGTCGACATCGACGTTGTGCGTCTCGACGTCGACGTCGACGAAGACCGGCACGCAGCCGTGCTGCACGATCGGCGCGACGGTGGTCGGGAAGCCCGCCGCGACGGTGATCACCTCGTCGCCCGGCCGCAGGCGGCGCGCGCCGTGCTTCGGCGAGGTCAGCGCCGCGAAGGCCAGGAGGTTGGCGGCCGAGCCCGAGACGGTCAGCCGCGCATGCTTCCGTCCGAACGCCGCCGCGAGTTCCCGCTCGAACCGGTCGGCGTAGCGCCCCGCCGTCAGCCACATGTCGAGGGAGGCGTCGATCAGGTGGGCGCAATCCTCCGCGTCCATGACCTTGCCGGAGGGCGGGATGTAGGTCTCGCCCGGCACGAAGGCCGGCTTCCCCCGGGCCTCGAAATGCGCCCGGGCGAGGCTCAGGATCTCGGTGCGCAGGGCGTCGGTCATGGGGACGAAACACTTTTGTCCGGTCGCGGGTCTCGGGCAGCTATAGCGCGGGATCGGCCGGGCGTGAGACTGACATCGGCGCTGGGACCCGCTGCGATCGCGCCTGCTGTCCTGTCGGAGCGCCTGTCGGAGCGCCTGTCGGTGCGCCTGTCGCTGACCGGGCGCATGGCTCAGAACGGCGTGTCGAACGCGTCGAGACCGGGATGCAGGCTATCCCGGTCCGACAGGGTCGGGTGCGCGATGCCCCAGTCGAACCCGAAGCTGTCCCAGCGGATGCCGACATCGGCAGCGGGGGCGTGGACCGACGTGACCAGGTAGAGCAGCGTCGCCGCGCTGGAGCGCACGGCGAAGCCGTGGGCGCAGCCCTCCGGAATGTAGACGCCGGCGGGCGCCGCCCCGTCGAGGTCGAGGGCGACGGCGCGGCCGTAGCCGGGCGAGCCCCGACGCAGGTCGAGGACGACGTCCGTCACCGCACCGGACAGGCACCAGACGAGCTTCGCGTGCTGGTGGGGCGGCACCTGGAAATGCATGCCGCGGATCACGCCCCCCGCCGAGGTGGAGCAGTAGACCTCGGCGAAATCGGTCCTCAACCCCGCTGCCGCGAGGCTCGGCGCGTGCATCAGCTTGTGGAAGCTGCCGCGGGCATCGCGGCTGCCGGGCGCGCGGAGGGCGAGTACCCCCGGAAGGTCGCTGGTCCGGATCTCGAACATCACTGCGCCGCCATCAGTTCGGTGAGGCCGCGATCCAGGCCGACGGCGGCGGACCAGCCGGGCAGGAGCGGCCCCATCCAGGGCCGCATCACCTCCCGTGCCCGGTAGGGCCGCGCGCCCCAGGCCACCGGAACGGGCCGCGCGCCTAGACGCTCGATCCGCGCCACGAGCGCGCGCAGCGACAGCGTCTCGGGCCCGCGCAGCGCGAAGGATTCCCGCGTGCGCCCGGGCGCCGCGCGGATCCTGTCCAGGGCGGCGCGGCTCCCCGACAGCACGTCGTCGACGTGAAGCAGGTTGAGCATCTGCTCGCCCGGGGACAGGTCGATCCGTCGCCCCTCCCGCTGGGCCTGGAGCAGGGCCGAGACGAGCTTGCCGCGGCGATCCGCCGGTCCGTAGGTGTCCGGCAGCTTCAAGGTCAGGATCGTGAAGCCTTCCGCCTCGGCGTAGTAGGCCGCGATATCCTCGAAGGCCTGCTTGGTCGCCGCGTACAGGGTCGCCGGATCGTAGCGATCACCCGCGAAATGCTGCCAGATCGTGCCGAAATTGACCATGTGCCGGACCTCGCAGCGCGCCATCGCGTCGAGGAGCTGCGTGCCGAACAGCAGGTTGGCCTGGATCAGCGGCGCCACATGGTCCGGCCCGTGCACGCCGACGAAGTGGGTGGCGGCGTGGATCACCGCCTCGGGCGCGAAGGCGCGCATCGCGGCGTGCAGCGTGTCCGTCGCCCCGTCGTGGCGCAGGATCGTCGCGCGCGGGTCGAGGAACTCGGTGGCCGAGTTCGCCCGCGCCAGGGCGCCGACGGCGATGCCGGCCTCGGCGAAGCCCCGGGTCAGACGTCCGCCGACGAAGCCGGTCGCGCCGGTGATGAGCAGGCGGCCGAAGGGCGGCGGCGCTACCACGTCTTCCACGGCGCCCGTCCCGACGCCCAGAGCGCCTCGAGGTTGGTCTTGTCCCGGAGCGTGTCCATCGCCTGCCAGTAGCCGTCGTGGATGAAGGCCTGCAGGTCGCCCTCCCGGGCTAGGCGCTCCAGGGGCTCGCGCTCCCAGACCGTCTCGTCGCCCGCGACCGTGTCGATCACCGACGGCGCGAGGAGGAAGAAGCCGCCGTTGATCCAGCCGCCCTCGTTGTCGGGCTTCTCCTCGAAGGCCGTGACCCGATCGCCGTCGAGGGCGAGGTAGCCGAAGCGCTTGTCGGGCCGCACCGCCGTCACGGTGGCGCGCTTCCCGTGGGCGCGGTGGAAGGCGATCTGCGCGGTGACATCGACGTCGCTGACGCCGTCGCCGTAGGTGAGCGCGAACATCTCCTCACCCTCCAGGTGATGCCGGACGCGCTTCAGGCGGCCTCCGGTCATGCTCTGGTCGCCCGTATCGACCAGCGTGACGGTCCAGGGCTCGGCGGTCTTCCGGTGGATCTCCATCCGGTTCTCGGCGATGTGCATCGTCACATCGCTCATGTGGAGGAAGTAGTTCGCAAAATATTCTTTGATGATGTACCCCTTGTATCCGAGGCAGATCACGAAGTCGTTGATGCCGTGGCGGCTGTAGCCCTTCATGATGTGCCACAGGATCGGCCGGCCGCCGATCTCGACCATCGGCTTCGGCCGCGTGGCGGTCTCCTCGGACAGGCGCGTGCCGAGGCCGCCCGCCAGGATCACGGCCTTCACCGGCCGTCTCCCCGGCCCGCGGGGCGTGAGCGGAGGGTGGGGCGACGTGCGTGCATGATCAGGCGCTGTCCTCGTCTGCGTGGCCGGCCGCGGCCGCGATCCGGCCGTATTCCGCGATCTGGGCCTCGACGAGCGCCTGGGCATCGGCGGGACGCGCGCTGTAGTCGCGGTACCACTCCATCGTCAGGCGTACCGTGCGGGCGAAGCCGAGCCGGGGGCGCCAGCCCAGCTCCGCCTCCGCCTTGGCCGCGTCGAGCTTGAGGATCCCGGCCTCGCGCAGGGCCGAGGCCTCGATGCGGACCGGGATGGGGTCTCCGCCCCAGGCGGCCAGCGCCTGCTCGATCAGCCGCCGCACCGCGACCTCGCTGGCGCGGGCAGGGCCGAAATTCCAGGCACCGACCACCGTGTCGTCGGCGGCCAGGAGCCGCGCGCCGAGCAGCAGGTAGCCGTGCAGGAGTTCGAGCACGTGCTGCCAGGGCCTGACCGCGTCCGGGTTCCGCAGCGTGAGCGGCGCGCCGCTCCGGATGGCGCGGACGAGGTCGGGCACGAGCCGATCCTCTGACCAGTCGCCGCCGCCGATCACGTTGCCGCCGCGGGCGGTGGCGAGGCGCAGGCGCGATCCCGGCATCAGGGCCTGCCGGTAGCTGCCGGCCACGATCTCCGCGGCGGCCTTGCTGGCGCTGTAGGGATCCTTGCCGCCCAACGGGTCGGATTCGCGGTAGCCCCAGACCCACTCGCGGTTCTCGTAGCACTTGTCCGAGGTGACGCAGACGACTGCGCGGACCGAATCGGTGTGGCGCGCTGCCTCCAGCACGTGGGCGGTGCCCATGACGTTGACCGCGAAGGTCTCGAGCGGGTCGGCGTAGGAGCGTCGCACCAGCGCCTGGGCCGCGAGGTGGAAGACGATCTCCGGACGAAACGCCGCAACGGCTCTGCGCACGGCCTCGGCATCGCGGACATCCACGAAGGCGGATTGCATCCGGTCGGCGAGCGCGAGATCGCGGAACAGACTCGGCCTCTCGGCCGGAGGCGGCAAGGCGAGGCCCATCACCTCGGCGCCCTGGTCGAGCAGCCAGGCGACGAGCCACGCGCCCTTGAAGCCGGTATGACCCGTGACGAGGACACGGGTGCCGCGATAGCGCTCGAGGGTCATCTCAACGGTCCGGACCGGCTGGGCATCGATCGGGGCTCACGCGACGGCTGGATCCGCCGGCCGCATCCTCGCCCGATCCCCCGTCCCCGCCGCGCCGGTCTCCGAGGGAGAGGGGCGGCTCAGTGCGTTCCAGAAGAATCCGTACAGATCGGGCGCGCTGATCTTCTGCTCCTTGGCGAAAGGGCCGCACGCGTTGAAGAACATCATCAGGACATACCGGATGAGCGCGGACTTGAGCGGATCCGAATGGGCAAGATCGCCGAGCTTCGGCTTCAACTGCTCGAAGAACTGGAACATGCCCGCATAGGCCTGCTTCGCCGCCGAGGTCGCCTGATGACTCTCCTGATTCGCATGCACCCGATACAGGAAGACGGCCTCGGGCGAGTAGAACACCTTCGACGCGCGGTTGAGAACGCCGACGAACGGGATCGTGTCGGAGAAGTAGGAGCCCGACAGCGTCGGCTGCCCGCCGGCGTCCAGCCACGCGGCACGCCGGTAGAAGGTCGAGAAGACGGTGTTGATCTGGGTGTGGGCCGTCGGGCTGGCGAAGTACCGCGTCAACCACGACTCCGCGGCCTCGATTTGGGCCTTCGCCGAGAGCGGCTCGGCCTGGTGCAGGATCTGGCTCGCGCCGTCGATCAGAACCCGGCGCCCCAGCCCAACCTGAACCGCGTCGTCGGCCTCGAACGCCGCCACCATCGTCGAGATGTAGGTGTTCGAGATGAGATCGTCGTCGCTCAGCAGCAGCATGTACTTGCCGCGCGCGTGCTGGACCGCGTCGGTCACGTTCGCCTCCATGGGCAGCGTGAACGACCGGGTGAGGACCGTGAGCCGATCGTTCCGGAGCTGGCCCAGGAAGCTTCCCGTGGCATCGGTGCTGGCGTTGTCGCTGATGATCAGCTCAAGGTTGCCGTAATCCTGCGTCGAGACGGAGCTCAGGGTCTGCGCCAGCAACTCGAGACGGTTCAGGGTCGGCACGATCAGGGAAACCAGCGGCAGCGACATCGAACGGCTCTCTGACTGGATCGACCGAGGCGCCGGGGCCGGACGGCTCGGCTGCGCGCCGCGCGGTTCGAACGGACGGACCAGACCGGGAACGGCGTGACGCGGGTCAGACCTGCCAGAATCGAAGACCTGTGTCGATCAGGGCGCATGGATTCCTCTGCCCCGGCGCGCGATCCCCGATCGGCCGGCGCCGCGCTCCCTCGGGGAATCAACCCTCACTCCCCTCCCCCGGCAAACCCGCCCACGCCTCGCGGACGAGCGCGAGGCGCCGCTCGGCCCGCGCCGCGTCGGCCTCCTCGACTTGGTGGAGGACGGCCTCCAGCGCCTCGGACCCGCCGAGCGCCGCGGCCGCCTCGCCCTGGCGGCGCATGGCGGAGCGGTGCGCCCGCATCGCCGGCCCGGCCTTCTGCCCGGCCTCGATCGCCTCCAGGGTCGCGATCAGGGCGGCCGCGAACGGCGCGACGTCGCGCCAGGACGCCGCGGCGGGCGCCGGTTCGGGCGGGCGGGCCTGCTCCGGCGGCGGCGCGGAGAAGCTGGTGGTGAGCGGGCGCTTCATGACGAACCTCCACGGGCGCGATATAGGTGGCCATCGGCCGGCGCGGAGCTGTACGAGGAGCGCATGGCCGAAAGGCGGAAGGCTACCGGGTCCGGCGAGGATGGCCTGTCGCGCCACATCCTCCCCAATGCCGGCACGATGGTCGGCGTCTGCACCACGCTGATCGGCCTCGTGAAGATCGCCGAGGGCTGGATCGGGCCGAGCCACGTCGACGAGGCCGCCGCCCTGACTGCGATCCTGTTCCTGGTCAGCGCGATCGCGTCCTACCTGTCGATCCGCCTGGGCGACGCCGGCGACCTCTCGGTCAGCCTGGAGCGCTGCGCCGACATCTGCTTCGTCATCGGGCTGACCGGCCTGACGCTGATCGCGGTCCTGTTCGCCTACGAGACGATCTGACGGCGCGCCGCGCGGAGCCGGTCGGGCAGGGCCTCGCGATCGGTCAGCGCCGCCGCGAGGACCGCGAACAGGCCGAGATGCAGGCCGAGTGCCGCCAGCCCGGGATCGCGCAGGGACCACAGGCCGGCCGCCCCGAGCGCCATGAGCGGCGGTCCGGCCACGTAGACGGCGCTGCGCCACCCGGCGGGCCGGCCGAGACGCCAGAAGCAGCCGGCCAGCGCCGCCAGGGCGAAGCCGCCCTTGAGCGCCGCCATGAAGCGGATCACCCGCACGAGGTCGGGATCGACGGGCGCCGCGGGGACCCGCGCGGCCGCGACGAAGGCCAGCGGGAGCGCGAGGATCGTCAGCGCGGCGAGCAGCAGGCGCGCCCGTGGGGCGCCGCGCGTCGCGGGCCCGGCCGTGGCCGGGATCGTCATCGCCTGAACCCGCATCGGCTTCCTCCTGCGCGCGCCGCGATCGGGGGCGAGTCTAGGCTCTCCGGAGGCTCCGGTCACCTCGCGGGGGAGGGCGGCGGCCGGGCCGCGCCGTCGCGGGCCGGGTCCGAGGGCGGCGCGTGCGGCTCAGCAGCCGCGGAACAGCGCCACCCCGAAGGCGGTGAACTTCAGCGGCAGGTGGCAGTGGCGGTCGGGGTCGTCGAGCCGGAAGCGGATCGCGGCCTCCTCCAGGAACCCCTCCCCCGCGGCCCCGACGAAGTCGCCGATGACGAACACGACCTCGTAGAGGCCGGCGGCGAGCCGCGTCCGCACGACCGGATGGTCGAGGGTCCCGTCCGCCCCGAGGCGGCCCTCGGCGATCACCCGCCGCTTTCCCCCGGCGCGCAGGACGCGCACGCGCATCCCCTCGGCCGGCCGGCCCGTGGCGGCGTCGACGGCGTGGAGCGACAGCCCGGTCACGGGGCCCTGCCCTCCCAGACCATCCGCCAGGGATGGGCCGCCTCGTAGGCCGCCGCCATCGCCACCAGGACCTCGTCGCCGCCCCAGGGCGCCACGAGCTGGAACCCGATCGGCAGCCCGGCGCCCGAGGGGCGGCAGGGGATCGAGATCCCCGGGCAGCCGGCGGCGTTGACGAAGCCCGTGAAGGTCGCCGAGCCGCGGGACCCCACCGGCACCCCGGCGATGCGCGGCGGATGGGAGGCCTCCGCCGGCCAGGGCAGCGCCGCCGCCGCGGGGGTCATCAGCAGGTCGTGGCCGGCGAACAGGGTGGCGAGGTCCCGGCGCAGCGCCAGGGCCATCCTCTGCACGTCGAACAGGTCGGCCGCCGACAGGGCCGCCCCAGCCTCCGCCAGGGCGCGGATGTCGGCGCCCAGCTCGTCGCCGCGGCCGGGATGCGCGCGCATGAGCCACGCGATGCCCGCCTGGCCGAGGACCGGCCACGCCTCCGTGAGGGCCGTCGCCGCGTCGAAGCGGCCGGTCTCGACCCGGTGGCCGAGGCCGGCGAGGCGCCCGGCCGCCTCGGCGACGCTGTCGGCGATCTCGGGATCGACCGGGGCCGTCCCGAAGGCCGGGACGTGCAGGATCCGCAGCGGGCGCTCCGGCACCGCGGCGCTCCCGAACGGGCCGAAGCCGTGCGGCGCGACGGAATCCGGCTCGGCCGCCCCGAGGACCCGCATCGCCGCCGCGAGGTCCTCGACGGTGCGCGCCATCGGCCCGACCACCTCGAGGTCGAGCATGATCGGCGGGAGCCCGCCCGTCCGCGGCACCCGGCCAGCCGTCGGCTTCAGGCCGACGAGGCCGGTATGCGAGGCGGGGCGGCGGATCGAGCCGCCCGCGTCGGTCCCGAGCGCCAGGGGCCCGATCCCGGAAGCCACCGCCGCGACGGCGCCGCCGCTGGAGCCCCCCGGCGTCAGCGCCGGATCCCACGGGTTCCGGGTGACCCCGTGGACCGGGTTGCCGGTGTAGCCCTGGACGGTCAGCTCCGGGACGTTGGTCTTGCCCAGGATCACCGCCCCGGCCGCGCGCAGCCGCGCCACCGGCGTCTCGTCGCGGTCGACCGCGCGCGCAGCCCCCTCCCCCGCGTAGAGCCGGCTTCCCCAGCCGGTCGCGAACCCGGCGACGTTCAGGCTGTCCTTGACGGTCAGCGGCACCCCGTCGAGGGGCCCGAGCGGCCGCCCCGCCCGCCAGCGCGCCGCGCTCGCCGCGGCGGCGCGCTCCGCGCCCTCGGGATCGACGGCGACGAGGGCATTGAGCGCGGGGTTCACGGCCTCGGCCCGCTCCAGGCAGGCGCGGGCGGCCGCGACCGGGCTCGCCGTCCCGGCGGCGTAGCGGCGGCCCAGGGCCGCGGCGGATAGGGTCCAGAGCGGGCCGGTCGCGTCGATCCGGGTCATGACTCCTCCTCGCGATGGGCGATCCAGCGGGCGAGCGGCCCGGTCAGGCCGGTGGCCGGCTTCGCGGGCGGCCGGGCGAAGCGGCCGGCCCGGGGCGAGCGCGTCCCGAGCCGCACCAGGGCCTGCGCCTGGCCCAGGGCGGCCGCCAGCGGGTCGACGAGCGGCACCGGCACCGCGTCCCGCAGGGTCGCGGCGAGGCCGGCGAGCGGCGCCCCGGCCAGGATCACGACGTCGGCCCCCTCCCCGACCGCCCGCTCGGCCAGGGCCAGGATCTCGGGCCGCAACTCGTCCTGCACCTCGGTCACCGCCCGGAACGGCCGGCGCACCGCGTGGAGGCCGGCGCAGCGCGCCGACAGCCCGGCCAACGCCACCGCGTCCTCGTACCAGGGCAGCAGGGCGGGCGCGAAGGTGACGACCGCGAACCGCGCCCCGAGCTGGCAGGCGGTCAGCATCGCGGCTTCGGCCATGCCGACCACCGGCAGGTCGAACAGCTCCCGCGCGGCGATAAGCCCGGGATCGCCGTAGGCGGCGATCACCGCGGCGTCGTGGCCGGCCTGATGGGCGGCGAGCGTCTCCAGCACAGCGGCGCCGGCGAGCTGCGCCTCGGCCCGGCTCGCGATGTAGGGCAGGCCCGTCGTGGCGGTGAGCGCGGTGATGTGCGCGTCGGGGGCGAGCGCCGCCTCGGCGGCCCGCGCCATGCGCGCGGTCATCGCCGCCGAGGTGTTGGGGTTGAGGAGCAGGATGCGCATGCACAGGCTCCGGGCGCTTCAGGCCGCCATCCGGCGGGACAGGCCGGCGGCCCGCTCCATCACGGCGGCGAGCAGCACGGTCACGAGGATCAGCACGCTGGAGGCTGCCGCCACCGTGACGTCGAGGCGGCCCTCCAGGTCCTGCCACATGCGGATCGGCAGCATGTCGGTGGCGGCGTCGCGCAGGAACAGCGAGACCGGGACGTTGTCGAAGCTCGCCATGAAGGCGATGAAGCCACCGGCCAGGATCCCGGGCCGGATCAGCGGCAGGGTCACCCGGCGGAACGTATACAGGCGCGAGGCGCCGAGGGAGGTCGAGCTCTCGAGGAGCACCGGGTCCATCTGCGACAGGGCCGCCACGGTGGTGCGGACCACGTAGGGCACGCAGACCACGGTGTGGCCCAGCACGAGGGTCAGCGGCGAGACCGGGATGCCGGCGAGGCTGAACAGCATCAGGGCGGCGAGCCCGAAGGCCAGGGCGGGCAGGACGAGGGGCGACAGGAACAGGCTGTCGAGGAGCCGCGCGGAGAGCCGCCGCGACCGCGCGATGGCGAGGGCCGCCGCGGTGCCCAGCACCACCGACAGCAGGGTCGTCCAGCCCGCCACCACGAGGCTGTTCCAGGCGGCGGCCCGGAGCTGCTCGGCCTCCGCGAGCGCCGCGTACCAGCGCAGGCCGTAGCCCGGCGGCGGGAAGCGCAGGGAGAAGCCGCTGGTGAACGACACCACCACGACGATCGCGGTGGGCGCCGCCAGCAGGACGAGGCAGAGCCCGGCCAGCAGCAGCACCGCGCCGTGGAAGCTGAACCAGTCGACGTCGCGCCGCAGGCTCGTCCGCATGGTGACCTCCCGGTGAGCTCCCGTTTACCTCAGGCGCGCGCGCGGCCGCCCGACAGGCGGCCCGCGAGGTTGAGGAGCGCGACGCAGGCGAGCACCGCCACGAGGAAGACGATCGCGATCGCCGCCGCGAACGGCCAGTTGTTGAGCGACGAGGCCTGCTGGTACAGGTACATGGGCATGAACAGCATCTGCCCGCCGCCGATCAGCGACTGGGTGATGAAGGCGGTGATCGCCGCCGCGAAGGTCAGCAGGCAGCCCGCCACGATGCCGGGCAGGCAGAGCGGCAGCGTCACCCGGAGGAAGGTGCGCCACGCCCCCGCCCCGAGCGCCGCCGAGGCGTCGGCGAGGTTCGGGTCGATCCGCGACAGGGCGGTGACCAGGGGCAAGACCATCAGCGGCAGCTGCACCTGCGCCAGCGCCAGGACGAGGCCGCCCTCGGTGTAGAGCAGCTTCAGGGGCGCGTCGGTGAGGCCGAGGCCGAGGAGCGCGGCGTTGACGATGCCCTGGCGCCCCAGGATCACGATCCACGCGAAGGTCCGCACCACCACGCTCGTGAGCAGCGGCAGCAGCACGATCAGGGTCAGCAGGCCGCGCAGCCGGCCGGGCGCCCAGGTCAGGAGCAGCGCCAGCGGCAGGCCGAGCAGGAGGGTCAGCGCCGTGACCTCGACGCCGAGCCACAGGGTCGCGCCGAGCACCCGCAGAGAGAACGGGTCGAGCAGGAACCGGGCGTACTGGTCGAGGCCGAACCGGGTCATGGCCGGATCGGCGTAGAAGCTCACGAGCACCAGCAGCGCCAGCGGCGCCAGGAAGAAGACGAGGAAGAAGGCCCCGAGCGGCAGCGCGAGGCGGATGTCGTAGGCCGCCGTCCAGGTGCGGCCCGGGCGGAGGGGCGCCGCCACCGGGCCCGCCGCCGTGGCCGGGCCGGCGCTCACACCCGGATCTCGCGGTTGAAGCGTTCGATCCAGGCCGGCCGGCCGCGGTTGATCGCGGCCCAGTCCTGGAACACCGACTTGCGCTTCAACTCGTCCGCGTCCCTCGCCAGGACCTTCGCGACCTCGCCCTCCATCGCGACCTTCCGGTTGGTCGGCACGATCAGGTAGGGGCTCTGCATCAGCTTGGCCTGAACCTCCGGCGACAGGGCGGCCTCGATCAGCCTGAAGGCCAGCTCCTTCGACGGCGTGTTCTTGACGATGTGGATCGTCGTCTTGAAGGCGATGATGCCCTCCTTGGGCGCCGCGAACTCCACCGGCACGCCGCGGGCCTTCAGGATCTGGATCGCGTTGAAATTGCCCGGCCCGATGTCGACCTGCTCCTGCTGGTAGAGGGCCGCCAGGGCGCCCGGGTTGGCCGCGACGGCGGCGAGGTTCGGCTTGAGCGCCTCCAGCGCCTTGAAGCCGGGCTCGACGTCGGTCTCCGAGCCGCCGTGCATCCGGGCGATCTCGACGAGGAAGCCGGTGCCGAGCGTCGAGTTCAGGTTGGTGATGCCGACCCGGCCCCTGTACTCGGGCTTCCACAGGTCGGCCCAGGAGGTCGGCGGCGTCTTCACCTTCTCGGGGTTGTAGGTCAGGCCGACGATCTGGAAGAACGGCGCCGGGCCCATCGGCTCCTGCGCGTCGGCGATCAGGTCGCCGTAATGGGCCGACTGGGCCACCGGGTAGGGCTCGACGAGGTCCTGGGCGATGGCCGTGAGGGCCGGCCCCGGATCGTGCAGCATCACGTCGATCGGCGGGTTGGCGCGGGCCGCCTGGACCTTGGCGATCTGATCGACCGAGAGCATCGGGTCGAGGATGACGTCGCCGCCCGAATTCTTGCGGAAGGCCGGCACCAGCACGGCCCGGTGCGCCTCCTCCCAGCTGCCCGTGAAGGTCGCGAAGACGAGCTTGCGCGCCTGCGCGCGGGACAGGCCCGGGAAGGCCTGCGCGGCGCCGAGGGTCAGGGCGCCGGCGAGGAGGCTGCGGCGGTGCAGGGGCATGGTCGATTCTCCTGGCTCGGTTTCGGGCGTCTCGGCCTCAGTGTCGGGGATCGGGAAAGACGCCGACCCGCTCGGGTGCTGTCGGGCGCAGGCGCACGCGGGTGCCAGGCGGCCGGGGCCGGGCGCCCGCCGCGCGCGGCTCGGCGGTCTTCAGGCGGGCGCCGCCGTCGAGGCGGATCTCGTGGACCAGGGTTGCGCCGAGGGGCAGGCCGACCTCGACCGCGCCGTCGAGGCCCTCGCCGTCTCCTGCCCCGTCCTCCGCGAAGGCGACGTGCTCGGGCCGCAGGCATGCGGCGACCCGGGTCCCGTCCGGCAGCGCCGTGGCGGCGGGGAGCAGGCCGCCCGCCTCCAGGGCCACCGCGCGGGCGCCGCCCGGCTCGGTGGCGAGCCGCCCGTGCAGGACGTTGGCCGTGCCCACGAAGGTGTTGACGAACAGCGTCTCGGGGCGGTCGTAGACGTCGGTCGGGGGGGCGAACTGCTCCAGGCGCCCGGCATTGAGCACGGCGACCCGGTCGGCCATCGACAGGGCCTCCTCCTGGTCGTGCGTGACGATCAGCGTGGTGGTGCCGGCGCTGCGCTGGATGCGCTTGATCTCGATCTGCATGTCGAGGCGCAGGTTCTTGTCGAGGGCCGCGAACGGCTCGTCGAGGAGCAGGATCGAGGGGCGCACGGCGAGCGCCCGGGCCAGCGCCACCCGCTGCTGCTGGCCGCCCGACATCTCCCGCGGGTAGCGCCCGGCGAGGTGCTCCAGGCGCACCAGCGCCAGCATCTCGGCGACCCGCGCCCTCTGCTCGGCCCGCCCGACGCCGCGAGCCGCGAGGCCGTAGGCGACGTTGTCGGCGACGCTCATGTGCGGGAACAGGGCGTAGTTCTGGAACACGATGCCGACGGTGCGCCGGTTCGGCGGCAGGTGGTCGACCGCTTGGCCGCCGATGATGACGCGCCCCTCCGTGGGCTTCAGGAAGCCCGCCACCGCGCGCAGCAGGGTGGTCTTGCCGCAGCCGGAGGGCCCGAGCAGCGCGACGAGCTCCCCGCCCCTGATGTCGAGCGTCACGGTGTCGACGGCGAGCGCCGTCCCGTAGCGCTGGGTGATCCCGTCGAGGATCAGGGTGGTCCCGGCGCTCACGGACGGCCCTCCCCGCCCGCCGCGAAGGCGCGGCCATGGGCAGCGAGATGCGCCGTCGGGAAGCCCGCCAGCTCCAGGCCCTTCCACAGGGTGACGGCCACGGAATCGATCACCGGCACGCCGAGTTCGGCCTCCAGGGCCGGGGCGAGCGCGGCGCCCGCGAGGTTCGTGCACACGATCGCCACCGCGTCGACGCCCTCGGCCGCCACCGCCCGGGCCATGCCGGCGATGGCCTCCGGACCCGCCTCGGCGAAGGCGAAGTTCTCCGACAGGCCGAGATGGCGCTCGGCGCCGCAGTCGAACCCGGCCACGCCCCAGTTTTCTTGGATCCGGCGCTGCACGTCGCCGGTATAGGGCGTGATGAGGCCGATCCGCCGGAAATCCCGGGCGCGGAACAGGTCGCGGAAGGCGAGCGCGGCGGTGGAGGCCGGGCACCCGGTCCGGTCGGTGATCGCGGCGCTCAGGCGCTCGTCCGCGTCGAAGCCGAGCCAAGCGCCGGAGGTGCCGTTCCACAGGATCGCGGCCGCGCGGGCGTCGGCGAGCAGCTCGGCCGCCGCCAGGATCGGCTCGGGGTCGAACTGGTCCAGGGCCGCCGCCGACAGGCCGATCTCCGTCACGCGGAAACGGGCGAAGTGGGCGCTCACGCCGGCGAGCCCGGCCAGCAGGTGGGCGGTGGCCGGCTCCAGGACGCTGTTCGACGAGGGCGTCAGCATGCCCAGACGCGTCGTGCGGTTCGGTCGTTTCATCGCATCCATCCCCGATGCAGCGAGCATCCGACACGCCTGGACGGGCGACAAGGTATTTTCTGCATGCTGCATGCAATTTGCGCAAATGCATGATAAGACAGCGCAAGCGTCCGAAAAATGGATCATCCTCGGGCTGCCGGACGCGCTAGGCTGGCGCGGTGGAGCGGGAGGATCGATGGACGTCGTCGCACGCCGCCGGGGCCGGCCCCGCAAGGCCCCGGTCGTCCCGGCCGCGCGGGTGCCGCGGACCGGGCTGCACGAGCAGGCGGCGGCCCGGCTCAGGGACATGATCGTGCGCGGCGCGCTGCCGGCCGGCGCGTCCCTCGTGGAGACGGACCTCTCCGCGGCGCTCGGGATCTCCCGGACCCCGCTGCGGGAGGCGCTGAAGCTCCTGGCGGCGGAGGGGCTGGTCGAGCTGCACCAGAACCGCAGCGCGCGCGTCCCGGACTGGACGCCGGAGGAGATCCTCGAGCTGTTCGAGGCCCTGGCCGGGATCGAGCGGCTGACCGCGGAACTCGCGGCGCCGCGGATCTCCGAAGCCCTGATGGACGCGCTGCGCGGCAAGCAGGCGCGGCTCGACCGGATGCACCGGGACCAAGTGCTCGACGCCTATTTCGCCCTGAACCAGGAGATCCACCGGACGATCGTCGAGGCTGCCCGGAACCGCCCGCTGGCGGAGGCCCACGCGGCGCTCCAGGCCCGGGCCCAGTGGGCGCGCCTGCGCGCGCTCTCCAGCGGCAACCGCTGGGAGGAATCGGCCCGGGAGCACCGGGACCTGTTCGAGGCCCTCGCCGCGCGGGACGCCGCCGCGGCCGGGTCCGTCGCCCACCGCCACGTGCTGCGGACCGGCGTGGTGATCGCCGAGACGCTCCAGGCCCGGCGCGCGGACCCCGCGGCGCGGTAACGAAGCGTTAACCCTGTCGTCGCATCGGTGGGTCACCAGCCGGACGCTGGCCTTCCACGCCCATCCGATCCGCCCCTCAACACGGGTGGGCGTGGAAGCCTCGGCCGCCGCCCGTCAGGCGTCGCCGAACGCGACCCCGAGCTCGGTCTCCTGGCGCCACGTGACCCGTGCCGGCCGCCGCTGGCCGCCGACCCCGTAGGCCAGCACGAAGGCGTCGGGCACGCCGATCACGCTGACGACCTTCAGGCGGGCGCCCCCGTCCGACATGTTGCGGATCGTGCAGTCGATCACGCCGCCGCCGGCGAGTTCGATATGGCCTTCGAGCAGGGTCCGTCTGCGGGGCGCGGCGCGTCTGTCGTCCATCCTCGTTACCCTATGGTTGCGGGCCGGATCCCTCCGGATCCGCGCGCGCTCCACCGACCCGGGGCACGGATGATCGATCCCGCCCGCCCCGTCCCGGCGCGACGCCGTCGGGCCCGATCCGGGCCGTCCGCCATCGCGCCCAGGAGACCACGGCGTTCGTGTCGATTCCGTCAAAGCGCTCCGCGAAAGCGCGGCAGCGCGCCGGTCAGGACGTCCGCACGAGTTGCAGGGCGCCCCGCGGGGTCGGCGGCGCGACGCTGCGGGTCTGGTTGCGACCGCCGTTCTTGGCCTCGTACAGGGCGCCGTCCGCCAGCCGGTAGGAATCCGGCAGCGGCGCGCTCCGGTCGGCACCCGGCCGGACGGCCGCGAGCCCGATGCTCACCGTCACGGCCCCGGCCCCGATCCCCGCCGACGGAACGGTCAGGTTGGCCACCTCGGCGTGGACCGTGTCGGCGACGCGCAGGGCGCCGGCCTCGTCCGTCTCGGGCAGGAGCAGGGTGAACTCCTCGCCGCCGATGCGGCTGACGAGATCCTGGGGGCGGTGCACGCTCGCCGCGAGGCAGCGGGCCAAGCCCCGCAGGATCTGGTCGCCCACCGGGTGCCCGTAGCGGTCGTTGAAGCGCTTGAAATGGTCCGCGTCGACGATGAGCAGCGACAGGGGCTGACCGTCGCGCCGGGCCGCGTCCAGGTTCCGCCGGAGGGCGTCCTCGAAGCAGCGGCGGTTCGGCAGGCCGGTCAGGGCGTCGGTGCGCGACAGCGCCGCCATCTCGGCCCGCAGCGCCTCGCGGCGACGCAGCTCCCGCCCGAACAGGAGCGACAGCGCGATCGTGAGGCCGCACAGCGCCAGCACGATGCCGCCGATGATCGTCGCCTTCGCGGCCCACTCCGCCTCCACGTCCTTGGTGGACAGGGCGACGTTCAGGATCAGCGGCAGATTTCCGATCCGCGTGAACGTGTAGTTCCGCTCGACACCGTCGCGCACGGAGGTGCTGACGAAGTTGCCGCGTCCCTCGCGCAGGAACCGTTTGAAGATCGCGGTCTGCCCGATATTCGCCCCGAGATCCGCCTCAACGTAGGGGTAGCGCATCAGGCGAGTGCCGTCGGTCAGGTACAGGTTGATGGCCCCGCCCGGTCCGAGATCGATCTCGCTGAACAGGTGCGTGAAGTAGGACAGCTTCACGGTGCCCAGGACCACGCCGCCGAAGCTGCCGTCGGGCCGGTCGATGCGGCGGCTGAACGGGAGCATCCGCTCTCCGTTGAGCCGCGACACGATCGGGCGCCCGACATGGAGGCCGAGCCCGGTGCTCGCCCGGTGGACCTGGAAGTACTCGCGATCCGCGTAGTTGCCCGGGCGCGGCGGCACGGCCGCGATGTCGCCGACGGCGTCGCCCCGCTCGTCCAGGATCAGCATCACGCCCATGTCGCGGGCGGTCGCGGCGCGGTCGAACAGGATGAGCTGGCGCAGGTGCGGGTCGGCCGCGGCCAAGCCCGGCACCTTCAGGTTGTCGACCGCCGCGTGGATCGAGAGATCGTACATCTCGATGTTGCGCGCGATGTCGCGCTCGAGGACCTGCAGGAGGTTCCAGGAGGTCTGCTCCGCGCTGGTCCAGGCGTCGCGGCGCAGGTCGGCCAGCATGAGACCGGACGTCACGACCATGCCCAGCGGGGCCAGAATCCCGAGGACGATCCAGGTGCGGGCCGAGCCGAGCCACGGGGCGATGCGTCGCCAGACGTTCATCGGCCCCCCGCGGACGGCGCTTCGTTGCCACGCTCTGGCACGCCGAGCCTTAACCGCCGCTTTCGCGGCGGTCGGGCCGGTCTTACATCCCGGGGTCTCTGTCCACGATCCGAGACACCTCGTTGATCGCGCCGCGCGGCCTTCCGAGTTCGCCGCCGGCCGGCGGGAAATCCTGCGTCACGGGCGCGCCGGAGATGTCGGCGGTCGCCGCCAGGAGACTCAAGCCATGGCCGGCGGTCCGGCGCGAGGCCTCCGCGCGGTCGACGCGGCGGAAGACCTCGCTGCACTTCCCCGGCGTCAACCCGGCCCTGGCTCTGCGCGGCGAGCCGTTGTCGGTTCCGACGGCGACCGGCTTCATACGCCCTTCGGCATCGCGATCCTGAACGGCGTCGTGCTCGCGAGCTACATCCGCGATCTAGAGGCGTCCAACTCCGGTGTCCGGGAGGCCGCCATCCACGCCGCCGCGAAGCCGCTGCGGCCTGTGATCATGACGGCTCACCTTACGGCACTGAACTTCCGGCTATGGCGTTCTCGACCAGCACCCGCGTGGAGGTGCGGCGGCCGCTCGCCACCGCGGTGATCGGGGTCCTGATCGCCGCGACCCCGCTCACCCTGGTGCTGCTGCCGGCGGTCGATACCACCGTCGCCGGCCTTCACCGCCCTTCGAGTGGTCCCGGCCCCCTCCGGGATACGGTTCCAAAGCGCGGCGGCTCGCGGCGACCGACCCGTGGACGCGACAAAGTATCCGCAATCGGTATGTGGATACGCAATTCTGTGCTGATGCCGGGACGATGCTCAGGCGACTATGCTGAGCTGACACGGAGCGGGAGTCCGGCATGTTGGACGGCGACGCCTTTGCCCACGAGATCGCGGCGCTCCTGATCGCCGACATCAAGACCTCCGGCGCGCGCACCCGCGGCGAGCTCGAGGAGGCCTGCCGGATCTCCCTCGAGAGCCTGCTCGGCGGCACCGTGGTGCCGCCGCAGATCGCCGTGCTGATGCCGATCGGCCTGGAGCGGTGGCCGCGGGTGGTCGTGAAGGGACGGCCCCTGCCGGACGTGTAGGCCGGCGCCGCTCGCCCCCCTCAGCGGCCGATGACGCCGGTGCCCCCGGTCGGGCCGATGGCGTTCGGCCCGGTATTTGGAGCGGGCGTCGCGGCTTGGTTCCTCTGGATGTCCATCCGCAGCGTATTGCTCTGGGTCGTTTGCTCCTGTCGCAGAGCGCGGACCTGACCGCTGGTCTCCATGGATTGATTGGCGGCGTTCGGATTGTTCTGCTGCACCTGGGCCAGGGCGGGTGTCACGGCGGCCGCGGCCAGACCGAGGCTCGCGGCGGTGAGCGTGGCGATGAGGGGGCGCATTGAAAGGCTCTCGCGCTGAGGGATCCTGCGGAGTTGACACGCCGACGGCCCGCCAAGTTCCATCTCGGTCGCGGCAGGTTGCCGTCCTCGCCGTTTGGCGGGGTGGTTAGCCAATTCCTGTCGACTGACGGCGTTCTTCACGTCTTGTTAAAGCATCGGGGCAAGGCTGTCGGTGGCGTCGGGTGCGGGACGTTGAGGGGGGCGTGATGCGGGCCTTGTCGGCGGAGGATGAACAGGCTGTTGATCGGCTCACGCTGCAGCTTCTTCACGACGCCTATTGCGACCTCGCGGCGGTCCTGCGAGGTGCCCAGCCACAGGCGGCCGCGGCGATCCTCGGCGTCATGGAGCAGCGCGTGACCGACGTCCTGACCCGGATCTGCCGGCAGGGTTCGGAAGGGACGGCCTCGGTGGAGATAGCCGTCGCCGTCGGCGAGCGGATCGGGGAGATCATGGATCAGGCCCACGGACGGGACGTCGCCGGGACGCGAGCCGCTTGATTTGAAGAGATCACGGACACCGGCACAACCAGCGTGTTCAACGCCTTGCGCATACTCTACCATTCGAGGTTCAGTTAAAATTACTGGCCGCGCGAAACTAGTTTCGAGTTACATGAGTCTATATTTTAGCTTCCGAGTATACGGCCCCACAATAGCCAGCTTGTCCATTTTTACATGAGTCGGCTCAGCTGCAATGCTTCGCGGCTGCAAATATTTCCATAATTATACCGTCTCGGGTCGAAAAGCCAGCTTATGGCTTTCTGGGCCGATCACGGCGTGTTCGAAGCCCTTATGTTCCATGGGGGCATGAGTTTTTATGGAATTTTAATACGGTTCCATATCCTTCGCGGCGCATCTAACTTGTAGTTCAACTGAATTTCTCGAAGTATGGAAAGTTCCGTCTCGTTGCTCCATCTTGTCAGGGGCGTGGCGCCATTTGATGGCGCGGACTCTCATTGTGGCGTGGTGGTCCTGGGTAGTGAGCCGAAGCATGCCAAGAGTATCTCCCGATCCCGTCTCGACACGCCTCGGGCGTCGAGAAATGCTGGGACGCGTGAGGTGGCTTCATGAACCTCATCGAGAATGGAACTGGCGTCGGCAGCGGAGAGGCCAAATTTTATGTAGGCCGCGAATGCGGTGCTCGGGTTGCATTCCCGGCTGATACCGGGAGCAGGGGCGCAGACATGCTTGGTGCCCAAAGGATGCGGGACAACATCGAACACCGGTGAAAGGGTCCAGCCGGTCCCATCGTTGATGAAAGCGTGGTTGCGCAAATGATCGTCGGTGTTCCGAAGATAGGCATTGACCAGGAGCCTGCGAAACATCTCGCGTTCCGGCTCGTGTGCACCGATACGGCGCGCGGCTGCCGCGATGTCCAAATAGGTCTTGCTTGTCGCATAACCATAAGCTGGCTCGCCCAGCAAAGTGCCGGCGCTGAGGTAAGACAAACACGCTCCAGCCGAGGATCGATCAAAACGTGATACCAAGAGAACCGGCCTGTCGTTTACGATACGAAGTTCCCGCTCCGGGACTTGAAGGCCTGCTGCCTCGGCGAAATCGAGGCAAACCGCTTCAGCCCTGGGATTTTCGAACCTGTCGTCCCACGCGGAAAATTTGGCTATCCATTCTTTTTCTGAAATCCGAACACGCGCCTTCGGTCGAGCTCCCCCAACATCCGAGCTGTGGATGAGTAGCTGCGCGAGTTGGCGCGCCGACGCTTCGCCTTCCTCGTACTTCTCTGCTGCGATGAGCGCACCCTCAAGGTCGTCCTCGCTTTGGGCGCGCTCAAGCGCTGCTTCCATCCTGGGTGTCCACCTCTCGGGAGCCTCTGGCGTTGGGCCGAAGGCCAGATCGCCAGTGCGCGACAGGCCGCCCAGAGCCAGAAATTCCGGCATGCCGAGTTCCAGTTCTGGAAATACCTGTGTCAGGATTCCTTTGCCCCAGCCGTCGGGGCCTGCATCGTGAAAGGCCAGATGGACCTCTCCCAAGGACGCAGGCCGCCACTTGTTTCCGAACGGCAGGCCAATGGGGTCAATCGGCCTGCGTCCTTCCGAAGCTAGATAGTCGGAGCTATAGGCAAAACGACCGATCCGCCGTGAGGAGCCACCTTCGAAGACCAAGAGGCCGATGGGCACATAGCCGCTCGGCCCTGACCGGAACACGTGAATTTCCTCAATGCGGTTGTACTTAGAGGTTCGCCACATACCCGCTCACAATGATCCCGCGGCGATCCAGCATGGCATCCGCTGTGTCTCTGATGTGAGCACACAGGCAAATGTCGCCACGTTGATCTGTGCGGATCGGTGAGATCAGCGCAGTGTGCAAGTATCTGCTGGCGACAACCGGCCACCCGGCCGTCCGGCGATCATGCGATGTGATGCGCTCACCCGCAACAAGGAAATGGGCGCCAGGCTTCCGTTAACGATCGCGACAGGAAGGACTTCCTCAAGAGCATATTGCCGCATCTGCGGCCTTTTCAAAGACGCCGGTCCGCGCCAAGTTCGTCCCTGGCAGACCACACGCACACGCCGCGCCGCTCTTTAGCAGGGAGCGGCCGACACCGGTGTTAGCAGCACCGAATGCCGGCCTGACCACAATCCGTATCGTCGAAGGATACCGACCATGGCTGAGACCTTCACTACCGGCGTTATCGCGCCGACGAAACTAGCCCGATGCATGAATTCCGGGCAGTCCCAAGCCCCCGTCCCGGCAACCCACCTGATCGCCTGAAGGTGCGCTGGCACGCGATACGCCGTGCCTCAGCGTCCTCTCGCTATCCTGCAATCCTGACGCCCTCGTTGCCGCAGGCCTGAGGCTGCGAAAAACGAGCCCGTTCGTCGCCCTGCCATTCGGTGAAGGGCGCGGGTTGGCGTCGCCTGGACGGAAACCATCCATGACCATCGTCGTCCCCCACCCCGCCGCCCAGCGCGGCGGCCGACAGCGGTTATCTGCACGTGGGCAGCCTGGATCCGCGACCGCCAGCCGGATCACCGTCCCGCTCGGGAGCGCCGCGGCCCTAGGCTGCGGCCACGTTCAGCCCGCGATCCCGCAGATCTGCGCACCCGAACTGATGGCCGCAGCCCAGGCCGCGCTCGACGGCGCGTTCCGGGCGACCTTCGTGCCCGATCCCCTGCTCGGACCGGGCTTGTCGCAACTCGGATCCGTGCTGGCCTCCATGGTCAAGAGGCACGGGTCCCTCATCGAGGCGGCGATCACGGACGTCCTTGAGCGAAGCGGGCGCTACCTCGTGCTGCGCAACGTCGCGATGCCGATCACCGTTCCGACCCAGGAACTCGTCCGCGCCAGCAGCGTCGCCCAGCTCAACCAGACCTCGATCGAACTCGCGGGCGCCGTCGCGCAGTCGGTATTTCTCGACCTGATCGTCGTCGACCGGAAAGAGAGCCGAGCCATCATCGCCGAGGTCAAGAGAGGCTCCGGAAAAAATGAGGCTAGGAAAATCCACCAAGTCGAATGGGTACTGCGGTGCGCGCAGGTCCAGGGCCACTCGTTTCTGGCTTCACTCGGCTATGAGGTCGCGCAAATCCGCGCCGTGCTGATCGACGTCTATGGACGGGCCGGGTACGGTGATGACCTTACGGTGAGCGGACCGGCCATAGATCATCTGTTCGCGACCCCGGTCTTGGCAGCGCTCGAGACTGTGACTGCGGCGCTTCAAGCCCGATTGCGCGCGGCTGTGCCGGACCTTCTGACGATGGCGTTGGCGAGCCTCGCCGTTCCTGAGAACGTCAAACACCCGCACTCGCCCGGGCCGCTCGCGCCCTGACCGCACCACGTTGGCATCAGGTCGCGGCCGCGACCTGATGCGTCCATCTCGCTCTCCATCAATCCCGCACCGTGCGCCTGCGCGCCGTCGCGCTCTCCAGGTCTGTCTCAATGACACTCGCTCGTGACCCCGATGCCCATCTCTCCGGCACAACTGACGCGGCCAAACTCTCGCTGCCGCTGTCCTGGTGGCGTGTCCTCGCCCCTGAGGCGCTCGATATGGCGGCGCAGTGCCGCCTGTCCGCTGCCCTGAATGCCGCGCAGCCCCTGCCGTTCCCCGACTGGTCCGCTGCTTGCCGGGGCGATTCGGCGACTGCGATCCATATCGCCCTCAACGTCCTCGCCGAGGCCATCGCCTTTCCTGGGCGCCTCGATCCGGCGATGTCGGCGATCTGCCTCTGCGCCGTACGAGGTGACGGCTCCTGCACCGACCTGCTCGTGCACGTGCTCGGGCGGCGCGCTCGACGCCGGGCTGATCTCGAGGTGCTCTGCCTCGCCCATGCTTGGTGCTCCGTTCCGCGCCGCGGTTCCGACCGCGCCGGCGTCGCCCACTGAAGGGGAGGAAGCCGATGGCATTCTCTTCGACCCCGCCTGCCCTGCAGATCGACTCCGAGGCGGCACGTCGCCTGCTCGAACCGATGCTTCCGCGCCGCCTGCGCGCCTGCCTCACTCAGGATCTGCGTGTGGCTTCTGCTTGCTCCGAGCTCGCCCTCGAGATCACCACCCTCGCCCCCGATGCCGAGGCGCTGGTCTCCGCCTGGATCGGGGCGGCCACTTCGGAGGGCGGCTTGTGGCGTGACCGTCGATGGATAGCCCGACGATCCGCTCTGATCCGGTTCCTCGACGTGTGGGCCGTGGAGCACGATCAGCCGGTGGCGCGGGCGTTGGCCGATGTCGCGACGCTGTTGTCCTGCGCCGGCGATGATCGCAGAGCTGCAGCGCGCTTGGCCCAGCCCCTGTGGCTGGAACGCGAAGCGGTTCTCGACCTCCGGAAAGGGTTTGCAGGGCTGGCCGAGGCGCAGACGCGCCTCACTATCGGACGCGTCGCCGAACAGGGTGCCGATTCGGACATCACCGGGGCGACCGATCTCGCTGTCGCGCTGCAGGCAGCTTGGCACGACGCGCTTACGGACGCGCTTCTGACGTTCTCCGAGAAGACGAGCAGCGCCATCGCCGCTGCTGCCACTTTGGCCTGTGGCGCCGATGATGCCTTCGCCAGCGACGTGGCACTCGTCCACGCGCTCGTGCCCGTTGGGGAGGTCTTGACACGACCCGTCGCAGACGGCGCGGCGACGCGGGAGCGGCGCAGATGGAAGACGATCGAGGCTCAGCTCGCCAAGAAGAGCGAGGCGCGCCGGCGCGAGAAGGCGGCGACCGTCGACACCACGCCACAGCTGCCGGATGCCGATGCCCCACCCGCGGAAGTGTCCAAAGGCCACGTCCTCGTCGTTCCGGCGATCCAAGAGACCGGGAGTGACCGCGGCAAATCCATCGCCCGCGGCTATGAGCACATCATCGGCAAGCCGCTCCCGCTGGTCGCCGTGCCGGATCTCGCGGATGTGCGCGCTCGGTTGGTATTCGAGTTTCCTTACGCGCAGACCATGATCGACCGACTTCTGGCCGATCTGATCGGACATGAGCACGCCACGCTCCGGCCGACTCTGCTGATCGGCCCGCCGGGAGCCGGCAAGAGTCGCATCGTCGCGAGGATCGCCCATCATCTCGGATTGGGGCTGTGGCGGGTCGATGCTACGCGGGACGCGGGCGCATCGCTCGGTGGCCTTGATCGCCGCTGGGCAACGTCGGAGCCAGCGCATCCGATCATGGCGGTGGCTCGATCTGGCACCGCCAATCCGCTGATGCTGATCGACGAGTTGGAGAAGGCCGCGACGCGCGCAGATCACGGTAGGCTCTGGGATGCCTTGCTTCCGATGCTCGAACCGGAGACCGCCCGGGCCTACCAAGATCCTTGTTTTCAGACCGAGGTTGATATCAGCCGAGTGTCCTGGTTGGCCACGGCCAACGGGGTGGTCAACATTCCTGGTCCGTTGCTCGACCGCTTGCGTGTCTTGGAGATGGCGGCGCCAAGCCAAGCAGATCTTGAGGCGCTGCTCGGACCGGTCCTGGAGGGTATCGCTGCCAATCGCGGGCTCGATCCTGCCTTTGAAGCGCCTCTGGATGGGGAAGCGGTCGCGCTGCTTCGTCGATCCTGGCGCGGGGGATCGGTGAGGCGGTTGACCCGATTGGTCGAGGCATTCGTAACGGCGCGCGAAACTCTTGCGGTTCGGCATTAGGGAGTGAACCGAGCCAGGGTATTGTAGGGTTTGGCAGTTTGTGATTCCAGGCGGCCGTTTGCAGCCTGGAGGTGGCGATGGCGAACCTGTTCTGACTCTCGGACGAGCAGTAAGGCGATGACCGAGCCGTTCATGCCCAGGAGCCAGCCCGGCCGCGGGCGGAAGGACGACCGGCAGATCATCTCGGGCATCCTGCACGTCCCGACGTCGGGCGCCGCTGGTGCGACTGCCCGGCCGCGTATGACCCGCGCACCACGGTCTACAACCGCTTCAATCGCTGGTCGCGGCGCGGCTTCTGGAAGGCAATGCTCTCCGCGCTGGCCGAGGCCGGGTGGGCCGGCAACGCAGGCACTCTCGACAGCAGTTTCGCCCGGGCTCACCGGTCTGTCCATGGAGGGAAAGGGGGCGAGGGCGCAGGTCATCGGCTCGTCGCGCGGCGGCCAGACGACCGAGATCCACGCTCTCAGCGATGTCCTCGGCCGGCCCAACGTCCTCCCGCTGACGCCGGGCAACGCCAGCGACGTCACAACCGCCCCAGTATTGCTGGTCGAGGCGCCGGGCCGGATCCGCCGCCCGAGCGCCAACAAGGGCTACGACGTCGATTGGCTGGCCACCGATCTGCGCAGGAACGGCATCATGCCCGTCCTTCGCCACCTTGAAGCAGAGCGATGAGCCGGCGCCCCGATCTCCGAAAAACAGAGATGCGCGACGCCGAGACTATACGGTAGGCGACAGGGGGCACAACGAGAATCAAGTCGGCCATTGAGCACTTCTGTGAGGCGTGCGTTGTGTCTGGCCTTAGCGAACCTAGAAGGTGCCAGAGAAACGGCTCGGTATACGCCAGATGTCTGGCGCAGCGATCCAATCCTTCTTTTCGATTTGATCTGCAAAGACACGTTTCGTATCTTCGAAATGTTTCTCTCCCCGTCGCATCTCTATGACGCGGCGAGGCAGACTCGCAACCTCGTTTTGAATGTGATCTATGAACTTGTCCGGTGGTATTGAATGATGTGATGCTTCAATGCTAGTTGGTGTAGCAGCGTTTCGCTTCTTCTGTCGTTCGTACAAAATCCCATTGTCGCAATGGGCGATATGGAATAAGAAAAGGTCGGCGAAATTTGGTCGATGATTGCCGACGATGCAATGAAATCCGTGCATCCAATCAGTTCGTCCAGCGATCAGCGTGGGCTTGCACAATGCAGAAAGAGGCCGAGCAAAGCAACGCTGATGAGAAATTGGCGCCTTGAAATCGATGGCACTCTCTTCAGCGACATGGAGCACATCGACACCAAACATGGTCACGACGTGGGGCAGATTATGATCCGCAGCGTATGAGCCCAAATTCGACGATATGGCTGGATCTGGGACAACGAGCTCGTCGGCATCTGTAAAAAGAACGCGCTTATAGCCGATGAATAAGGAGGCGCAGAAGTCGCATACCGTTTGCGCCCGCGCACTCTCATCCATCGGAGTGCGTGGGAGCCTTATTAGACTCGCGTCTATGTTTTCAGTTGAGCCATCGTCGGAACCGTGATCAATGACATAGCAGTGCTCAAGCCCAATCTGCCGTTTGTAGTGCTCTAGCCAGACCGGAAGCAGCGCTTTTTCATTGTACGTCATCGTGACGACAGCGAGTGGCTGTTTCTCCACAGAGATCTCCCGATGCGTGCAGTTTGCTTAAGCATTGCGTCTGCGGGTTGCTATGATAGACGGGCGTTTTGCCAGCGTGGATCCTGCTATGTCGTCATTATGAATCGCGTATGCTTCAGCGAATGAAACATCGAATCCAAGATTGTCGAAAATTTTGATATAGAGGCCGCGCGATAAGTGCCACCAAACATAAAATACATTTGGGTCGTCCAAGTTCGTGATTGGATGGATGACGAGTTCATCAAGCGGAAGCACGTCCGTGAAGGGAATCAGTACGGCTTCCTTGGCAAGCCGGGCCCAGGCTCCAATTGAATAAACCGGATCCGAGAGATGTTCGACTATTGCACCCGCCATCACCACGTCGAATGTCTGTTCCGGCCATTCGTAGAGTTCTGCGATTGGTGCATATACGCACTTAGCCTTGCTATTGAACTTATGCCAAGCATACCACCAGGAATTTTTGATCGGTATAAGGTTTTCTCTTTCCCATATGGCTCGTGATTGTTTTATGTCGCGGTAAGAGAGGGTGCTGGCGAACGGCATGTGCCGGAATTCAACGGTCGAGGCAGCATCCAAGCCGGTGACTTGAGCGCCGTGTTTCTCTGCATTGAAAGCCAAAAAACCAGACGCTGTGCCGACATCCAGCACGGTCTTGCCTTGTAAATTATAGCTGCCAATGTATTGAAGGAAGTCATCGATCTGCCAACTGCCTTGAACGGCTTCGCCATCCGGAAATTGCATCGAGTGGTACCAATAGCATCGGCTATTTAATGCGTCGTGCCATGGCGCTTCGAAGCGCGGTTCAATTATTACACTGGCCTCTGCACTCATCCGCTTCCTGCCTATCTTAGGTTGAACGGGGCGTCGCTCATACACCGCAACCAGCGGAATGTCTCCCTATTTTTCGAGCAGGCGCAACGTTGGTCTAAGCATACCTCTATCGTGGCGAGAGATTTTTGTGAGAAGTACTCCCACATGATGCCGTCCGCCTAGCAGAAATCCCATTGGAATCGCCTGCTGGCCCGCGCCATTTGAATTAAATATTTTATACAATTGCTCAGTGATTGGATAGATCCGCTAGCGTTCACCGATTGAACCTTGTCCAAAAGATTGATTTGCGCCGAACGCATTTTCTTCGAGCATCCTGAGCCTTGAGGCAGGTGGCCGCCTTGCTTCGCAAACGCCTCATGAACGATCAGATTGCCTGTGCCCTTCGGCAGGCGGAGGCGTGAGCGGCTGTAGAGCAGGTTCGCCGGAAGCTCAGCTAGTCCCGGCCGAAGTTACATAGCTAAAGTAGGTGTTTAGCCTGCATGGATATACAGAAGACACGGCATTCGAAGGGACTAACGCCTGGGAACAGAAATCACATGATGCTCAATTGCTTCGTGATTTCTCCGCGTTTTGCGTGGAGGGGTCGCGGTGACGGGGACGGCACTTCGAGGTTACGATGATCCTGCCCTCGTACCTGCCAGGTTGCTCTACCGAACCTCGGTCACCCCATGACGCTGCGCCCTTGCGTTCGAGCTTCTGCTGCCATCATCCTGCCGGCCGCTGCGGTATCTTCGCACAGCCATTCCCGCGGCTGATGCCGCCGCGCGCAGGCTCAAACCCGGATTGGGCTTGGCTTGCAGCTGGTGGCGAGGCCGGTGCCCGCCTGAGTATGCAGACCGACGCCTGATACGATCCTGCGCCCTGTCCACTGCCGCTGCTGAGCGTGAATCGGTCTCGCGTCGTAGGCATCGATGATCGGCTTCTCCGCAAAAGACGAGCTTACGGCCTACGCCTCGTCGATCTCGAATGCAGTCGCCCAATCGACCTGCTGCCCGACCGTTCGGGAGTGGCCGTCACCGACTGGCTGCGTCGCGATCCCGGCATCCAGATCGTCGCCCGCGACCGGTCCACCGAGCACGCCCAAGCGCTCACCGCTCGCGCGCCAGTTGTGCTTCCGGTCGCTGATCGATGGCATCACCTCCTGAACATGCGCCCACCGCTCGAACGCTGGCTCGGCCGCGTCGACAGTCGGCTGTGTCAGTTGCCCGCTCTGTCTATCGGTGATGGCCGCCATCCCGGGGATCGCCTGCGCGCCTACCGCCGCAGCGCCGCTGAGATCACGAGGAGTCGTGACAGTCGCGCTCGGCGGCTTGCAGCCTACGAGGACGTGCGTCGGGGTTATCTGGCAGGTGCGACCCTCCTGGCGATCGGTCGCGCTACAGGGTTGGCGCGCGCGACCGTGCGCAAGTACGCCCAGATTAAGAGCTTCCCCGAGCGCGCGAACCAGCGGCCCAATCCGTCTCGCCTCGATCCCAATCTCGCCCATCTGGAGCAGCGCATGGCCGAGAGCTGCGAGAGCGCCATGGCGCTCTGACGCGAGATCCGCGACCAGGGCTTTGCTGGAACTCATCGGCAGGTGCATCGCTACATTGCCGAGCGGTGTACGCCGCCACGGCGGAGCATCGCCCACAAATGGTTGTCGGGGGCTGGCCCGACGCGCGCAACGGTTCTCAGACCAGAAACACTTGCTTCTCGAAAGCAGCTGGCCTGGACCACGGTTCGGACCATCACGACGTTGCCGTCCCATGCCGCGGCCGACCTCACTCGGATCTGGCAGGATGCCGAAGTGGTACGCATTGTCGATCTGACGCAGCGGTTCACGAAGTTGATGCGCGCCTGCGGCCTGGATGGCGACCAACTGGCCGATCCGGTGGGCGAACTCGGTAGGTGGCTCCTCGAAACGCGCACCTGCGGCGTCGCGGCGTTGGAAACCTTCGCGGCTAACTTGGCGCAGAATCGGCGGGCGGTCCAGACTGCACTGACGACGTTCTGAAGCAACGCCCAGGCCGAAGGGCAGATCGGCCGGCTGAAGATGCTCAAGCGTACCATGTACGGCCGCGTCAGTTTCGCAGCGCCGCAGAGAGCCGCGATTTCTGTACGCTTTGCCGACCTCGCCCGACAGCAGTACGTCGAGAGCCTCGGGACTTGGTTCACGGCGGCGTTCGCGACGCTGCGGGGGAGATTCGCAGACAATCTGCGGCGTGACCGGGAGGCGCTGATCGGAAGGATCGCGACACCATGGTCGACGAGCCCTGTCGACGGGCAAATCAGCCCGTTGAAAATGCTCGAGCGCACGAAGTTCGGGCGGACTGGCTGTGCGTCTCTCCGTCAACCCGTAATGGCCACGCGATGACTCAGATCCGCCGCAAAGAACGCGATCGAAACAGTATTCATCGCACGCTGGCACAACAGGTGGAGCGCTGAAAATTGGTTCGTTTCCATTCGTGGGGGGCGGATGCCGTTCGCCTCTCGCTTGACGGGCCCAGATCTGTGAAACCTGACCTAAGTCACGTGGTAGGCGGTCTTCGTATTCGATTTTTTCAGTTTTAGCGTCTTCGCGGTCACGGGTTTTCGGCGTTCCTATGAGCAGGGTCGTGGCGATCTGGTCATCCACCGTGGAGTGCATGCGCGCGCCCCTATTTGAGCGGCACAAAATAGGAGGGGACGACACCTCCCCGTTCTTTGAGATAGTCATGCTACGAACCACGGTCGTGCGACATGCGCGGCTTCTCAGCACGACGTTGTTCGACGGATCAGATATATAAACTGCGTCGTCAGGGGACGATGTACCTGCACAGCCGGGCGCGACTGTAGCCGGCGACATTGCCGCCGGGGTTGCAGCAATCGCTGTACCGCCGAACAGCGACGTACTGATCCCCTCCGAAACGTCGCGCGAATGTTGGATCTCGCGTTCACTCCTGAACACTCCAACGATTGGAGACTCAGGCGCATCTGTCATGACGGATCCCGCGGTGGTCGTAAGCGAGTTGTCAACCGCGATACGCAGCCGCAAGCGGATGGCGGCACGGGTCTGCAGTTCAACCGGTATCCTTCTTCTGATCCCAGCTGCTTTTGTCCCGCGCTCCGTCCTCGGAGATGAGGAGGCGCTCTTCGCGCAGCGCTGGCCCCATTCTCGGTTAGCGTGGAGGCCATCGTCTGTGGGGCGCAGCAGCGAACGGATCTCGCACCTGTCCTCGTACTCATGCATCACGATCGCCAGAACCCGGTGGACGCCGAAGTATTCGTCCAGCAGAGCCAGATGCTGCGCGATCCAAGCCGGACGCGCCGCGCGAACACGTGGCCCCTCTGCGATGCAGATCGCGCCAACCAGCATCGTCTCCGCCACCGAACGGCGGGTCCCGTTGCAAGTCACGACGAATGCGGCAGTCAGCAGCGCATGAAAGCGTGTCAACGCCCCATCGAGATCTCCCCGCAGCGCGATGATCGACTCCGTCGTCAGCGGCGCGAACAGTTCCTTGATCCGCGCATCGCTCTCCCTACGAGAGAAGAGCTCGAGCCTCACCGAGGTGACGATGTCGCCGGGGGTAAAACGTGCGGTCCGCATGCCGATCTCCGCTCCTGATCGTAGCATTGTGGAGCCCGATGAAAGACGCAAGATGGCTCAAAATCGGTCTGCCCGAGTTGCGCTTTGACTCAGTCGAGAGAACGTCATTTTTTTGGTGGGTGCAGGTCTTAGAGGATCGCTCGACGAACGCGCTTTGTCTTTTTCATGCCGATCTACGAAGCTCCGCCGTGGTCGATCGCGGGCCATTGTCTCCTGTCTCGTGGCACACGCGGATCGCGAGAGATCAAGCGGGGGTAACGCAGACGGTAACAGTCCGCTGCGCGGTTCGCATTCGGCCAGTCACCCCCGCCTCCTTGGTGGAAGTAACGTAGAGTTTTGGATCATGAGCGTAGCGGTAACAGGGCAGAGCGAGACGACACGACGGGATTATGCGGCCACGGCTCGAGCCTTCATTGGCATGGTCGGTCGCGAGCTCGACCAGCAGGCCCCATCCCCCGTCGACGTGGTTGATTATTTCTTGGGACAGCACGGAAGGTGGTCAGAGAGCACGATCCGGCATACTCGGGCAGCGCTGCGCTTTGCTTTCGTTGAAACGAGCCGCAAACATCCCAACCATCCGCGTTTGGTAAGGGCGTTGCAGCGCCTGAACGCGACCGATTGTGAGACTGGCCGCCTTGTGACGCCCATACCGTGCGTGCGCACCAAGCGGCAGACGAGCGCGAAGAAGCGGAAGAGTCTGACACCGGCCGAGGCCCACGCTCTCTTGCTCGCCCTTTGCGAGGTGGGACATCGTCACGCCCCCATCGCCCAGGCGCAGGTCTTTTTTGGCGTCGACCTCGGATTGCGCCCCGTAGAGTGGGAGACAGCTCAGATTGTCGATGGCTATCTCGTTATTCAGAACGCCAAAAACACCAATGACCGTGGCAATGGGCCGACGCGAAGGCTGCCGCTGGACGGATTTGGGGACGACTACGTTGCATCGCTGGCCGCATCTCTCGATCGAATAGCCGATGCGCTCGTCAGCGAGACGTGGGAGACGATCCACCAGAACGTTGCCCGCGCAATGACAGCGGCGTCGATCAAGGCGGGAAAGATGTGCCCCAGTCTAAGAATTCATCCCGCCTGCCCATACACACTACGCCATGTTGCGACTGCCCGGATGAAGGTGGACCTTCCGCCGGAGGTAATTGCCGCGATTCTGGGGCACCGCTCGATCCACACCGCCTCCCGCAACTATGCACCAGCCCGTTCGGCGAAAGGGTTCCGTCCGATCGTGACGACCGCAGATCCTATTGCAGTTGCGCAGGTCAACGCATTTCGTAAAGATCTTGCGAAAATTGAGAGCGTTGACGATCACGGTCCGAAAGCCGGACTGTAGGCCGCCTTCTGCCGCATCTCGTCGACGTTATTCGCTGGCGCACGCGTTGCGCCAGCGAATTGCTGAATCGTGACCTTCCGGCCGCTTGAAGTTAATAAGGGTGCCGCGTGGCATGATATCGAAGAGCTGCGGTAGGGGCAGCTTGAGATTGTTGACACTTTCTTAACCATAATGTGAGCACGCTGCGTCTGGAAGGTTTTCTCCCAAAGTTGTGATGCTATCCGATGTATCCCAGAGCTGGCAATTGCTTTGGTATCGTTGATTTGATCACGAATTTGTCGAACGCGTCGTCGGTAAAGCAGAAAGAAGTGGAGTTGGGCCTAGTCACGGTATCAGGTTCTGCGCTTCATGGTCATTACGGCTGAGTTGCGCGACAGGCGACGTGATGGCGCATTGGGCGTAGGTCTGTTGCCCGTGCTCCAGCCTGTCGCCGCCAATCGACCCGGCGAGTGTTGGTCGGCAGAATCAAAATGAAGCATGTTAAGGTTGTTTAACTGCAAAACACAAATCCCCGTCAATTTTCGGCGGTCAAATGAATTTTTTGATCAAAAAATTAGGCTAAAGTTGCATGGGTGTGCTGTGTCATAGATATTTTTACGAATCACTTTGCGATTTTGTCATATTCGCGAGGTCGGTCCTCAAAATATGGACTGGGTGACGGTTAGGGGAAATATAAAAGGCTGTATGGTGCAGGCGGGTTCGCCGAAGCTGTTGAGTGTTCGGAATAATGCTATGCTGACGGTTACGCGGACACCCCTACGGATTAGTTTGTTTGGTGGCGGCACCGATTACCCAGAGTATTTTGAGCGCGCCCCGGGCGCTGTCGTCGGCGCGGCGATCGATAAGTATATCATCATCGCGGCGCTCGATCTGATTGGCTGCCAGGATTATAATTATCGATTAAGTTACTCTCGTGTTGAGCATTGCAACAATATCTCAGAAATTGAACATCCTGTCGTTCGAGAAGTATTGAAGCATTTCAATGTGACCCGTAGACTCGATATGAGCATCATCTCCGATTTACCTGCGGCGGGCAGCGGATTGGGCTCTTCTTCGGCTTTCACCGTCGGTTTCTTGCGTACGATCTACGCGATATTGAATCAAAAGCCTACGAAGATCGAGTTGTCGAAGAAGGCGATCGAAGTCGAACGTGAAATTTTGCGCGAGAACGTTGGCGTCCAGGATCAGCTCCACGCGGCCTTCGGGGGGATCAACCGTTTCGATTTTAATGGCTCCGCGATTCGGATCTCGCCTGTTCAGATGAGCGCTGCTGCCATACAGCAACTCAACGCGTCGATGGTGTTGGTCCATACAGGCATCGCGCGGCGCGCAACGACAACGGTCGCCGCGCAGATCGCGGTGACCCGCGCGCGCGCGATCGACAAGGAACTGTCCGAACTCTACCGCCTCGTCGAGGAATGTGTCTCGCTGCTGGAGGCCGGAACGAGCGGCTGGCTCACGCAACTCGGCGAGATGCTCTCCGCCTCGTGGCGCATCAAGCGAACCCTGTCGCGTGAGGTCTCGAACGCGGTGCTCGACGATCTGTTCGAAGCGATCACCGCGTCGGGGGCCTACGGGGCGAAGCTGTGCGGCGCGGGCGGGGGCGGCTTCTTCCTCGCTCTGATCGATCCCGCTCGGCTTCCGGCCCTGATCGAGCGGGTCGCGCCGCTGTCCGTCGTTCCGATCGGCATCGACGTCGACGGGTCCACCCTGATCTATCGCCAGACGCGCTGAGCGGCGTCCTCACAGGCCCCAGCCCGGCCGCAGCCGGGCCTCGGACCCATCGCGACGAGAGGCAACGATGCGAATTCTGATCACCGGCGGCGCGGGCTATATCGGGACGATCCTGGTGCCGATGCTGCTTGAGCGCGGGCACCACGTGACGGTGCTCGACACGTTCAAGTCCGGAGCCCCGGACCTGTTCTCGGCCTGCCAGTATGACACGTTCGAGCCGATCAAGGGCGACGCGCGCGACACGCGCATCCTGGACGAGCTGATCCCGAAGCACGACGTGCTCATCCCTCTCGCGGCCCTGGTCGGCGCGCCCCTCTGCAAGGAGGACGCGATCGGCGCCACGACGCTCAACCGCGACGCCGTGATTGCCCTAGTCGAGCGTGCGGGCGGCGAGCAGAGGATCGTCTACCCGACGACCAACTCGGGTTACGGCGTCGGCGAGGCCGGCAAGTTCTGCACCGAGGACTCGCCCCTGCGGCCGATCTCGCTCTACGGCACCACCAAGGTCGAGGCCGAGAAGGCGGTGCTCGACAGCGGGCGCGGCGTCAGCCTGCGGCTGGCGACGGTGTTCGGCATGGCGCCGCGGATGCGGCTCGACCTCCTCGTCAATGACTTCACGCACCGGGCCGTGACCGACCGGGCGCTCCTGGTGTTCGAGGGCCACTTCAAGCGCAACTACATCCACATCCGCGATGTCGCCAAAGGGTTCATCTACGGGATGGACAATTACGACCGGATGCGTGGCGAGGCGTACAATCTCGGCCTGTCGAGCGCCAACCTGTCGAAGCTGGAACTCTGCGAACGCATCAAGGTGCACGTTCCGAACTTCGTCTACGTCGAGGCCCCGATCGGCGAGGATCCCGACAAGCGCGACTATATCGTGTCCAACGAGAAGCTGGAGGCGACCGGCTGGTTCCCCGATTTCGATCTCGACCGGGGCATCAAGGAACTGATCAAGGGCTTCCGAATGATACGCAACTCGCGGTTCGCCAACGCCTGATCCGGGTGACCGGAGCCCAGCAGCGAACGCCCGCCGGTTGGCCCGAGAGGTCGGCCGGCGCGGGGACGGACCGAGGTGAGCATGAGCGCGATCGTCGATTTTCTCACGCAGACCCGCGACACCTTCCAGGCCGCTCTCGACGACTCCCGCTTCCACGCGACCCTCGCCGAAATCGCCGATCTGGTGACCGCGTCCCTGCGCGGTGGTGGCAAGCTCCTGACGATCGGCAATGGCGGCAGTGCCGCCGACGCGCAGCACATCGCGGGCGAGTTCGTCTCGCGGCTCAACTACGACCGGCCGCCCGCCGCGGCCGTGGCGCTGACCACCGACACCTCGGTGATCACCGCGATCGGCAACGATTACGGCTACGAGCACGTGTTCGAGCGGCAAGTGCTGGCCCTCGGGCGGCCGGGCGATGTCCTGCTCGCCCTCTCCACATCGGGGCGGTCGCCGAGCGTGCTGAAGGCGATGGACGCGGCACGCGACCTGGGTCTGCGGGTTGTCGCCTTCACGGGTGCGACGGGCGGGGCGATGCCCGAGCGGGCGGATGTCTGCCTGCACGCGCCGACGGACGCCACGCCCCTGATCCAGCAGATCCACATCACCGCCGCGCACATCGTCTGCGGCCTCGTCGAAGAAAGCCTGTTCCCGCGCGGGACGGCAGCGTGAGGGACGGCCTGTGACCGAGCCAGAGCGGAAGGGCGGAGGCTCTGTCCGGCAAGCCATGATCCTGTGCGGCGGCTTCGGCACGCGCCTGGGCGCACTGACCTCGGCGATGCCCAAGCCGCTGCTGCCGGTATCGGGTGAGCCGTTCCTGGACGTGCTGCTGTTCGAGCTCGGCCGCCACGGCTTCACCGAGATCGTGCTGCTGGCCTCATTCCACAGCGAGAAGATCCGCGCCTATGCCGCCGACAACCCGGTCGCGCGACGCTTCGGCATGACGCTTCGGGTCTCGGTCGAGCCGGAGCAGGCCGGGACCGGGGGCGCCGTCGTGCACGCCCTTCCCGAGGCCGACGAGACCTTTCTCCTGCTGAACGGCGACTCGTGGTTCGATGTGAACCTGCTGTCCCTGCCCGCGATGGCGGCCCGTCATCCCGAAGCGGCGATGGTCCTGTCGCTCCGTCGGGTGCCGGACGCCGCGCGCTACGGCGTCGCGCTCGTCGACGGCGTCCGGATCACCGCCTTCCTCGAGCGGCCGCTTGAGCCGGGCCCCGGCCTCGTCAACGCTGGCGTCTACCTGGTGCGCCGCGACGCGCTGGCCGGCCTGCCGCCGGCCTGCTCGCTGGAACGGGACGTCCTGCCCGCGCTGGTCGCCGAGGGCCGCGTGGTCGGCGAGGCCCACGACGGCTACTTTCTCGATATCGGCGTGCCCGAGAGCTACGCCCGAGCCCAGGAAGAGATCCCGGCCCGTCGGAGGAGACCTGCCGCCTTCCTCGATCGGGACGGTGTTCTCAATCACGACCACGGGTATGTCGGTTCCGTGGACCGGTTCCAGTGGATGGCGGGCGCGCGCGACGCCGTCCGCGCGCTGAATGATGCCGGCTACTTCGTGTTCGTCGTCACGAACCAAGCGGGGGTCGCCCGCGGCTTCTACACCGAGGCCGACGTCGCCCGTCTGAACGCTTGGCTGCGGGACGACCTGCGCGTGGCCGGCGCGCATATCGATGATCTACGCTACTGCCCCTATCATCCGGACGGGACGGTCGAGGCCTACAGGGCGGTCCACGGATGGCGGAAGCCCGAGCCCGGCATGATCCTCGATCTGATGGTCCATTGGGACATCGACCGCGCGCGCAGCTTCCTGGTGGGCGATCAGGAAACAGATCTCGCCGCCGGCCGTGCGGCGGGGCTCGCCGTGCACCACTTCAGGTCGGACGACCTGCTCGCCTTCCTGCGAGAGGTCGCGCTGAAGGAGTAGGAAGGGCCCAGGAGGTGTGCGCCCTCGCCGGGGCGCGCTTCGCCGTCTGGCACTGTCAATCGTGCGACTGGATCGAGAGCTCCGCTTCCGCGGCCTCGCGCATGGCGCGATCCCAGTCGAGCTTGCGCTTGGGCGGAGTCTCGCGCTCTGCGTCCGGAGCTTTCCGATCTCGCAGAGCGACGATCTTGATGTCGTACTCGGGCACGCTTCGATCCGCTCTTTAACCGACGATTAATCGTATTGGCGCAACGCGCGGGTCTTGTCAGCGGTTCGATCGCTCGATCCACAATCCGGTGACGGCCCTCATCCGGTGCTGGACAGGCCGATCAGGAGCATGGCGGCGTGCACGGCTCCGACGATGGCGCCCGATTGGGCGAGCTGTAAGGCCTCGGCCCGCGGTACGCGCACCACGGCGATGTCCTCGGCGGGATCCGGAAGCGCCGGCCCGGCCGCGGTCACGCGCGCGCGGACGAGATGCATGCGGTTGGCGTATAGCGGGCCGGATCCGCGTTCAGGGTGACCACGCGCTCGGCATCGGCGAAGATGTAGCCGGTTTCCTCGCGCATCTCGCGCTCGGCGGCCGCCAGGATATCGGGGTCGGCGGGGTCGATGGCCCCGCCCGGAAGCTCCAGGCTCGGGCCCCCATGGGCGTGACGGTACTGGCGTACGAGGATGACGTGATCGGCCGCGTCGATGCCCAGCACGAGCGCGATGTCCGGCGTCTCGAGCACGTAATAGGGATCGACGATGTGACCCGACGGCGTCACGCAGTCGTCGGCACGGAGACCGAGCCAGCGATCCTTCATGACGTGGTGGGATTTGCGGACTGTCCAACTCGGTGTCGAGATCATTGTTCTTTGCGGGCCTGGGGTTTGTACTTTCGGATATCCGCCGCGGTCATTGTGGATCTTCGCCGCTGGAGGACATGCGCGATGGCAAAACTGTCTCGCCTTTCGGCTCTGACTTCGATCGAGCTGCGACCGCGCGTTGCGCTGCCATGGCTCAGCCGATAAGCCTCGTGGGGTCGTAGAGCCTCGCGCCGCGGATGTCACAGGTCGTAGGATGACGGGAACGAAACTCGCCATGGCATGCCGCGTCTGCGACGGACGCGATGTCGAGCTGTTCCTCGACCTGACCGATCAGCCGCACTGCAACCGCCTGATCCCGCCGGAGCTCGCCGACCGGCGCGAGCCGCATTTCCCCCTGCGCGCCGGCTTCTGTCGCGACTGCACGCTCGTCCAGATCGATCACACGATCCCGAAGGAGAGCATGTTCAGCGACTACCCCTACGTCTCGGGCACGACGAAGACGCTGGTGGAGCATTTCCGCCAGACGGCGGCCCGGCTCGTGGAGCGGTACGGCCTCGGGCCGCAGGACCTCGTCGTCGACATCGGCAGCAACGACGGCACGTGGCTTCGGCAGTACGAGCCCTTCGGCCTGCGCCGCTGCGGCGTCGAGCCCGCCTCCAACGTCGTGGAACTGGCCCGCGCCGCCGGCGTGCCGACGCTGAATCGCTTCTTCAACGCGGAGACCGCCGAGATCGTCCGCGCGCAGGACGGGCCGGCGAGCCTGATCACCGCCGCCGGCGTCTTCTTCCACCTGGAGGAGCTGCACAGCGTCGTGAAGGGCATCGTCACGCTGCTCAAGCCGGACGGCGTCTTCGTCGTGCAGGCGATCTACCTGGGCGGGATGATCGAGAACACCGCCTTCGATCAGATCTACCACGAGCACCTGTGCTACTACACGCTCCGCTCCCTGGAGCAGCTGTTCGCGCGCCACGGCCTGGAGGTCTTCGACGTCAGCGTGGTGCCGGTCCATGGCGGCTCCCTCGAGGCGCATGTCGGCTTCCCCGGCGCCCACCCGGTCAGCGACGCGGTCAAGCGCATGCGCGCCGACGAGGAGGCCCGCGGCTACGGCAAGTTCGAGACCTATGTCGGCTTCGCCGAGAACGTCCGGCGCCTGCAGGCGGCGCTGCTCGACCTGCTGGAGCGCAGGCACGCCGAGGGGAAGACGGTCCACGCCTACGGTGCCCCAGCCAAGGGCGCGACGCTGCTCAACGCCTTCGGCATCGGCCCGCGTCTGGTCCAGTACGCGGCCGAGAAGAATCCGCTGAAGTTCGGCCGGCTGATCCCCGGCGCCCGCATCCCGATCGTCGAGGAGGGCAGCGTACCCGCGCCCGACGCCTATCTGGTGCTCGCCTGGAACTTCATCGACGAGTTCCTGGCGCGCGAGCGCCGCTACCTCGAGAACGGCGGCGGCTTCATCGTTCCGGTGCCGGAACTCAAGGTGATCACCGCCGCCGACTTGCCGAAGGCGATCTGAGCGTGGCTGCCGTCTCCCGATCCTCCTTGCCCGAGACCGTCGTCGTCGTCGGTGCGACCGGGTTCGTCGGCCGCAACCTCGTCGCGCATCTCGCCGACCGCGTGCCGCGGCTGATCGCGGTCAGCCCCTCCGGCCGCGCGGTGCCGGGGGCGCATGAGGCCGCGCGCTTCGATGCCCTGGAGGCGCTGTCGGTCCCCGCCGACGCGATCATCGTCAACGTCGCCGCGCAGCGCTACGACGCTGACAAGTTCGAGACGGCGCAGAGCGACCTGCTGACCGGCAACGCCGAGATCGCCAACCGCCTCTACCGGTTCTGCCTAACGAAGGGCATCCGCGAGGTGCGCGCGGCCTCGAGCGTCGCGGTCTACCCGGCGGCCCTCGATCCCCTCGACGACGCGCGGCCGATCGACCTCAACGCGCCGCCCAACCGGAACGAGGCCTTCTACGCGTGGTCGAAGCGCTGGTCCGAGGTGATTGCCGACCTCCACGCCGAGCGCTACGGGATCCATACGATCAGCTTCCGCCTGAGCAACCCCTACGGTCCCCACGACTCGACGGATCCGCGCAAGGCGCACGTCCTGCCAGCCTTCGTGATGCGCGCGCTCGCACCTGGGGAGCGCTTCGAGATCAAGGGCAACCCGCTGGTCGAGCGCGACTTCATCTACGTCGGCGACGTCGTCGACGTGTTCGCCCGCTCCCTGGAGATGCGGGAGACGAGCGACGCGCTTAACCTCTGCCGCGGCGAGACCACGACCCTGCTCGACCTCGCCCGCACCATCCTGGAGGTGGCGGGCGAGAAGCGGCCGGTGCACGCCCCCGACACGGCGACCCACGGCGTGCTCGCCCGCCGCTCGACCAACCGGCGGCTTTGCGAGCGCTTCGGGATGTCGAGCTTCACGGGACTCGCGGACGGGCTGCGGCCGACGATCGCGTGGTATCGCGAGACCTATCGCGACGGGGCTCACCATGCCGGGGCTTGAGCGCGACATCGTCATCGGGGCGGACGGCTTCCTCGGGCGCAACCTCGTCCCGCGGCTCCGGGCCGAGGGCCGCGAGGTCGTCGGGATCTGTCGGGCGGCGGGCGACCTCTCCGCGTGGGCGAATGTCGAGCGGGCGCTGCGCGCGGCGCCCCCGGCCGGCCGGATCTTCCACGTGGTGACCCGCCAGCGGACTGGCGCGGTGCAGTACGACATCCAGGGCGAGCTGCTGGCGATCAACGCCCGGGTCCACCTGAATGTCCTCGAGGCGTGGCGCCTGTTCCAGCCGCAGGCCAAGCTCGTCTCCACGGGCTCGTCCTGCACCTATCCGGAATCGGCGGAGCCGCTGTCCGAGGCGCGGTTCGGGCAGGGACCGACGCACCCGTCGGTGATCGGCTACGGGCTCGCCAAGCAGGTCTTGGCGACGGGCTCGGCGGCCTACGCGCACCAATACGGCCTGAGTTTTCTGCACTGTGTGCTTGCGACCCTGTACGGACCGCACGACAACAAGGCCTCCGACCGCAGCCACTTCGTCGGCGCCCTGCTCGACCGCGCCGTGCGGGAGAAGGCGGCGGGCGCTGAGCAGTTCGAGGTCTGGGGCAACCCGCAGACCGTCCGCGAGGTGCTGTACGTCGACGACCAGATCGACGCGATCCTGGCGGCCGACCGGGCATTCGAGAACGAGATCCTCAACTGCGCCGCCAACACGCCCGTCACCGTCGAGGCGGTGGCGCGGGCGGCCCTGGCCGCCCTCGACTGGTCCGTCCCCCTGGTGAGCCCGCCCGGCTCGTTCCAGGGCGCGGCCTACAAGATGCTCAACTCGACGCGGTTCCTCGACCGGACCGGCTGGCGGCCGCGCATCGATCTCGAAGCGGGCCTGCGAAGGCTCGCCGCGGCGGAGTACGCCGACCGTTAGCGAGCCGCGACCGGCCATCAGGTCGCCCGCGCGGACCACTGGTGTAGCCTACTGAGCGGCCGCGCCGAGCGAGGCGAAGGTCGTCAGTGCGCCTTGAGGGGGCCCCAGCCTCTTGTGATGTTCGGGACGGCTCCGAGACTCCGTGAAGGTTCAGGCTTTTGCCGACATCGCGGTCGCGGCGGAGGCAAGTCCCCACCGGACGAGATCCTGCGCCTCCTGTGCCGTCTTGGCCTCCGCGTAGCAGCGCAGCTCGGGCGCATTTCCTGAGGCCCGGAAATGGATCGTGCGCCCGCCGTCCAATTCGATCCGGATCCCGTCCTGCTGATCGATCGAGTCCGTTGACCCGATCGGGCCTAGGAAGGCGGCCCGGAAGTCCGGCTCCCGAAGGCGATCGAGGAAGGCGGCGCTCGTGTCGGATGGGGTGTTGGGTAGGCGGTCGCTGGCCATCTCTCCCGCATCCAGGGAGGCCACGAGATCCGCGAGGGCGGTGCCGGCGGCTCGCACCGCTGCTAAGGTGGCTAGGATCGGCAGCATCGCGTCGCGCGTCGGAAGGGCGGCTAAAGTCCTGCCGTGGAGCGTAACGTCCGATCCGAGCAGGAAGCCGCCGTTTGCCTCGAAGCCGGCGATGATCCGCGCCCCGGCAGACGTCGCCAGCTCCATGCCGGCGATGACGAAAGGCGATCCCACCTTCGTACGAACAACTTTCCGGAAGCCGCCGGAATGCTCGAGCGCAGAGCCGGCGGTGACCGGCACCACCACCGTGTCGGCACCGAGGAAGCGGGCGGTGATGAGCCCGAGCACGTCGCCCCGCAGTATCCGGCCCGCGCTGTCGGCCACCAGCGGCCGGTCGGCATCGCCGTCCGTGGTCACGAGCGCGTCGAAGGAGCCCGGTTCCATGACGTCGCGGATGAAGGCGATGTCCTCCGGACGATGCGCCTCTGTATCGATCGGCACGAAGACCTGCGACCGGCCAATCGGCGTCACCTCCGCGCCGAAGCCGGAGAGCAGGTCGACCATCAGGTCGCGGGCCACCGAACTCTGCTGATAGACCGCGATCCGCAGGCCATGCAGGATGTCCGGCGCGAAGGCGGCAGCGTAGCGCTGCTGATAGCGCGCGATCGCGTCGGGTTCAGGCGTGGCGGGCGTCGAGACCTGACCTTCGCCGGACGCGCCCTCCCCCAGGGCGGCCAGGATAGCGGCCTCGTCGGTCTTGGTGATCTCGCCCTCGGGCCGGTAGAATTTCAGACCGTTGCGATCCTCGGGGATGTGGCTGCCCGTGACCATGACAGCATAAGCACCGCGCCGCATCGCCTCGAGGGCGAGGGCCGGGGTCGGCAGCGGGCCGCAATCGATCGCCGTGAAGCCGGCGCCTGCCGCGGCATCTGCGACCGTCGCGGCGATGCCGTTGCTGCTGTCGCGCAGATCACGCCCGATGACGACCATGCGGCCGCCTTCGCCCTGGGAGACGGATCTGAAGAACGCACTGGCATAGGCGTAGCTCGGGCCACCGACGAGGTCGGTTACGAGACCGCGCAAGCCGCTCGTCCCGAATTTCAGACTGCTCACGGTACCTCCCTCGTCGCCGTAGTGGCGCACTCGCACAGGATCGATGCCTCAAACCGTTCGTAGGCTCAATGCTTAGCGGTAGGCAGCGCGCTCGGGATGGTCGAGTTCGGACTGCCGTGAGTCGCGACTGATGTGTCGGCGAGGCTGACAAGCGTGCCCTGCTGGCGCGCGGTCCAGTCTCGGAGCGCACATGTGCACCGCGCGCCAATTATCGCGGCATTAAAAGGCCGGTAGCTGCTGCTCCAGATGCGCGCGAAGGATCGAGTAGTGTCGGACGACTTCGTCCAGCGTTTCGGTGTTCTTCTTTCTGATCGCCTCCGAACCCAGCGGCTCGCGGTAGGTAGCGGCGTAATGGGCGGCGTGCGCCTTCAGCTTGACGGCGACGAAGTCGAGATCGGCCGACCACACGGCTTCCGCGCGAACCTGCTGGAGGCGTCTGGCGATCGCGAACCAGTTGAGATCAAGGGCGATGCCGCTGCCCATCTCCTTGAACAGGTCGAACATCGAATCCAGAATGGCGATTGCGGACTGCGCCGACATAGCCGAACCTTCCCCGTCAGGATCGTGCTGTCACGAGATCTGGGCGCGCGTACCAGTCGTCGAACAGGGACAGCTGACGGAAGCGCCGTCGGTAACCGTGGCCGCTCAGCAGCGCGGCGATCTTCTCCCGGCTGCCGGAGAAATTATGCTCGACGCTGATCAGCGCGATGTCGTGACGGGTGAAATCGAAGCTCTGCAGCACGTCGAGCTCGCCGCCTTCCACATCGATGCTCATGTAGTCGATGCGCCGCGGCGCCCGGGCCTCCGAGAGAAACCGTTCCAGCGAGATGGTCGCCACCGGGTATTGCCGGCGCTCCTGGCGGAACTGGGCATGAAAATCGTCGTCGGCAAAATCCTCCATGCCGGAGAGCTCGCCGATGTCGACTTCGTTGAACAGAACCTCAATCCCGTCGGTCTTGTAGACGCACTTATCGGAGATGTAGCAGCTACGGTTGCGATGCAGCGCATCGTGCCAAGCCCGCGCGGGCTCCGCCAGGGCTCCCTGCCAAGCGTAGGTCTTTTCCAGCAGGAGCGTGTTGCTCAGGCTGACGCCATCGCAGGCACCGAATTCCACGAAATAGCCGTTTCGTTTCTCTTGGAGCTCGTACAGCACCCACAGGTCCTGCATCAACTGCGCATTGGAGTACGGAGCCATCCGCGTGGCGAAGGACAGGAAATCGAGATCCGAGCTGAGAATGTGCGGGTGTGCGTCCAGATTATCCCTCAGGTTGATCAGGGCATTGAACACCGTCAGGAGTTCGACATCCATGGTCCTGGGCTCCAGTCTCAGAACGAGATCGCGCGTGCGCGCAAGCGTATCAGGGTTCAGCCGCGCGTCGCGGCTCGGCCCGGCATACGCGACGCCGCCAGGATCCGATTTGAACCTTCGAACAAGATGCCGTGCTGAAGCGCGGCCGGTCCGTGATCTGGCACGGTCCGCGCAGCCTTGCGGATGGCGGCGAGGAAGCGCTTGCGACTGAACCCGTAGGGTCGCACGCTTCCGATCAGAGAGTCGATCAGGGTCGACGTCGCCTCCGACCGAGCTCGAGCCAGATCGCGCTCGCGCAAAGCGGCGTCGCGCTCGGCCTGGAGGAGAGTCAATTCAGTTTGTTGCTGTTGGATCCGGCGGATGTACTTCGTATCGATGGCATGAACGGCATTCGTCATCGTGTGACAGCCCTGGCCCGAAGCGGTTGGAGAGTTCGAAGCCGAAGGCTCGCGTCCCGATCACGCGGAAGCCTGCTGTCGGCTCTGGTGGGGCAGCCTGAGGATCGTGCCGGCCGCGGGTTGCGCGATTGTAGGGCAAATGCGCAACCCTGCATTCTTCAAGCTTGAAGCTTGCTGACGACATGCTTGACCAGCAGAAGGCCGATGCTGGCGCAGGTCAGGCCGAACATGATGATGTAAAGATAATCTACCTGAATGCCTGCGTAGGGATAGTAGGCGGACCTTACCCACTCAGCCAGCTGCATGGCTGGATTGTACTTCATCCAGTAGTATACTTTGTCGGGCATGTAGCTTGGGAGGAACATGACTCCGCTCGATACATACAGGATGATGCTGAAAAGTGCGTAGCCGATCAGCCAGCCTGGGAAAAAGCCGATGATCGCCACGTTGATTGTTCCAATCCCGATGCCAAGTACGATCGCGGCAAGGTAGCCGCACATAGCCGTGAATGGGTCCGCTGGAATCGGATTGGTCCCAATGACAACCAGGATGGAGCAGACGACCAGCAACGCGAGGAAGCCGGTCACGATCTCCACGAGGATGCGGGCCAGGATCACGTCGAACAGCTTGACCTGCGGGTAATAGGTCAGCGGCCGGTTCATGATCACCGCCTTCATGACCTCGCGCGAAATGTACTGGAAGACCAGAACTGGAACCGCACCCGTTGCGAAGAAAAGAGCCCTGTTGTCGCCGAGAGGCGCCGCCAACTTCTGGAAAGTGTAGATCGCAATCAGCATGAAGACGTGCACGCAGGGCCAGAGAACGACCACGCCGTAGCCCCAGAGAGACGCTCCGAAGCGGGTGCGCATGTCCCGCAGGATCAACGCATGAAGCACATGCAGATAGGACTCGATCGGGCTCTTCTGTCCCTGGACCGGCGGGAGGGCGGGCATCGACGTGACCTCTGGTTGCCGGGCCTGCTTCGATGAGAAAAGGGGCTAAAGTGCGTTGGCCGGTGCCCCCCGGTCGGATGAGTGGCGGGTCGCGAGATCATAGTAGTCGCGCAGGAGGCCCTCGTAGGTCGCGGCTTGAATAAGCCGGGCGCGGCGGTCATCCGCCGTCATGTCAATGGCCAGCAGGCGGTCGTTGCAGGCGGCGGGATCGGTGACGAGCGCGCGGGGCAGGAGATGGCCGTCCGGCCGACCGCGCAGCCGCTCGGCCGGCGCGCCGAGGTCGAAAGCCGCCACCGGCAAGCCGGTGCGCAGGGCCAGGGTCAGCGCGTATGCGTAGGTCTCGGGCCAGATCGACGGCAGTAGCACGAGGTCGGCCGAGACCTGTGTGACGAGATCGAGTGTCTCGTCATCCTCCCAGTGGCGGCTGGTCTCGGCGATCTGGAGGGCTGCCCGGGCGACCCGGTCGAGGGTCGGATCGTCTGTGGAGTACCGCCCCGTCTCGGCAACGCCGGCGCGCTCCAGCCCGCTCGTCAGGGCCGGGTCCGAGTGACCTACGATCGAGAAGTGCAGCGGCAAATCCCGCTTGCGCGCGTCCGAGGCTAGGGCCTGCAGGAACAGGCCGCCCTCAGGGAGGCTGATCGCGCCGAGCACGGCGACGCGGCGGATTCGGCCGGGCCGCTGGAGGGCGGTCGAGCGCACCGACCGCTCCGGCTCGACGTGCGGCCGCACCGTGACCGACAGATCCGGGTACACCGTCCGGATCCGGGCCGCCGTGTCGGAGGACGGCGCGAACACCCGCGCGGCGCCGGCCAGGAACGCCCCGAACGCCGCCCGCCGCTCGCCCGGATCCGGCTCCTCGAACCCGTCCGCGTCCACCGCCAGGCACGACCGGCACTCCGCCACCGGCGCCAGGCCGCAGTAGCGCCCGTCCGGCTGCACCAGGTGGTTGCGGTGGCACACCGGCGAGTAGTCGTGCAGCGTCCACGCGTAGGGCCGCCCCGAGCCCGCCACCACCGCCATCAGCGCCCGCGCCGCGCCCCAGCGCAGCCCCGCCAGCGAGTGCACGTGGATCAGAACCGGCGCCAGCTGCCCGACGAACTCCGCGAGCTCGGCCGCGTCGCGCGGCAGGTACAGGCTGTCGAGGTTGGGCAGGTACAGGAACTCGGGGCCGCGATACGAGACGTGGACCTCGAGGTTGCGGGTCCGGTCGATCTGCAGCAGCACCACGCTCAGGCCCTCGGCCCGGGCCAGCGCGACCATGTCGTCGATGTGCCGCTGGATGCCCCCGCCCCAGCTGTGGGTCACGTACAGCAGCGCCCGCCCGGCGAAGTGCCGGGCCAGCCGCGCCCGGTCGAGCCGCGCCCGCCCGCGCCGGCCGGGATCGGCCTGGACGAACTGGCCGACCCGGGCCGGGTAGTCGGGGTGCTTGGCCAGCAGCGCCGCCTGGCCCTGGTCGTACTCGCCGCCCGCGTCGAGCCCGAACGAGATCTGGCCGGCATGGTGGACGAACACGTCCTCGGCGAGCAGGTTGACGAAGCCGGCCTTGGTGGCGCGCAGGCACCAGTCGTTCTCCTCGCCGTAGCCCTTGCCGAAGGCCTCGGCGTCGAGGTCGCCGACGGCGTCGAGGGCGGCGGCGGTCATGTACATGCAGAAGCCGACGCCGGTGGGCACGGGCACGGCGCGGCCGCGGTTGACCTGCGCGGCCACGCGGTCGAGGTCGGGCCGGGCGATCTCGAGCGGCATGGTGTTGTTGGCGTTGAAGCGCGGGTAGGAGCAGATCGTGGCGTTGTTGGACAGGGGCGTGACGCTGCCCACGGGCAGCCCTGCGCCCATCCCTGCCCCGGCCTCTGCCCCAGCCTCTGCCCCTCCTTCCGTGCCGGACCCGGCCCGAGGCTCGGCGTTGTGTTCGGCGTTGTGTTCGGCGTGGGCGACGAGGCGGTCGAGCCAGTCGCCGAAGACTTCAGCGTCGGAGTTGAGCAGGACGACGGCGCGGCCCTGGCGCAGGCCGAGGGCGCGGTTGACCGAGCGGACGAAGCCGAGGTTGCGCTCGTTCTCGACGAGGTGGAACAGGCCGCGTCCGGCGAGGGCGGCCAGCTCCGCGGTGAGCTGCGGGTCGGGGGAGCGGTCGTTGACGGCGAGCAGGGTGAAGGGGGTGGCCTGGGGCGCCGACAGGCAGGCGTGGAGGGCGCGCAGGGTCTCGCCGCGGCCCTTGTAGACCGGGACGATGACGACGACGCGGGCCTGCGCGATGGGCAGGGCCCGGGGCAGGCGGTCCCAGTCGTCGGCCGCCGGGGCCTCCATGGGCGGGTAGGTGCCGAGATCCTCGGGGCAGCCCATCAACCCGGCGGCCCGGCCGGTGCGCACGTAGTGCAGGAACGGCGACTCCCTGGGACCCAGCAGGTGCCCGTAGGCCCGGCGGTAGAAGCGGGTCGAGAAGGTCTTGCTCGGGTCGCGGTCCTCCTCCTGGCCGTGGGACAGGAAGTGGATCGCCGGGCCGTTCTCGAAGCCGCGCGTGTCGGGGTAGCGCTTGACGTACCAGGGCGCGTCGAAGAGCGGCTCGATCAGGCGGGCCTGCTCGAACAGCTCCGCGTCCTCCTCGGCCGGCGGAGCGCCGTAGCGCGGATTGAAGGCCTCGCCCGCGAGGTCGTCGCCGCGCAGCAGGGCCCGGGCGAGGTGGTGGACGAAGGGCGGGACGCCCGTCGCCTCCGCGGAGGGGTGGTGCGCGCGGTAGGCCCAGCCATTGAAATCGGGCCTGGGGTTGCGGCCTTTCCGCCAGCCGGTGTCGCAGTAGTCGCGCAGCGCGTCCTCCGCCTCCGACAGCCCGTAGCGCGCCCGGTAGAAGCCGTGGTCGAAATGCCCCGCCACCAGCCGCGCCTGCAGGTCCAGGAACGCGTCCCGGTCGAGGGTCTCCCGCCCGATCGCCCCCAGCCAGCCCGTGTCCTCGACCGGCGCCCGCGCCGGCCGCAGCCCGCAGACCCGCAGCAGCGCCGCCAGCGTCGAGCGCCCCGGGCCGGGATCGCGCAGCTCCCGCCAGCCCGCCTCGGCGAAGTGCAGGAACGGCTCGCGCCCGCCCACGTCCGGGTAGGTCGCCCGGTACCAGTCCGCGTCCACCGCCGGCAGGTTCAGCCGGTGCGGCCCCGCGAACGGCTCGGCCCCCGTCAGCCGGGTCTCGGCGACGTAGCGAAAGAACGGGTCGTCCGCGACCGCCCGGCTGCCGGCCCGCGCCTGCACGTAGCTGGCCGGGTCGAAGTCCGGCCGCGGGCCGATCCGCGCCCGCCAGCCCTCCGCCACGTAGTGGCGCAGCAACTCCGTGTCCGAGGCATCGGCCAGCGCCTCGGCCTGCGGTCCGGGCAGGCACCGCCGGTAATGGGCGGCGTCGAAGTAGGGGGCGAGCGTCTCGATCCGCAGCGCGAGCGCGGCCTCCGGGTCGGGGCGGGCCTTTCCGCCGTGGAGGACGTAGTGGACCAGCGGGTTCCGGGTGGCGAAGGTGATCCCGCGGCTGAGGCAGTAGGCCAGGGTGTCGAAGTGCGGCGCCGGCTCGCGGCCCTCGCGCCAGCCGGAGGCCATGTAGTGGTCGACCGGGTCGACGCCGGCGGCGGCGAGGTCGGGGTTGCCGGCGAGATAGTAGGCGCCGTCGACGAGGCGGCGGGCGAGGCGGTGGGCCTCGGCCGTTTCGGGCTTGGGCAGGGCGGCCGCCTCCCCCGCCCCTTCACGTCCGGCGCGGCGGCGCGCGAGGGCGTGCAGGAGCGGGTTGATGCCGGCGCGGGCGAGGTGGGGATGGGTGGCAAGGTAGGCGGCGGAGTCGAAGTCGGGGCGCGGGTCGCGGCCCGCGCGCCAGCCGTGGACGAGGTAGTCGCGCACCGGGTCGGCCGTGATCCCGTACCAGCTCGCGTAGAACGCCGTGTCAAAGTGCGGGGCCAGGGCGGCGAACTGCGCGTCCGCGGTGACGAGATCGTCCGCCGCCGGCAGGCCGCGGCGGGCCGCCAGCCGGATCAGCGGGTTGCCGCTCGCGCGGACCGGGCCGGAGCGCGCCCAGCGATGGTACAGGCCGCGGATCTGCTTCAACGCGCGGCGCCCGTTCTGTCGCGCGACGGCCGCCGATCGCCGTCGGAGGGCGTGTCGGAATCGGCGCTGGGTTCGAGGCCTGGAGCTCGGGTGAGCATGTGTTCGCGCGGGCTGGATCGAAGGCGTCTCGGCGCGCCGGGCAGGGTGCCGCGCCGCCGGCTCATCGCCCTAACGGAACGCGCGCGCGGGGTAAACAACCGCACGCCCTGCCCGACGTCCCGCGCGCGCGCCCAGCGCGGTCAGATCAGGTCGGACCGCCACGTCACGTTCTCCCGCACGATCCGCGCGGGGTTGCCGGCGGCCACGCAATGGGGCGGCACCGTCCCGGTGACGACGGCGTGCGCGCCGACGATCGCGTTGTCGCCGATGACCGTGCCCTTGAGCAGCGTGGCCTGATTGGCGATCCAGACGTGGTTGCCGACCCGCACGGGCTTGGCCGGGTTCAGCCGCGCGCCGGTGTCCCGGGTGACGATGGAGTGGAAGTCGCTCGTCGTCATCCAGACGCCTGACGCGATCGAGCAGTCCGTGCCGATCTCGATCGCCTTTCCCTCGACGGGGTTGAGATGGACGAGCCCGGTGAAGCCGGTCCGGTCGCCGATGCGCAGCACCGAGCCGGGGCCGATATAGATGTTGGCCATCGACAGCCGCACGTCCTCGCCGACATCGAATCGGCAATTCGACTCGATGACGATGTGCATGTCCTTGTCGGACACGCAGCCCCTGCCTATGCGGATGTAGTTGTTGTCACCGTTGACGTAGATTTTTCCCGCTTGGCTGTGCTGATCCCGCGAATCAATGTCGATGACATTATTCTCCCCTTTGTCGAAGATATTCAAAGACATAATTCGCTCTGCGGGATCTATGAACGCCCCTGGGTGCGGCGCGGCCGGCGTCCCGGAGCGGACGGCCGCACATCGAACCCGCGGAAGGAAGTTCGCCTTCTGACATGACGATTACGGTATCGGCGTGCCGAGATCGGGATCCGTCGACATTCGGCGGTCGCGCCGATGCCTCCGAGCCGGCATCGGCGTTTCAGGAATGTCTCTAAGCCATCGGGCGCTGTCCTCACAACTCGCGCGGGGATCGTGCGCCCGCGGCCGGGCGCGGTCGGCGCGCCTCTCCGCGGCTGTTGACGCCGGGAGGCACCTGTGAGGTATGCCGTCAGTCAGCGAAAACATGGGATGAGGCCGTCCGGTGGCTGAGAACAACACCCTGACGAAGGCCCTGGTGGACGTTCGGGCGCGCAGGGCCGCGCTGCAGAGCGACTACGACCGGATCGCGGCCGAGCTGACCAAGCTCCGGGCGGCGGAGGCGGCGCTGACGTCCATCGTCGAGGGGATCCCGCTGGAGGCCTCCGGTCTCCACGCCCCCGAGGGACCGCGGGCCGCCGCGGCCGACCGCGCCGCGCCCGCCTCCGGCGGACGGCGGGGCGCCCGCGGTCCCCGGGCCAACTCTGCCAAGGGGCGGCTGAAAGCGCTGCTCGGCTCGGCCGGCCCGCAGGGCCTGTCGCACGCCGAGATCGCGGAGCGGCTGCCCGACGTCGCGCCCAACACCCTCAACACCTATCTCAGCATGCTGGTGACCGGCGGTGAGGCGATCCGGAACGGCGACTTCTTCACCGCCGCCGCGGCGCCCGACGGGGCCGAGGACGGGGACGCCGAGGTCGAGGCGGATCCGGACACGGACGAACAGGTCCGGCACGACGCCGCCGCGGAGTGATCCCGGCGCCGGGCTCGGACAGGGCCCTCCGATACGGTCCCGTGCCCGCCACGCCCACGGGTCAGGCGGCCGCCGACATCCGCCGGATGATCGGCAGCATCAGCGCGCTCGGCGCGGCGGCCGGCACGGGGAAGATCGTGGCGGTCTGGTCCGTCTTCACCCGGGGCAGCCGCTCGATCACGGTCCGCAGGTTCGGGAGCGTGCGCGCCAGGGTCGCGGCGAGCGTCTCGCCAGCGATCTTGGCCATCACGTATTCCAGGGTGTCGCGGGGCGCCTCGTCGATGGCGCTGGTCGACGGGTAGAAGGCCGCCAGGGCGTCGCCGCGCTCCAGGCAGAACTGGCTCAGCTCGTAGAAGGCGGTGTTGTAGACGCGCATCATCTCGTCCAAGCAGGCCGGCTCGAAGGGGGCGCGCTTCTGGCGGAAGATGCGGGGCGTCGCGAAATGGTAGAGCTGCGACGGGCGCATCGCCAGCGCCGCCAGCTGCGGCGCGGTCGGCTCGGCTGCGTCGTAGCGGAGGACCTGGCAGCGCTCGCCGGCGTCGCGGATCTCCCGGGCGATCGTCTCCGCCTCGTCGGCGCCGGACGCGTAGGTGATGCAGACCGCCCCGCCCCCCGCGGCGATCAGCTTGGCGGTCGCGGCGCCGAGGCCCCGCGACCCGCCGACGATCAGCGCGGACACCGCCGCGAAGGCGCCCGGCTCCACCAGCGCCGCGAGTTCCCGCAGGCTCTCCTGCTCCACCGGCCGCGGGCGGACGAAGCCTTCGACCCGGGCGACGAGGCCGGGGCCGACGGCGTCCAGCGTCACCGATTGCAGCATCGGCTGGAACCGCTTCACGGCGTAGCCGAGGCTCAAGCCGGTTCCGCCCTCTGTGACGGTCACGTCGATCTTCGAGAGGATCGAGTGGAGGCCGGGCACGAACATGCCGACGAGTGTCGAGAGACCCCCCAGGGCCGCAACCCGGCCCGGGCCGAGGGCGCGGGCGAGGCGCGGCGCCAGCGCGGCGATCGCCGCCGGGTCCGGCAGCGCGAAGGCGCCGGCGAGGCCCGGCAGCGCCGCCGGATCGCGGGCGACCGGCTCCGCGGGGATCGCGGTCGGCGCCGCCTCGACCGCTTGGGCCGGGGCCCGGTCCGCCGCGAAGGTCGCCTGGATCGTCAGAGTGCGGACGCCATCCACCGCCAGGGACAGGCGCAGCTGCCGCGTGTCCGCCTCGTGGACCGTCAGGACGGTGCGGTCCCCGACCAGCACGAATCGCTCGAACCGCATCTGGAGCGTCGCGAGCCGGTCGAGGGGATGGGCGTCCGCGCAGGCATCGAGGGCCCAGAGGGCGGCGTGGACACCGTGGACGGCGCGCTCGCCGGCGAGCGTCCGCCGGGCCATCCGCGCGTCCATGTGCATCGGGTTCACGTCGCCGGTCGCCCGCGCGAAGGCGGCCTGATGGGCCTCGGTCCAGGTCCGCGTCGTAGCGGCGGCCTCGTCCGAACCGGATCCGTTCATCGCGCAGCTCCTCCTCGGCCGGTCCCCGTCCGGTCCACGCCCCGGCCGGGCCGGCCGGCCGCCGGATGCCCGGCCCCTTGCTTTATGGCACGCGATCTCGCAAGAGGGCGGCGCTCGCACGCACGGAAAGGGGCCGGTCGATCGCCGGAGGGCAGGCATCCGCAGGGTGTCGCAGGGACCGGTATCGAGGATGACCACGGCTCGCGCCCTGTCGATCGGTTTCGTCGGAAACGTCGTCACCAACCCGTTCGGGAAGGTGGCGGGCCGCCTCGCGAATCTCGCCACGGTCTCGTGCGAGCATCTCCCCATCGGGCAGATCGAGCAGGTGCTGGCGGGACCCGCCGCCGCCGACGTCCTGATCGTTCATCTCGACCACCGCTGGTTCTTCGACGTCGCCCCGGACGAGGCGGCCGTGGACCGCGCGCGCGGCCTCGCCGAGCTGGTCTCGGCGCGGCTCGCCCGGGCACCGGGGACGATCATCCTCAACACCGTGCCGTTCGTGCCGGTCTCCTCCGTCGAGAGCGACCTCCACGACCAGCTGGAGGCGCTGGCGCGGGTGAACGCGGTGCTGTTCGACCTCGCCCGGGTGCAGGAGCGGGTCAGCGTCGTCGACGCCGCCGGCGCGCTGGCGCTGCTCGGCTTCGCCAACGCCTTCCGCGAGCGCAACCGGTACATGTACCAGATGCCCTACGCCCCGGCCGCCGTGGACGCGCTCAGCGAGCGCTACGCCGACGCCGTCGCGGCGCGGCTGCGGGCGCGGCGCAAGGTGGTGGTGGTCGACGCCGACAACACCCTCTGGGGCGGCGTCGTCGGCGAGGACGGCGTCGAGAACCTGGAGGTCGACAGCGACTATCCGGGGATCGTCCACACGCAGCTCCAGCGCCAGCTCCTGCGCCTGAAGGGCCTCGGGATCCTGCTCTGCGCGGTGACCAAGAACAACGAGGAGGATTTCCGCGCGGTCTTCGCCCAGCGCGCGATGCCGCTCCGCCTCGACGATTTCGTGTCCTACCGTAGCAACTGGTCGGAGAAGAGCGAGAACATCCGCGACCTCGCCGCGACCCTGAACCTCGGCCTCGACAGCTTCATCTTCCTCGACGACAACCCGTTCGAGATCGAGGAGGTGCGCGCCCGGCTCCCCGGCGTCGAGTGCCACCTGTTCGACCGGACGCGGCCCGAGCAGGCCATGGCCCTACTCGACGGCATCGCCTCCTTGCGCGCCCGGAACGTGACCGCCGAGGATTTGGCCAAGACCGATCAGTATCGGGGCGAGGCGCAGCGGCAGGAGCTGCAGCGCTCGGCCGCCTCGATGGACGAGTACCTCGCCTCGCTGGAGATTTGCGTTCACATCGCCCGCAACAATCCGGGCTCCCTGCGGCGCGTCACGCAGCTGATCAACAAGACCAACCAGTTCAACCTGATCACCCGGCGCTACACCGAGGACGAGGTCGCCACCGCCATGCATGAGGGCAGCGTCTACGCGGCCCGGGTGGTCGATCGCTTCGGCGATATGGGCATCGTCGGAGTCGCCATCGTCCGGAATGGCGCGCTCGAGACCTTCCTGATGAGCTGCCGGGCGCTGGGGCGCCGCATTGAGAGCCAAGTTCTGCGCTACATCTGCCGAAAGGAGGCCGATCCGGAGCTGCGGGCCCAGTATCGCCCGAGCACGAAGAACCGGATGGTCGAGACCTTCCTGGACGAGAACGGGTTCGAACTCCTCGGCTCTGGCCCCGATGGCAAGAACTATCGACTGACTCGAGGACCGGATGACACCGCATACATCCACATCGTCGCGGAGTGATGGCGCGGCCACCGCGGCCTGCACCACCCTGAACCGTCTGATCGAGACCTGGGGGCGCCCGGAGCTGAGCGCGCTCGGCCCGGAGGACGACCTATTCGACAGGATCGACTCCTTCGCGGTGGTGGAGTTGCTGCTCGAGACCGAATCCGAGGTTGAGAAGACCGTGGGCCGCTACGTGCCGCTCGCCGACGAGAGCATCCTCGACAGCACCCGCTCGCCGCTACGGCGGCTGCAGAGCTGGTTCGACTACGTAGCGGACGCAGTCGCCCGTGGCTGAGCTGCGCTTCCGGAATGCCGGCCTCGCCGGACTGGTCACCACGGTCGGCGGCCGCGCGCTCGCCTTCGATGCGGAAGCCGCCGATCTCGGGATGGCGCCCGAGGAGGCCGAGCGGCTCAAGCGCGCGATGGGCTTCATCACGCGCCACGTGGTCGTCCGCGTCGACACCACGACGGCCGACCTGTGCCTGCACTCGGCCCGGCATCTCCTCGACGGCCTCGGCCTGCGGCCGGAGGATCTCGACGGGCTGATCCTGGTCACCCAGACACCGGATTACAGCTCGCCCTCAACCGCGATCTCGATGCAGCACCGGCTCGGGATGCGCACCGACACGCTCTGCTTCGACATGCGGCTGGGCTGCAGCGGCTTCGTGTACGGGCTCTCGGTGGCATACAGCCTCGTGGAATCGGGACTGCGGCGGATCCTGCTCTGCGTCGGCGACGTGGCGAGCCGGATGGTCGCCCGGGACGACCGGGCGATCACCCCGATCATGGGCGATGCCGGCGCCGCCGTGCTGGTCGAGCGGCGCGCGACCGAGAGCGTGTTCCAGCTCCACAGCGACGGCTCCGGCGAGAAGGCCCTGTTCATCCCGCACAGCGGCCTACGCGCGGATCCCGAGGACCGGGACAAGCCCGCCTCCATGCACATGGACGGCGCGCAGGTGTTCAACTTCACGCTGAAGCGCGTGCCGGCGCTGATCACCGACATCCTGTCGGCCGCCGACTGGCGGCCGGAGGAGCCGGACTTCTACGTGCTGCACCAGCCGAACAAGTACATTCTCAAGAACCTGCAGCGGCGGCTCGGCCTGGACGACAGCAAGCTTCCCTCGGGCACGCAATCCGTCTACGGGAACCAGAATTCGGCCTCGATCCCGGGCACGATCTCGGGATTCCTGGCGGAGGATTTCACGCACCGGCCGCTGCGCGCGGTGCTGGCCGGGTTCGGCGTGGGCCTGAGCTGGGGTGCGTGCGCGGTCACAATGGACGGGCTCTACGCACCGCCCGTCCTGAAGTTCGAGGGGAGTGCGTCATGACCGAGGCTGGGTTCCTGGACGAGCTCGGCGCGATCCTGGATCAGCCAGGGCCGCTCGCGCGTGGCCAGAGGCTGGGCGAGATCGAGACCTTCGACTCCCTCGGCATCCTCAACATCATGGCGCTGTTCGACACGCTCGGTCTCGAGGTCGAGCCGGCGCGGATCGCGGAGGCCGCGACCGCCGACGACCTCTTGGCTATGGCCGGCACAAAGCTGGCCGCCTGAGACCGGGGTTGAGCATGGCGGAGGCCGCGGGACACATCCTCGTCGTCGGAGCGAGCAGCGGCATCGGCCGGGCCGTCGCGGAGAGGTTCGCCGGGCAGGGCGCGGTCACCGCCCTCGCTCGCCGGGCGGACCGGCTGGCCGAGCTCGCCGGTGCTGGGATCGCGACGGTTGCGGCGGACGTGACCGACTTGGCGGCGATCGGCGGCGTGCTTCAAGCCGTAGTCGCCGAGCGCGGTCCCCTGACGGGCCTCGTTTATTGCGCGGGCGTGCAGGTTATCAAGCCGATGCGCAGCCTCGGGGCGGAGGAGGTTGAGCGGCTTTATACGACGAACCTCGTCGCGCCGACCCTGTTCGCAGCAGCCTTCGGCAGTGCCCGGATCTCGACCCGGGACGCCGTGTTCTGCGCCGTCTCCTCGGTGGCCGCCCAGCGCCCGGAGCCGGCGATCGTTCCCTACGCCGCCTCGAAGGCGGGGCTCGACGTCCTGATCCGCGGCCTCGCGCGGGAACTCGCGCCCCGGCGGGCCGTCGCCGTGTCGCCGGGCTGGCTCGACACGGAGATGACCCAGGCGCATGCGCGCCTGTACGGCGACGACTTCAAGGCGACGCTAGAGAAGCGGAGCCCGGCCGGGGCGGCGACGGTGGCGTCAGTCGTCGACGCCATCGCGTTCCTGATGTCGCCGCAAGCGCGGCACGTGACCGGCGAGATCCTGCGGGTCGACGGCGGGGCCGCGCTGTGACGGGCGGCGGCAAGAACCTGGCGCTGATCGGCGGCGGCGGCTTCTCGAAGGAAATTGCCGAGGTCGCCCAGTTGTGCGGCTACACCATCGCGTCGACCTACTCGACCGCCCCACAGGTCGCCGTCGGCCGGTATCGCGGCTACCTCGACGACTTGCTGGTCGATCGCGCGGAATACGACGGTGTGGCGCTGGCCGTGGGTGGCGTGAGCCGGGCCGCGATCCAGGCGCGGGCAGAGATCATCGCGTGGCTGGACCGCCACGCCCTGCCCTGCCCACCCCTCGTCTCGCCGCACGCGATCGTCAGCCAAGGCGTCGCGCTGGGCGCAGGCGCCTTCGTCGCTCATGGCGTGATCGTCAACCTCGATGCGCGATTGGGTAGGTTCTCCGTGCTGAATACCGGCGCCATCATCGGCCACGATGCGGAGATCGGGGACAACACTACGATTTCGCCGGCCGCCTTCATCGGTGGTCGCTGTACGATCGGCGGCTACAGCTTGGTCGGCCCCCTGGCCAAGGTGCTGCAGGGCCTGAAGGTTGGAGAGCGGGCCATGATCGGTGTCGGATGCACCGTGCTGCGCTCCGTGGCGGACGGAGCTACGATTTGGCCCAAGCCCGACAATCCGTTGGCGGCATCAGACCAAGCATGAGCAAGGTGGGGTTTTCGTGAGCGCAATGCATCGCAGCTTGCGAACCGTCAGGCATCACGGGATCCAGCCAGACGCACCGAGCCTTCGACATGGCGTCCATGAATGCAGCGTCCCAGGAGGGCAGCCGGTCCCGGCAATCCGGTGACCGACGCAAGGCGTTCGCGTTTCCTCCCCAGCCCGTCGCGCTAAATCACGTTCCGCCAGCGACCCTCAAGACACGTTGACGAAGGCCATTGTGAGCGCAGTCGATTGTGGAAGGCCAGTATGTCAGTCCCTCGGGCGGCTGCGGAGGTTCCGGCTCTGAGCGATGACCTCCAGAGCTGCTCACCCGGGCTTTGTGAGCGCCGCGTCGGCGCCAATCGCCGTCTGCGGGCGTAAGCCCGAGCTTGGAGGACCTGGCGAGTATCGGCTTGATCCACGGCGCGATGACCGACGCCCAAAATCTGCTCGTCCTCAAGGATCTGGTCTTACGCTTCGGGGCCACGGGCGCCGGACTGGCATCCGAGCCTCGTCGTGCACCTTGGCAGCACTTGGCTGCTGATCCGGGATCAATGCATCCGGCTCGTGCGGCTAGAGCCCGGGGTGCTATCGACGGCGCGGGCATAGATCGGCATAACGCGTCCTTAGCAGACGAATGAGGGGGCGCTGTCGGGCCTAGCGCGGAACGCTGCTGTATCGAGAAAGCCGAAGAGGAGGCACGATAGGATGTATGAGCCTGTCAATTATCGATCGCGTTCGCGGGCCGATATTGAGAAAGCGGCTGTCCGAGCCATAGAAATCTACAATAATTTGTACTCTATAGCCTTGTCGTATGTGCAGAAGCCGATCTCCGGCCTCAAGATCCTAGAGATCGGGCCCGGATCAGATTTCGGCCCACAGCTTCTGCTGGCGTCCCAAGGCGCTAGCGTCATAGTGGCCGATCGCTTTCTCGCACGGTGGTACGAGGACTACCATCGGCCGCTGTACGAGACGCTGCTGCGGCGATGGGACGGCCCAGCCGACGCATTGAAGCGCTGTCTGGCGGACGGAGGCTATGCGAATTCGGGCGTTCAACTGCTGGAGGAGCCGGCGGAAGATCTGTCCTCGATCGCGACCGCGAGCATCGACTTGATAACCTCGTTCGCAGTCTTGGAGCATATCTCCGATCTCTCGGCGGTCGTGCGGGAGCTCAGCCGCGTCAGTGTCCCGGGGGCGATCTCGTATCACGGCATTGACATGCGCTATCATGCGTTCTTCGAGCGCCCGTTGGAGCACCTCATTCCGGCCGACGATGAGTTCCTCCGCGTTGCGGAGCCGGCCTTCTTTGAGATGGGCAACCGCATCCGATCGAGTGAGTTCTGGGCCGCGTTCGAGGCGGAAGGCCTTGAGGTCGTCGCACGCATCCCGACCTCTGTACCCGAAGAGGCGTACTTTCAGGACGCGTTGCCGCGCATCCGCACTGGCCGCTCATCCTACCGGCTGTGGCCGGAAAACGACTTGCGCATTGACACCGCCGCCTTCGTCCTTCGCCGGGACGAGGCGGGCTCGGAGATGGTGCGTGAACGGGGTCGCAGCGCCCGCGATCTGATAGCTGCCCTCAAGGACGCCGCCGTCGCCAAGCCGCCCAACGAGGCTGATGATCCTCATGTCTTCATCGATATCGATTGCGAGCGTGTCGCTTCAAGCGGTGGGTTCAGCTGGGTCTATCAATTGTCGCAGGTGCAGGAAAACGACGGCAGTCACGGGCGCTGGTCCGAGATGCAACTCTTCGAAGACGATCGGCCACTCGGCCCCTCACATACGCCGCACGTCGAAATCCAGCAGCGCGGCGCGGGTCGGTTCACCCATTGGCGGCACGAACTGTACTTCGCGACCTCGGACAACAGCGATCCAAAATCGAATGGGCGTCGTTACGTTGTCAAAGTGCAGAGATCATCGTTGAAAGAGTAGTGCGTTAAGCGCACGGTCATAAACCGAGATCAGGCGAATGAATATTGAAGACGATCCTTCTGTCGAAGTTATTCGTGCAGCTATTGAACTTGTCACGAGCTTCGAGAAGCACAAGGTCTTCGATCGGCTTCGGCTGCTGATGTCTGAGGAGGCCGCGACGAAGGTGCGGGAGCAGTTCGCCAGCGAGCAGCGCTGGCTTACACCATTCGACTGGCCGTTCCTCCACGAGGCGTCTCAGAAATTAAATTCTATATTGTCCGACAACTGGCTGTATCCGTACGGCCCACGGAAGTATCGTGACCAGCTGAATTACATCAAGTCGTTATGGAATTTTGTCGCTCTCGATGGGATGAGGGCACTCGATTTCGGCTCGGGCCATACCGCCCCGCACCTCATGTCCACGTTCCTCTACATCAACGGAGCGACCACAAGCTTCTCCGTCGAACCCCTGCCGATCGCGGATGAGGCCGACGCGGCGCGCATGGTCCTGCACTTTCTCCTGCTTGCCCTCCAGGATCCTAAGGCATGGACGGTAGGCCGCTCGGATCCTTCGAGATTGGTCGAACGGGCCGCCCAATTTGATCTATCAAATCTGTCTTCGGGCCGGCTCGCAGGGTCGTTCGATCGTACCGGAGTCGATTACCGTAACGGCCTAGCTGAGCAATATGACAATATTTCCGACTTGGATCTGATATACTCTATTGCCGTATTCGAGCATATCATGAAGCTTGACGAAGTTTTTTCGATGCTTATCGGCAAGCTCAAGCCGGGCGGTCATATGTGTCATGTGATCGATTTTTCGGACCACAATTTCCATGCGGGTCTCACCCCACTGCGATGGGCCTATATGACACCCGGCGGTGGTGACGGCAATGGGATCAACAGAGTAAGACTCAGCCGTATGGTCGAAATCATGCGGCGATCGGGATTAGAAATCCTGCACATCGACCGCTGGAAATCCGAGTCCTCAAAGCAAATTCGAGGTAACCTGCTCCCGGAGTATGAAAATCTCTCGGACGAAGATCTGGAGACCTATACGGCAACGATTATCGCGAGAAAAATGTAGGCCTGAACTCTCGGCGGCATCATCCGGTCGTCTCCGAGGCCGTGTCGTCATCGGACGGTGGCACAGCGAGGCGCAACTGGTGGCGATGGTCACGTGAGCGTGGCCCACGAAACAGGTCGACGGTCGCGCCTCGCCCGTGCAAGGACTGCCGGCCTGTCGCCGGAGCCGCCCGTTGTCCATCCGGCGCTTTCAGCCGATCGAACGGTCGAGGTCGAGCCGCGCGCCGACAGTATCGGCTAGCAGTTGAGTCCAGTTGGTCAGATACCGGTCGTGATTGAAGACATCGAGCGCCGTGCGCCGCGCCGCGGCGCCGATCCGGACGGCCTCGGCGCGGTTCCGGAACAAATGGTTGATGTAGTCGGCCAGTTCCTCCGGCGTGTCGGCGAAGAAGCCGTTGACCCGGTTCTCGATAAAGAGTGACACGTCATGGTTGTTCAGGCAGACGGGGATTACACCCGTCATCATGGCTTCGCCCCGCGACCGGGGCATGGGCGATTTGAGCGTCGTGTTGAGGTAGACCGTGAACTGCCGGATCCTGTCGATGTAGGATCGAAAGTTCTTGCTCGCGAACGCGTTGCCGTCCCGGATCTCCAGGGCCGCGCCGGGATGCTCGGCCGTCTCGACCCGGATCGACTCGTCGAGTGCCTTGAGGACCAACTCGTGTTCCCATGCGCCCCTGTAGTGCGGCCGATGCTTGTCCGCTTCCAAAGCGAGGATGTCGCGCCGATAGGTGCCCGCCGGGAATTCCTGCGGATCGAAGCCGTGCCAGATAACGCGCGCGTCGTGGAACTGCCACTCGTCCAGCGCCTGATGCGAGTTGCAGACCACGCGCACGCCGGCGGCCCTGAGCCGCTCGACGAGATCGAGACGCTTGGCTTCGACCTGGTTGAACCTGTGCTTCCGGCTCGGATCGAGCCCGTACTGGCCCTCGAAGGCCGGCGTGCCGTGGCAGATCGCGATCTTGGGCAGGTCGTCGATCGCCAGGAAGCGCCGGAACGGATCGCCCCATACGGCGGGTATGATGCCGTTCGTGAGTTCCGCCGCGAAGACGTTCTCGTCGAAGTGGAGGATCGCCACGTCAAAGTCTCGCGTGTCGATCTGAGCGGACGGGACCATTCTGACGTTCGGGCGGAACGGTCGTTGATTGTAGCCCCAGCTATCGACCATGCCGATGCCGAGATCGGTCGCCAGCGTGAATTCATGCGGGAGCTTGTACAGCTCGTACTGATGCGGACAGTGCCACCGGTAATTCAGGATCCGCAACGGGCGCGTCTGACCGCGGCGGTATGAGAGCGTGAGCGGCTTCTGTCGCCCCGCCTCGGCCTCAAACAGGCGCGACAGCGCGGCCCCGTCCTCTCCGAGATCGACCTTCTCCCAGGCGGCCCAGTCCATGATGCGGCCGTACGTGTCGACTGCCCAGCGCCGGGCCACGAGGGCCAGATCCTCGTGCTTCTCGAACAGCCGCAGGAAGTTGCGCATCGACCCTCTGACCTTCGCGGCCTCAGGCACGGACGAGGTGTGTGAGCAATGCACCGAGAAGGCTTTATCGGTGAAGCGGAACGCCCCTCCCTTCCGGTACAGCCGGTAGCTCATCTCCACGTCCTCCCAACCGAAGCCGGATCCGGGCTTAGACGAGTAGGAGAAGTCCAGATCGAACAGATCCTCGGCGTCGACCAGGCGCTTCTTGACTGAGAAGTTGCGTGTGATGCCGTTTAGGAACCCGTCCCACTGCACGCTGTCCTGGAGCTCCATCGCCTTGAGAACGGCTGCGGGCTCACGCTCCAGATCGAACAGGACCTCCAGCGGATCCCGCTCCTGGCTCTCGATGTTGAGCGGACCGATGACGACATCGACCGCGTCGTCCCAGTGCTCGAACACGTGGGCGGCGACGAAATCCCGGTTCAGCAGGCAATCGCAGTCGATGACGATGTAGATGTCCCCCACGACGGCGTCGAGCCCGGCCAGGCGGGAGGCGCAGTTTCCGAGGTTCGCGTGGTTGGCCACCACGCGGACGTCGCGCGGGCCGGCGAAGCACGGTCGATCCCCGTCGAGCAGCGTGGAGTAGGCGCGCGCGAGCACCGCATCCGGCTGCGGCGAGGCGTCGTCGACCAGCACTGTCGTGATCGGGCCGTCGTAGCTCTGGGCGCTGATCCGGCCGAGGAACTGGTCGATGATGTCGGCCTTCTTGTAGAGCACTGAGACGATCACGATGTGCGGCTTGCGCCGCCGCTCCGCTTGGCGGACGAGCTCCGTCCAGTCGAAGCCGCTCCCGTCCGTGTTCCCGGTCTGGGCCGCCTCACTGCTCTGGAAATTGGCTTCTAAGACGGGGCTGTCGCCGTCCGTTAGGATGAAGTGGCAGCGCCGTCGTTGCTGCCGCTGCTGGCGTCTGAGCGTGGCGAGATGGCCGAGGGTATGGGACCCGGATCCGGACGCCGCCCCGTCGCCGGCCGCCTTGTAGAACACGGTGACGATGCCGAGGCGATGCAACGCGAAGCAGAGGTCATCGAACGTCACGCGGTCGGAGACGCGCGGCTCGTAGACGCCGCAGAAAACCACGAGCTTGCGCGAGGCGATCGTCGACCAATGGCCGAGCAGCTCCGCCAGTCGGACGACACAGATCTCGCCCGACGGAAGCAGGTTCTGCAGCCTTCGGACGGACGCATTCAGGCGGTCGGGATCGGCGGCGATGTGCTCCGGCACGACGATGCAGATCGGGGCCTCCAGGCTGCCGATCGTCGGTGCAGGGCGCGCGGTCACGAACAGGCGCTCGGTGCAGAAGCCCATCAGCCGCTTCTCGAACTCATAGCGGCCCTCGAAGGCGAAGGCGCAGAAGATCGCGAAGGGGGAGCGCGGACCGCGCGACGCCGGCGACAGTAGGAGTGTGTAGGTCGCCCCGATTTCGAAACGATGGGCCGCGAGGTTGATCTCAACATCCGCCATGCCGTCCGGACCCGGCTTCGGGAAGATCGGCTTGGCTTCGAAGATTGCGCCGGCGCGATCGACGAGCCGGACGTGAAGGGGCATGTCCTGACCGGCAACGTGCGCGCCGACGCGGAATGCGAGGCGGTCGAGCGCGGCGGCCGGTGCGCTGAAGCGGATTTCGACCGGGCCCTCCTGCGCGATCGTCATCAGGCGCGGATAGGACGGCGGGGTGAATTTGGGGGTCGTCTCCCAAAAGCAGCTCTGGTCGCACCATGTGAGCCTGAAATCCGGGACGATGCGTACCGGCTCCCGAAGCAGGTCGAGTGTGGGAATGCCCATGATGGTGTTGCCGGTGTGGGAGGATGGCGGATGGCGATGCGCTGGCTGCTCAAGCAGCGCGGTGGGGCAGACGTACACGATGCGATCGGGCGAGACTTTGTCCTTACCTCTCCGGCCCGCCGCGCGGGACCGTGATGCGATCCGCGAGATCGGGTGGGCCACCCCACCCAGCGGGGGCACCGAGCCCTTCCGGGCGCCAGACTCGCAGGAGCGGCGACGCGTTCAGGTCGCCTGCGGTGCTCCGCCCGCAGGTCGGGCGGCCATGACCTGCGTCCCTCATCGCGCGGGCGGGATGCGTTCCCGGGCGAGGCTGGCAATCAGGCCGCGCGCCTCTTCGAGTTCCGCCGAGAGACAGGCGATGCTGTGTCGGAGTTGGGCCTCACGGTGTCGCGCGCTGGAATTCATCGCCTTAGCCCGATCGGGCCCCTCGTGGAGCGCGCGGACGAGCGCATCGACCTGCGCGTCGGTCGCGGCTTGATCCTTCAGCCTTACGAGCGCGTCGTTCAGGCGCTCCTCAAGCTTCCGGTTCTGATCCGTCAGACGCGCGAAGATCAAGCGGGCGGCCTCGGCGTCGAATTGTGCGGCCGGATTCATCGGGTCACCGAGTTTTTCGGAACTGCTGTGGTCGCCATGCATCATCATCGTCCCGCCAGCCATCAGAGGCTTGACCGGACGTCGGATCGGTCCGGGACCGCGAAGGGCGCCCGCGTGGTCCGGCCCTCATCCGCGCCTTTGGTCACGAAGTGAGTCAGCGGATCGATCCCCGAGGCTTCGACATCCGGATAGGCCTCCAGGTAACCCCGCGTATCGAAGTTCGGGTTGGGCCATCGGCCCTCGCGCCAGCCGTAATCGAGGAAATGTAGCAACGGATCGCTCCCGTGCTCGGCGACGTCCGGGTTGGTCTCAAGATACCATTTCGCATCGAAACACGGGTGCGGCGAACGTCGATCCCACTCTCGGACCGTCGCGTAGCGCGCCAGCGGGATCTCGCCATGCCCGAAACAGTCCGGTCCCGACTGCTCGAACCAGATCGGATCGAACAGCGGATGGGGTAGGCAGCCCCGCGTCCATCCCGCGCGGACATAGTGAGCCAGCGGACTCTCGTCCGGCCGAAGCAGCGCCGCGTATCGTTCGCGGTACCATGCGTTGCTGAACAGCGGCGTCGGACGGCAATCCGCCCGCCAAGCGTCGAGCACATAATGGAGGAGTGCGGGCGTGGCGGGGTCGAGCGCTTCGGGCGCGTGACTCCGGTAGACATCGTCATCGAACAGCGGATGCGGGTTGCCGCCCTGTCCGGCCAAGTAATGCCGCAGCGGCAGCTCGGGTTCTCCGTTGCGTTGGCGGTACCAAGCCGGGTCGAACAGCGGGTGCGGGGAGCGGCCTTCGCGTTCGCCGTTATGGACGAAATGGGTCAAGGGCTCGAAGCCGGCCGAAATGACATCCGGATTATGGCTGAGATACCAATCGCCGTCGAAGAGCGGATGCGGATTGCAGCCCTTTCGTACGCCCTCGGTCAGATAATGACTCAGCGGGTCGAGATCTCCCGGAACATCGTAACGGGCGCAATACCAACGGCCGTCGAAGAGCGGGTGCGGCTCCAGACCCTTCCGCCAACCTTGGTCCTGATAATGCCGCAGGCGGGCGTCACGGTCCGCGGGCAGATCATCGCCGTACGCGGCGTACCAAATCGGATCGAACAGGGAACCGGGATCGACAGGTCCAGCGGCCACCGATGTCACCAAGTCGGTCATGATCTGAGGTCATCTTCTCGAGGAAAGCCGTGCGCGCGGCTGCGCCGGACCGCGGCGAGAGCCCTAGCATGAGTCCGGTCGCGGCGCCGAGGCGCTGCGTCGGGCTCGATGAGCAGCGCACCCGTTTGCGCCGCCCGCGGTGCGGACGGCGCTGGCGACCGCACGGTCATGGCGCGAAACTCACGCCGAAACCGGTGCGCGTCTCGGCGGCACGACAGGGTCGCCCGCGGTCAGGCAGGCCAGGCTCCGTCGTCCTAACTCCACCTTCGTGAAGCCTTCGAGCATGTGCCGCCGGCCGGCTAGACCCATGCGCTGCGCCAGGGTCTCGTCCGCGACGAGACGCAGGCACGCCCTGGCCAGTGCCGCGGCATCGCCGGGCGGGCACACGAACCCGGTGGTTCCATCCACCACGACGCTGCGCACGCCGCCGACATCGGTCGCGACCACGGGCGTCCCCATCACTTGCGACTCCATCAGGACGTTCGGCATGCCCTCGATGTTGGAGGTAAGCAGAAGAACCGATGCGAGCCGCATGAGCGTCCCGACATCGGTGCGCTTGCCGAGGAAGGTGACCCTGTCGGCCAGACCCAGCGCGTCCGCCCAGTCGAGCATCTGATTGAGACCCGGACCGATCCCGGCGATCAGGATCCTGACGTCGGGCCGCTCGGTCAGAATGCGGTTGCAGACATCGAGAAAAAGGCGCGGGTTCTTCTCTTCCGACAGCCGGAAAACGCCGAGCAGCACGGGCATGCGCTCGTCCAGGCCGAGGGAACGGCGCGCCGCCGCGAGGTCGGCATCGGCCGGCAATGCGAAGAGATCGGGATCGATGGCGTTCGGGATGAAGGTCACCGCCGATCGCGGGACGCCGATCCAATCGGCGTAGTCGTCGTTCGCCGCGATGCAGTTTCCGGACAGCTTGACGCGCGGCGAGCGGGCCAGCGCCCGATACACCTCTTTGAACCAGTCGTTTGCCAGGTAACTGAAGTGCGACGGATTGTAGTTCCGGAACGACAGCAGGATGTGGGCGACCCCGGCGATGTGCGCCGCGATGCCCCCGATGGTGTTGGGGCCGTCGAGTTGCAGGAAGACGGCCTTCGGCCGGACGGCCATCAGGGCGCTGGTGATCGCCAAGGCCTCGTAGGGGTCGGGCAAGCCGTTCAGGTCGCCGAGCGGGATGACGTGATCCGGCCACATCTGCAGCTTCTGGATGTCGCTGAAGGACCGTCCGTCGATCACCGGTATGTCATGGCTCTTCAGCAGGCGGAGATAGCTGTTCGTGTCTTGCAATTTGTCGACTACGACGAAGGTGACGTCATAGCCTTCGGCCTTGAGCGCCTGCGCGAGGTAGACCCACTGCCGTTCGGCGCCGCCCGGAGGAAGCCCGTGCGTGCACACGACCACGGGATCCCCCGGTTGCAGCGCGACATCGTTGATCGGCACCGCGAGGGCACGCTCGACGACCGGCATGCCGGAGCCGGGCTGGAAGAGTGGCACCGCGATGTCGCGTCGGCGGACCGGGAGATCGTTCTCGGCCGCGATGTCGTTGGACACGGCCCAGTAGGTGCTGGACTCGCCCTGCCCGTCGTCCTTGCCGACGTAGAGCCGGCGGTTCCAGACCGTGTAGCGGTCGGGGGATTTCCTGACCTCGTCGAACGGACGCTCGAAGGGGAGCAACTGCCGAAACCCGCGAAACACGGTGAAGCGGTCCGAGGATTCCCGATCGCGGTCGTCCTCGGTGCCCAATGTCAGCTGGACCGTCCGGAGATCCAGTCCGGCATCGTCGACGATGTCGGCTGCCCCGAACCGTTTCGCGACCGGGTTCGCGGAGAAGAAGGCTTCGCGCTTCTTGAACAGCCGGGCGACGGCGGCGAGGCGGGCGACAGGGTTGTGCTGGGAGAAGGTGAATTGATGGACCACCGTCCAATTGTGCGCCGAGCGGACGAGGAGATGCCGGACGCCGGCGTCGTCGAGATCCTTCCACAACGCTTCGGGGCAACCATCCGCGTTGACGCCGTAGAGCAGGACGGTGGCCGCCTTCAGGGACCGGCTGGATCCCCTGAACTCCACGATCGGGCGTTCTGCGGTTGCGGCGTTGAGCGGATCGGCCGCCGGCATCGTCGCGACGCGTCCGAGCAGGAGGATGCGCAGGTCCGTCGGCAGCAACGCCAGCGCTTCGTCGGTGGTGATCCGCGCGCCCCGCGGCAGCCGGGTCTCCGCCACGATGAAGATCCGGGAGGTCACCGGCAGAGCAGCCCAGCGCGCGGCGTCATCCGCGTCCTGGGGCGCTGCCGGGGCGGCCTTCACGTCGCCCTCCCCCGTGACCTCGGGCGGCAGCGCGTAGCTCGCCCGCCCGGGCAGGTCGACCGAATGGTGGCGGAGCCACGATTCCAGCATCGCGACGCCCCAGACCTGATAGGGCGAGAAGTTGCCCGGGCTGCGCTGGCGCCCCAGGAAACGCGCGATGCCCTCGGAGCCGAACACGGCCCGCAGGCGGCTGTCCGGATCCTCCAGCATCCCGCCTGCGACCTGCAGCATGCTCGTGCGGGCCCAGTCGGAGAGGGGCAGGGCGAAGCCTTGCTTGGGCAGGTCGATGAGGTCGCGGGGGAGATAGCGGTAGGCGATCTCGCGCAGGACGAGCTTGCCCCGCAGCCCGCTGATCAGGACCGAGGGGGACAGGCGCTCGGCAAAGCGCGCCAGTTCCATGTTCAGGAACGGCGTCCGGACCTCGAGCGAGCATTGCATGCTCATCCGGTCGACCTTGGGCAGGACGGCGCCCGGCATGTAATTGTCGGCGTCGGTGCGCCGCAGCTCGGCGAGAAGCCCGTCGCCGCTGGCATTCACCTCCTCGCGCAGATGGCCCAGGTGCGCGGCGAAGCCGTCCGGGACGAAGCCGAACAATTCCTTGATATGGTGCTCGGTGGCGACGAGGATCCGGTTGCCGAAATAGGCGTCCCCGGGTGTCCATTCGCTGCCGATCTCGCCGCGTGCGCGCCGCTCGGCCTCGCCGAGGGTCGCGAAGTAGCGGCCGTAGCCGCCGAAGAGTTCGTCGCCGCCGTCGCCGGATATCGCGACGGTGACCTGCCGCCGGGCAAATTGGGACAGCAGGTAGGTCGGCATGCAGGAGCTGTCGCCGTTCGGTTCGTCCAGGCGCGCGCCGATGCCGGATAGGAACGCCGAGATGTCGGGGTTCAGGATCTCGTCGTGGTGCTCGGTCCCGAGATGCTGGGCGAAGATGCGCGCGGTGAGGTGTTCGCTCTCGGGCGCCCCCTCGAAGCCGATCGAGAACGTCTTCAGCGGCCGGTCGAGGCGACGGCGGATCAGGGCGCAGACGGTCGAGGAATCGACGCCGCCCGACAGGAAGGCTCCGAGCGGGACGTCCGCGATCATCCGCCGGTCGATGCTGCGGACGAGGATCTCTTCCAGTTCGTCGGCAAGGTCGGCCAGGGGCCGGTCGGAATAGCCGTCCCGGCCCGGCCTGAAGCTGAAGAAGCGCTCGGTCTCGATCCGGCCGTCGGCGTGGATCCGCATCCAGTGGCCCGGCAGGAGCTTGCGGACGCTACGGTAGATGCAGCGCGGCGCGCCGATATACTGGAACGACAGCACCTCGGCCATCGCCGACACGTCGACGCGGGCGTCGAAGCCCTCGCAGCGCTCGAGGGCCTGGAGCTCGGAGGCGAACGCGACGGCCCGGGAGCGGAGGGTGGTGATGTAGAGCGGCTTCTCGCCGAAGGCGTCCCGCGCCAGCAGGAGCGAACCGTCGCGCCGATCGAACACGGCGAAGGCGAACATGCCGTCGAGCCGCGACAGGACGGACGGCCCCTCATGCGCGACCGCTTCGAGGAGCACCTCGGTGTCGGTCTTCCCGCGGATCGTGATGCCGGCCTTTTCCAGGCGCGGCCGCAATTCCAGGTAGTTGTAGATCTCACCGTTGAAGGTGATCACGTGGCGCGCGCTGCCGCTGTGCATCGGCTGAACGCCGGCTTCGGTCGTGTCGATGATGCTGAGCCGCCGATGCCCCAGGACGCAGCGTCCTTCGCCGTCCGCCCAGAGGCCGTCCGCATCGGGGCCGCGATGGTGCATCGAGCCGGTCATGGAGGCTACGGCCCGGCGCATGGACTCGGGCTCGACGGAGGCACCGCGCGGAGCGAAAAGGCCTGCTATTCCACACATCGCTCTCTGGTTCCTCGGTCAGCGATGCGCCGCCTCCGGGGAGCCCACGTGCGGGGGGTGGAGCCCACGTGCGGGGGTTAGGGCGCCGACGCCATGTTGTCCGTCCTATCGGGGCCGGCGTATACCACCGGGGCTTCGAACGTCCAACCAGTGAGGCCGCATCGTTGGAAAGCCCCGCTACGATGTCGACTTCCGGCGACGCTCCGGCATGCGGCCACCTCCGAGCGGCCGGGCGCCTCGCGATCATCGTTATCCGATGCCGACGAGGCGTGCGCCAGCGGTTCGGAGACGGCTTCCGTGGCGGATAGCACGTCGTGGTCGACGAGGAGCATTCCGGACATTTGTTTGAGCCGGCTTGGTCGCTACAAGATGGTGCTCGAAGTGAGGGCATTTCTCCGAGGACTTGACACGCGTTGTGCGGATTAAAATTTACAGATTGTTCTTCAAAACGAAAATCCGCCCCCAATAGATTTACAGAGACCTGCGAAAGATGGCGATGCAAAACCTGGAAGTCGAGCTGTCGAAGAAGGATATGAAGCGGGAGTCGGATCACTGCTGGACCGTCAATTTGGACTCTCGTTTTGCCAGCGGCGACAGTCTCGATGAGCCGTTGAAGTCGCCGTTACAGCTGTTTGAGAACGGGCGCCCGCTCGGCCCGCCGCATAGCTTGCATGACGACATCCGACAGACAGGCGGCGGACGCTTCTCCCATTGGGGTAAGGCGTTGATGTTTTCCACGTCCGACAATGCCGATCCGTCGCAATCGACGCGCCGCTACTCCGTTCGAGCGCCCCAAGCTGCGCGCGAGCTGAAGCTCACGGACGATGCGCTGCCCGACAGCCGGATCGCCTGTCCCTGTTGTGGGTTCACGAAGCAGTTTCGTCCCTACGCGACGCGACTGGATGTGGCCGGGAACAGAGTCCGATTCTTCACCTGCCAGATCTGCACGTCTCTCGTGAACATGACCAACGTGTCGGAGGCCCTGTCCGATCTCGGCGCGTCGGAGGATATGCAGGAAGAAGCCTCGCGCGTGTTCTATCCCGTCGATGACGCGGTCAGAGATCTCGCGGGCCGTCTCGAACTGCACAGGGGGCTGCTCGATTGGTTCCTGCAATCGGTCGAGACGACGAACCTGCGGCGCGCGATCGAACTCGGTGCGGGGCTCGGCTTCCTGTCTGCGGCCGCGTGCAGCCATTTCGACGAGGTCTGGGCCCTAGAGATCAATCGCTCCACGCTTGATCGGATGGTGCCGCATTTCGGTTTGGCGGACCGGCTGAAGATCGGCTCGCACCTGGACGAGGTCCCCGGAACGGTCGATGCGGTCTTCGCTTGGCACACGCTGGAGCACATTCCGAAGCTCTGGGAAGTCGGCCAAAGCGTCGCCGATAAACTGAACCCGGGCGGATATTTTTTCTGGCAAGTGCCGATGTATGCGGATCCTTACGTGGTCTCTTCACATTATACGTTCCTCAACGAGCATGCCGCGGCCGTCTTCTCGGACCGCATCGGTCTGCGGGTGGAGAAAATCTGGAACGACGAGCCCAACCAATTCCTGACCTGTCTCGCGCGCAAGCCCGGCTGAGCCTTTCCGGCCCGGGCGTCGGATCGCCGCGCGTTCGGCGCCGGACGGGCCGCGAGGTCCTTTGCCCGGAACCCTTGCGCGGGACCTTGCTCTTGACTGGGCAGGCGCCAGGGCGAAGAACGCCCGTATGACGGACCACGCCGCGCGACCGATGAAAATCCCTTTCGGGCGTCCGACTATGGTCGGGCGCGAGTTGAGCTACATCGCGCAAGCCGTCGAGCACGGGACGATCGCCGGCGGCGGTATGTTCATGCGGCGTTGCGAGGCGTGGCTGGAGACGAACCTTCCGGTCCAGCGCGCGCTGATCACGCATTCCTGTACGGCCGCGCTCGAGATGGCCGCGATGCTCGCGGGCGTCGGCCCCGGGGACGAGGTCATCATGCCCTCGTTCACGTTCTCGTCGACCGCGACCGCTTTCGTCCTGCGGGGGGCGACGCCGGTCTTCGTCGACATCCGCCCGGACAGCCTGAATCTGGACGAGCGGCTGATCGACGCCGCCGTGACGTCGCGGACGCGGGTCATTGTGCCGGTCCACTACGCCGGCCTGGCCTGCGAGATGGACGCGATCATGGCCCGCGCGGAGGCGCACGGGCTCATGGTGATCGAGGATGCGGCCCAGGCGCATCTCTCGAGCTACAAGGGGCGCGCGCTCGGCACGATAGGGCACCTGGGCTGCCTGTCGTTTCACGAGACCAAGAACATCATCTCCGGCGAGGGCGGTGCCCTGCTCGTCAACGGTCCCGGCCTCGTTGAGCGGGCGGAGATCCTCCGCGAGAAGGGCACCGACCGGAGCCGGTTCTTCCGTGGCGAGATCGACAAGTACACGTGGCGCGACATCGGCAGCTCCTACTGCCCCGGGGAGATCGTGTCGGCCTTCCTGCTCGCCCAGCTCGAGGAGGCGGACCGCATCATGGCGCGGCGGCGGGCGCTCTACGATGCCTACCGGCACGGCTTGGCGCCGTTGGCCGCGACCGGGGCGATCACCCTGCCGGAGGCCGACAGCGCGCAGGCCAACGGCCACATCTTCTGGCTCCTCGCCCCCGATCCCGGCACCCGGTCCCGAATCCTGGAGCGCCTCAACGCGGCGGGCATCAACGCGGTCTTCCACTACGTGCCGCTGCATTCGTCGCCGGCCGGTCTGCGGTTCGGCCGCGCGCAGGGCGAATTGCGGGTCACCGACGACATCGCCGCCCGCCTGATCCGCCTGCCGATCCATCTCGGCCTGACCGACGCCGACGTGGCGGATGTCGTCGCCGCGGTCACGGCCTGCGCGACCACGGCCGGATGAGTGCCGTGTTCCGCGTCGCCATCGTGCAATCGTCCTACGTGCCCTGGCGCGGCGCCTTCGCCCTGATGGCGCGCTGCGACCAATACGTGTTCCTCGACAGCGTTCAGTTCACCCGGCGTGACTGGCGCACGCGCAACCGCATCAAGACCGCGCAAGGACCGGCTTGGCTGACGATCCCGGTCAAGCAGAAGGGCAACTACCACGCGCCGATCGACGCCATCGAGATTGCGGAGCCCGGCTGGGCGGCCCAGCACCTGCGTCGGATCGAGGAATCCTATGCTCGCGCGGAGGGTTTCGGACAGGCTATCGGCCTCGTCCGCGACGGCTACGCGGCGGCCGGGCCGGAGCCGATGCTGTCCCGGGTGAACCAGCACCTCACGCAGAGCATCGCGACAGCCCTCGGCCTGACCACGCGTTTCACGGCCGATGTCGACCTCATCCCCCGCGAAGACCTGCGCGCGATGGATCCGACCGCACGGCTCATCGCGCTCGCGGCGGCGGCCGGCGCGACGCATTACCTCTCCGGGCCTTCGGCACGGGCGTATCTCGATGAGTCCGCCTTCGCCGCACGCGGGATCTCAGTCGAGTGGATGTCCTATGACGGGCTCGGCGCCTACCCGCAGCTTTGGGGACCTTTCGAGCCCGCCGTGTCCATCCTCGACCCGCTGCTGACCCTCGGTCCGGATGGAACGAGGAGCGCGCTCCGCGTCGATGCGGTGTAAATATCGATTGGGCCGCAGCAAAGACGTAACGAGTCGGTCCTCCGGGACTCCGGCGACCCTATCTGTGTGGGTGCGTCTGTGAGCGAACGAGTCTCGCAAGAGGCCAATCGAGTGACGTTCGATGGGCCCTGCAGCATCGGCATCGATGCGCGACTGTAAGAATCGACTAGGACGGCGATCCCCTTTTGAGCAGGCTTCTGATCCGATGGTGTGGGAAAAGATAAGTTGGATATTCGTTGCTGATAAGCGAACGCAGTGGCTCACTTCGCACGCGTCCGTTCCGTTTCCGGAACATTTATACGATGATGTTTTCAGAATTTATTTTACGCCTCGGGACGAAAGCGGCCGATCAAACGTCTGTCATATCATTGTCGACATAAAGGAACCGTCGCGCATCCTCGATTGGTCGATCGAGCCGGATCTGAAATTTGGCCGCCTGGGATGTTTTGACGATCGGGGCGCCATGGGCTCGTGCCTCGTTCATCATAATGGGCGTCGCCTCCTATATTATGTTGGATGGAACACCGGAACGACTGTGCCGTGGAGAAATGCCATCGGCCTAGCCATATCCGACGCAAGCACGGATGGGTCTTATCGACGGTACTCCGAGGGGCCCATCATTGACCGTTCGGTACATGACCCGCTCTTCGTGTCGAATCCTCATGTCATAAGGGACGAGGATCGGTGGCGAATGTGGTACATTTCCGGAACCGCATGGTGCGAACGAGCCGGTGTGCCGCGGCCGAGATATCACATTGCTTACGCTGACTCGGAAGACGGCCTGAACTGGACGACGGGTGGCCGGGTCGCGGTCGCGCACGCCCATCCCGATGAAGTCGCGATCAGCCGACCTTGCGTCGTCCGCGATGCCGATATGTACCGCATGTGGTACTCGTACCGAGGCGACACGTTCGGCTACCGCATCGGCTTCGCAACCTCCTTGGACGGGACGGCCTGGCAGCGACACGACGCGGAAGCAGGCTTGACGGTCTCCGCTGAAGGTTGGGACAGTGAAGCTGTCGCGTATCCGACAGTATTTGACCACAATGGCTCCCGATACATGCTTTATTGCGGGAATGAATACAGCAAGACTGGTTTCGGTCTGGCGATCCAAAAATGATTAACGATCTGCAGGGTGGGGTCGCATAGGATCATGGATCTTTACATTTCGTCCTATGTCTACGTTGTCAGAGATAGGTTGCGTTGCAAAAATCTATCGGGTTGCAATGAGCGATAGATCACGTCGTGTTCTCCGCTGATGACGGACTGGTCGATCATGCGCCGGCAACCGTAATTGGCTCCTTCGATGAAACTCGCAAGACGTTCATGCGTCGCACAAGCGGGCGAGCGTTGTTAGGTAAGAGCTTTATGGATGGGATGGTCGACCATGACAACGGATCAACAGGCGCAGTCGTCCGCTGACGTCCGTCTCTCTGCTATAGCGGATTATTATGGCTCAAAAATATCAACCCACGGAAATAACAGCCGGGGCGTGGACTGGAATGATGCCGATCAGCATCAATTGCGTCATGAGCAGTTTTTGAGATTGCTCCGCGGTCAATTCGAAGCGACAATTACAGATTTTGGATGCGGTTATGGGGATTTTCTGACATTTCTGCGTGCGAACGGCTTTGTCGGACGCTTCCTGGGCCATGATATCTCTCAGGCGATGATTGACCACGCGCGTCACCTTCACGGTGAGGGGCAAGACCGAATATGGAGTTCCGGTCCGAAGCCATCAGATGTCAGCGATTACACTATAGCGAGTGGGGTTCTCAATGTCCGTTGCGGTGCGTCGGCCGAAAGCTGGAAATCTCATGTGGACCGGACGATAGAACTGCTTGCAGATTCGTCCCGCATCGGCTTCGGGTTCAACGCGCTCACGTTGTGGTCAGACGTGGACAAGCGGAGAGCGGACCTGCATTATGAAGAACCACTGGAACGTCTCGCGTGGTGCCACGATCGCTTCGGGCGGCACGTCGCATGTCTGCACGATTATGGCTTGTGGGAATTTACGATCCTCGTGCGCCTGTGACGCGTCGAACGCCTCGCGCTTCTTTCGAGTATCGAGATCAATACGAGATTCGGACCAGTGATGCCGGTCGCTCTAATCCGGAAGGCGAGATCCTGACCGACGTAACGAGCTGGTGATGGTATTGCATCCGTTTGATCCGTCGAGCGGCTAAGATGTTCCTCCTTCGCGTCGCGGGTCGCTGCGCGCCCATGTTTTGATTGGATGCAGTAAGGTGATTGATGTCCAAGCGGATCTGCGTGTTTGGGAATATGAATAATTATCCCCTTCTCCTGACAGAGGGGTTTCGTGCGATAGGCGTCGACGCGCATCTTTATCTACTGCGAGGGGAACAACTGCATAGGCCGGAATCGAAATATCCGGACCTGTCCAATAATTATCCACATTGGATTGTCGATTGTTCTCAAATGTCGTTTGATGACGTTGTCTGGGAGACGGCTGCCTATATGGATGTTCTGTCTCGGATCCGAAGTCAGAATTTCGATTACATTATCGCTAATGATTATGGAATTGGCTTATCCGACGCGATTGGCAGACCTCACGCGGTCCTTCTCACTGGCTCGGATCTCACGTATTTCGGGGATTTTGCATCGATCATCGTCCGCCGCGCGAGCTGGGATCCGAATTTTGCGCGGTCCTACCGAGGCCGGGCCGAAATCAAGCGCTTCACGGATTTCATCGCCCGGCAACGGTCGGGCTTGCTCGGGGCCGAGGTCTTCGGGTACCCGCCGCGCGGCCTCATCCCCGAGGGCGATGACGTGATCGATGCCATCGGCATCGCGGACGAACGGCGCCATTGGATCGGCATGGCGGACACGCTGTCCATCGTCCCAAGCGAGCTACCCGCGACGGAGCGGCTGCGGATCCTCAACGGAACCCGCCTTCAATGGATTCCGACGGCGGAAACGAAGGGCTCGAGCCTCGATCTCAAAGGCACGGATATCCTTCTGCACGGCTTCGCGCAGTACGTTCACGCCGGCGGATCCGGTGAACTGATCCTGGTGCGCAAGGGCCACGATGTCGAAGCCGCCGCGGAACTCGTGCGGCAGCTGGGTATCGGAACCCATGTCAGCTGGCTGGGCGAACTCTCGCTCGCGGATTACGTGCGGGCCGTCCAAGACGCGCACATCGTCTGCGAACATCTGGGCGGGGGCGCGCCCGGCATGGTTCTGCGGGATGGTCTGGCCCAGGGCCGCCCCGTCCTGGGCAACCTGCGCAATGACGTCTTCGGACGCCTGCTTCCGGAGCCGATCCCCGGGCTCGACGCGCGGACGCCCGGGGAGGTCGCTGCCCATCTCCAGGCCGCGGAACGGGATCGTGACGCGCTCTGTGCGCTCGCCCGGCGGGGGCGCGCCTTCGCGGAAGCGTACCTGTCGCCCCAGGAAAATGCGCGGCGCATCCTCGAACTCATGGGCTGAGCCGCTGTTCACCGCTTCATCGGCCCCGGCTGTCGGATGTCGATCGGTGCTGGACCGCGTCCGTGCGCCCGAGCGCAGCACTGGTTCGGTCCCGGTCGCGATGCTATGGTCAGCTCCAGACACGGCCACGGGATTTTCCGTTGAAGAACATCATCATCTTCGGGACGGGCCCGATCGCGGAACTCGCGCAATTCTACTTCGAGACCGACGCCGGGCGACGGGTCGCCGCCTTCACGGTCGATCCTGATTATGTTCAGAGTGCCGAGTTCGGCGGAAAGCCCCTCGTCGCGTTCAACGAGGTCACGGAACGTTTTTCGCCCGACACGCATGACCTGTTCGTGGCGCTCTCCTACACGAAGCTGAATAAACTGCGTCGCGAGAAGGTCGATGCAGCGGTGGCGCTCGGATACGGCATCGCCGGCTACGTCAGCACGAGAGCCACGACATTCTCCAATTTTCAAACGGCCGAAAACCAGTTCATTCTCGAAGACAACACGATCCAACCGTTCGCCTACGTCGGGCGAAACGTGACCCTATGGTCCGGCAACCACATCGGTCATCACAGCGAGATTGCGGAAGACGTTTTCATCGCGTCGCACGTCGTGGTCTCGGGCGGCGTCAAAGTGGGCCCGCGCACGTTCATAGGCGTCAATGTCACGATCCGCGATCATGTGACAATCGGTGCCGATTGCATCATCGGCGCGGGAGCCTTGGTTCTGGCCGATCTTCCGGCCGGCTCCGTGTTGTCGCCAGGGGCGACGGACATCTCGCGGGTTCCGAGTCACCGCGTGAAGAATATCTGACATTCGTCCCGGCGCAGCCTGCGGGCTCGGATCGAGGGGCCGTCCGTCATAAGCGATGATCGCGTATGATCTCGGTCCGTAACGTGACATGAGCCGCGGCGCTCCGCGGCCTCGTGCGAGAGGCCCGCTGATCGTGGCTGCCCATCAAGGACGGGACGCAGGCGACCTACGGGCACGGACCTTGTAGCTGCGCCCATTCTCGCGCGGGGACGTGTTATCCGAGGTCGACATGAAAAGCTGTCGCCCCCAATGGGAAAACCGACCCAATCCCCGGGCCCGGATATCGCTGTGACTGGTGTGCGGCGGACCGAGCAGCCGCTCGTCCTCCCACAGTTCAAGGCTCGACACGTAGGCGTCCCCGATCGTGTCGCCGGACTGAATATCGTCCAATTGATGGATCCAGGCGTGCCCCTGCTCCGGACTGAATCCCGCGGGATCGAGAAGGATCTCCGCCCAGTCCTCGTCGGCGTCGGCCTTCGGTACGGGGCCCCTGCCCGCTTCCGTCTTGAGCGCACCGATCATGTCCAGCGCGTCTGTCGCCCGCATGGCCATCCAAGAGGCTTCCGGCTCGCCGATCCTTTGGAGGCTGAAGGCCACCACCAGCCGCGTCAGATCTTCGGCCGGCCAGGCGCGATAGGAGGATGCACTCGTGCGCAACCGCGCGATCGCGTCGCTCACGTAGGACTCGGCTGCACATTCGAGGATATCACGGTCGGTGACCCTGAGGCCGGCCTGCTCGAAATGGGCTGCGAACTCCTGCGAGCGCCATCGGTTGCCGAAGTCGAAATCCACCGCCTCAGCCGCTTGCTGGAAGCGGGCATCGTCCCAGATCAAGTGCTCGAGGGGACGCGCGAAGTCGCGATGGTAGCGGAGGTCGATGAGGTGGAATCCGTGCGCACCGACGGCGCTCACGCGCGCCATCTCGTGGGCGATGGCGTTGATGTCGATGATGTGCTCCAGCACGGCGAACGAGTAGAGAAGATCGATGCTGCCGCTCTCGACCGAGACGAGGTTCTCGGCCGGCTCCTCGAGCAGACGCAGGCTGCTGGCACGATGGTCTCCCGCGGCGATGACGGCCTCGAGCTGCTCCCGCGGACCGTCGTAGCGCTCGGCCAGGCGACGGTAGAATTGAGGATGGTAGTCGGGGTCCCAGCGCGCCAGAAACCGGTCGCACAGCGTCACCTCGGCGCCCTCGGATGCGATCAAAAGTTGCGCGCCGAAATCAGAACCCGGGCCGAGTTCCAAAATCCTGAGCTCTGAAATGGGCTTGCCGGTCAGCGCCACGGCACGACGGATCTGGCGCAACACGTCGAAGACGTGGTCCAGCTCGTGCTCAAGGGCCTCAACGTCTCGACGCCGATAATTGGTCGGATCGTAGCTCAACGCTCTCGCTCCAAGATCATTTTTGATCGGGCGTCCAGGTTCGGCATTGGAATCTGCCCATCAGGGCAGAACCGTCCCAGCCGCACGGTAATCGCCCGCGCAGGCCACCACTCAGGCGTTTCAGCGCCGATCCGAACCCGTCTCCGTTACGATCACGCCTACAACGCGGCAACCCGATCCGTGCCTTGATCCACGATGGGCCTCTCACGATCTGCCGGCGCGTCATGACCTGGCCCGCGATCCGAAACCGCTTTCGATCGCAGGGCGTAGCGTCGGCGGCTGAAGCTGAAGCGTGCGTCCTTCCCGTCGGTCGTGGTGAAAAACACCGTGCGCCCGGTGAAGAAATAGCACCCGCTCGGTCCGCGCTTCACGGCTTCGAGGCTCTCCACGCGGGTCAAGGGCGCATCGGCCTCGACCAGATCGAAGGCCCGGATATCGATGCCGGGCGTAATGCCGGCAGCGCGATAGACCTTGTCCTCGAAGGGCACGATCTGATCGAGAACGATGTCGCCGTCGATGGCCAGGCTCAAGCCATCGGGATGGACCGTCGATGAGCCTTCATAGGGGACGGCCGTGCGGCCGCAGCTGGAATTGGGCGCGAAGAATTTGACGCAACTCTCGCAGTTCGGAAGAGGATACTGGCCATCGTAATCGCGCGTCAGCGAATGCCGGATCCGCGCGTAATTGTGCCCGAACCAGCTGTCGGCGAAGGCCTCCACGCTGGTTGCGTAGCCGAGCGCGATGTCCTGCGAGCGGCAGCAGGCCGAGACCTGCGCATCGAGCCCGATCTCGACATAGCTGTTGGGCGCGTCGCATACATAGACCGGGTCCGCGCCGGGCAGGCCGGGATCGACCGGATAGGACGGGGGGATGTAGTAGCGGCGGAAGCTCTGCTTTACCGCGGAAGCGAATTTCGACCGCCGGCTCGGCACGGGATCCGGATTGAGCCGCTCGCCCTCGAAATGAACGTTCAAGGGTGAGTTGTTCTCGACGCACCACGCGTGCACGGCCGCGCGTGCCGTGTCGTACTCGTCCTGCGTGGGCGGTTCTTCGATCGACATCCCGTCCGGAAGCGGGTTGTATCGGTGGAAGACGATCGTATCGATGCCGACGTCCCGCGACCATTCCACGATGGATACGGCCTCCCCGACCGTGCGCTTCGTGACCGTCGGGTAAAGGCCGACCTGCAGCTTCTCCGGGTCGCGCCGCGCGAGAAACGCGCGCATTCCCGGTTCCGCCTTGGCCCAGATCCCGCCCTTGCGGACCGCGTCGAATTTCGGGCCGACCGCATCGAGGGAGATGTTGACCTCGCCGTACATGTCGACGAGGAGATCTATGATGGAATCCTTGAACAGCGTGCCGTTGGTCTGAACCTTGATCTCGCAATCGTGCTTCTTGATCAGTTTCAGTACATCTTCGAAATTTGGATACAGTAGGGGGTCTCCCTGGCTGTTCAGCTCGACGGTCACCAGGAAGGGAAACAGCGTATCGGCAACGGATTTCAGCCGGTCGAGATCGGAGTGCCGGCGCCGGCTCCCGGTGAGATCGAGGCTCTTCTGACTTCCGCAGATCTCGCAGCGCAGGTTGCACTTGTTCGTGAGAGCGATGTTGGCCGTGATCGGTGGCGGCACGCGATCGCCGCCGCGCGCGAGTAGATACGGACCCTTTGTGTGGAGAAGCCAAAGGCCCGCGGCGCCCTCCGGGGATTGATCGAGCGCGGGCGGCTCTGAAGCGATCACGGCCGTCGGAGCGAGAGTGGCGGGAAGGTCGGCCGGCGTGGCTGGAGCCACATCGCCGACCACATCCTGACGCGGAGCGAGTCGCGAGTTCGGCGGAAAGCGTCTCGCTAAGCCCGCGAGCTTGCGCAAGGCTGCTTGCTTGAACATGGCTCTATCCACCTACGACAAACATCGACGTCATCAACGAAGGGCGATCAATCGGAAGCGCTCCCGCCCCGTGCGCAGGCGGCAAGCGGGGCTTGAGCACGGATTGGACTGCTCGCCAACCCCATGTCCGCCCGAAGCGCATCGGATATGGCCCTGCGACAACAGATCAAGCCCCCGCACCAGCGTCACACTCATTGCCCGACGAAGGTGGTGCGTTTGAGGCAAGGCGGCGCAGGCTCGTGCAGTGCCGGCTCGACCGCGGCGAGCCGGGGATGCCGCGGAGGCAGGGCTCAGAAATTCAGATCGGACTGCCCGAGGAGCCTGCCAAAAGCCCTGATCGTCTCAGACACGGCATAGTCACTGACATGGGTAGACGCGCCGTCGTCCGCACCGAAGAATGTGCTGGCGTTGGAGCCGGCCCATCGAAAGACCTCAAACGACGGCCAGTAGATGGTATTTGGCGGCTTTATGACCGAGACGATTTCGTGGGCGACCAGCCTCATCGTGCTCTTCGACAAACAATCGGCTTGGACGCACGACTCGAATTCGAACGAGGCCATCAACGGAACCGGCGATACCGTGAGGACGATCTTTATATTCGGGTTCAAGCTTCGAACGAAATCGATCAGGTGAGCGACATTGTCGACGTTTTCCTGCACCGTGGTGGTTCGGAAGACGTACTTGTTCGCAAGGGCACGGGAGCTCAGTGCGCTGCTGCGCGGCAGGGCGAAGGCGCCGGTGTGCCTGTCGAAGAAGGCCGCCGCCACGCCGAGGGTGAGGATGAAGACGTCGCTCGTCGCAATCGCAGCGAGCGTCGACGCTGCGCTCCAGCCCGCGGGGGCCAGTTCCGCAAATCGCGCGCCGACCTCGCTGTCGGCACCGCGCAGCCAATCGACGAAGGCGCGATTGGCGAAGGTGGTGTTGACGTGCTCGGTCAGTTCAAGATGCTGGCTGCTCAATCCAGCCTTTCGCAGGCTGTCCGACAAGTTTCGAGCAAAGCACGAGCCCATCGTGAAGAATCGTGTTGCCGGACCGATGAACTTGGGGTGAGCGCGCAATTCCGGGGCGATGTGGTCGACGATGAGATCGGCCAGATTGCCGTGAAAATCGGCTGTCTGGGGGTAGCGAGCGACCTTCTTCGGGCGCTCACCGTAGCGGCGAGCCTCGTTTCCGAGCCGCGCAAGCCGTATCGCCTCGCGATTCGCGTCCGTGTCGTACGAATCGGGGTCAAGCCGCATGGCCTGCTCCAAGCATCGCGCCGACTCGTCGAGATCGCCCTCCGAGCTGGCGAGGGCCTCGCTGAGCAAGGCGTAATCGCGTGCGCTACCGGTCATCATGACGAGTTTTCGCAACAACGTGACGGCTTGCTGAAGCGGTCCGACATAGATGCAACGTTCCGCCGCCGTTCGGATCAGGCTCGCCGCAACATCGCTCCGCGACGCGAATATGTCCGGCCTCTGATCTAGGATCTCCAATAATATGTCGCGCGCGGCCGCTCTTTGCCGATGCGATTCACCGTCGTGTTGAGCCGCGGTTGCGAGAAGATTGTTTAACGCCAAGTCCTCCGGGTCGCGCGGCGTGAACCGTAAAGTGTACGTCCGGCCGTTCGTTAAGGGAGATGAATTGTCGGAGGTGGAAAAATAGAGATCTGACTTCCAATGCGAGAAGCGGCCGCCGCCGCGGCTCCGGATGTCGTCGTGCAGCGCGTCCGCCGGTCCCAACTTGAGCGCATCTTCAAATAAGTCGACGCGTGTGTATGCAGGATCTGTCGCGTCTTTTCCTTCAGAGCCGGCGCTGATGCCGTATAACCAGAGATGCCCCTCTTCCTTTCTCAATATGTCGGGACTGATCACCACTTCGAAGGACTCGGCCGTATGCATCTCGAATTCCCGCGTTGTGTCATATGCGCGGACTGACGAGTGCGACGTCGCGGTCCGCCAGGCGTGGGATAACGCGCTTCTGTCCAGATGCTGAATGCTCGCGTGATGTGTTCGCTTTGTGTGCGCACCGACGCATGCAGGGGTGGGTTACAAAATGAGACGCCCGATCTGCCGGCGGACGTCGATAACGATCAGGTCAAGACGCCTGAACATGGTGGTAGGAGCGGAACCAGTCGACGAAACGGCCGATGCCGACTTGAAGGGGGGTCGATGGCGCGAAGTCGACCAGAGCCGCAAGTTTGTCGACATTCGCGTAAGTCTGCACGACATCGCCGGCCTGCATGGGGCGGTACACCTTCCGCGCGGGCTTGCCCACGGCCTCCGCGATCGTGTCGATGAAGACGTTCAGCTCAACCGGTTGATGATTGCCGATATTGTAGACGGTGTGAGGCGGGGATCCGGCCGGGGCCGGCGGGGAATCCAGCAGCCGGACCATCGCTTCGATGACGTCTTCGACATAGGTGAAGTCGCGACGCATCCGTCCTTCGTTGAAGACCTCGATTTCTCCGCCCTCGAAGATCTTCTTCGTGAAATGATAGTAGGCCATGTCGGGCCGGCCCCAGGGGCCGTAGACCGTGAAGAAGCGCAGGCCGCTAGCCGGGATCGCGTACAGATGCGCGTAGGTCTGCGCCATCAGCTCGTTGGCCCGCTTCGTGGCGGCGTAGAGCGAGACGGGGCGCTCCACCGGGTCGGTCTCGAGGAAGGGCACCTTGTCGTTCGCGCCGTAGACGGAGCTCGAGGAAGCGTAGATCAGGTGCGCGACCGGGTGCCGGCGGCACGCTTCGAGGATCGAAAGAAAGCCGTCGACGTTCGAGGCGATATACGACCGCGGGTTCTCGATCGAGTAGCGCACGCCAGCCTGCGCGGCGAGGTGCACCACGTGGGTCGGTGCCGTCTCGGCGAACAGCCCTTGGACGCGCTCGTAATCAGAAAGGTCGGCGATCTCCAGGCGGAAACCGCCGATCGTCTCGAGCTCGGCGAGCCGCGCGCGCTTCAGCGCCGGATCGTAGTAGATGTTGAGATTATCCAGGCCCACAATGGGCCGGCCCGCCCGGAGCAGTCGCTTCGCGAGATGGAAGCCGATGAACCCCGCTGCGCCGGTGATGAGGATCGGCTGGCCGTTGCTGCTCATGACCGTACGCCCGCTTTGTCTTCGCCTCCGGGGCGCCCGATAGAGGTGTAGCTGAAGCCCGCGCGCTCGGCTTCGGCGGGCGGATAGACGTTTCGCAGATCGACGAAGACGGGGCTGCGCAGGCGTGCCTTGACTGCTTGGAGGTCAAGGGCGCGGAACGCATCCCATTCGGTCACGATCACGAGTGCGTCCGCCCCGTCCGCGCAGGAATAGGGGTCGGCCACGTAGTCGACGTCCGGCATAAGCGCCTTGGCGTTCGGCATGCCCTCGGGGTCGAAGGCCCGCACGGTCGCGCCGGCATCCTGCAGGCCCGTGATGATCGCGAGCGCTGGGGAGTCGCGCATGTCGTCGGTGTTGGGTTTGAAGGTCAGGCCCAGGACGGCGATGGTCCGGCCGCGGACCGTGCCGCCGCAGGCCTCGATGACCTTGCGAGCCATGGCCCGCTTACGCTGGTCGTTGGCGGCCACGACGGTCTCGACGATCCGCAGGGGGGATCCGGCATCCTGCGCTGTCTTGACGAGGGCGAGCGTGTCCTTGGGGAAGCAGGAGCCGCCGTAGCCCGGTCCGGGATGCAGGAACTTGCTGCCGATACGGTTGTCTAGCCCGATGCCCCGCGCGACGTCCTGAACGTCCCCGCCGACGCGCTCGCACAGATCCGCGATCTCGTTGATGAAGGTGATCTTCACCGCCAGGAACGCGTTGGCGGCGTATTTCGTGAGCTCGGCCGTGCGCCGCGACGACAGTACGATCGGCGACTGATTGAGGTAGAGCGGCCGGTAGATTTCTCGCATCACGGCGATCGCGCGCTCGTCCTGCGTGCCGACGACGATGCGATCCGGGCGCTTGAAATCGGCGATCGCCGCTCCTTCCCGGAGGAACTCGGGGTTCGAGACGACCTCAACGTCCGCGTCGGGCCGGCTCTCGCGGATGATGCGCTCCACCTCGTCGCCGGTCCCGACAGGCACCGTCGATTTCGTAACGACCACCGTGTAGCCGACGATCGCGGCCGCGATCTCCTTCGCCGCAGCGTACACGTAGGACAGGTCCGCGTAGCCGTCGCCGCGGCGGCTCGGCGTGCCGACGGCGATGAAGACCGCGTCGCTCTCCGCGACCGCCTGCTTCAGCTCGGTCGTGAACCGCAGGCGGTTCTGGCGGACGTTGGCGGCCACGAGCTGATCGAGGCCGGGCTCGAAGATCGGAATGCGGGCATTGCACAGGTCATCGATCTTCCTGGCGTCGTGATCCACGCACGTGACGTGATGGCCGAAATCGGCGAAGCAGGCGCCCGATACGAGCCCGACATAGCCCGCGCCGATCATGGTGATGCGCATCGATCGTTCCTTACCCCGGCCGCCGCGATTCGTTCTGCGCGATGGATGCTGCCAGCCTGCCCGCCGGAGCTCGCGGGCGCTCTATAAGACGTCTTCTAGGGGAGATGCAAAGCGCGCCGGTCCAGGGCCCGCGCATGCGCGCTGGCTGCCTTCTCATGCCGATCCTGAACAACCTGCGCATGACCATGCGAGAACGGCGCCGGTCAGTCCAATTTGCACGCGCTGCGGAGCGGCCCAGCCCATGGGTGTCAAGGTGACGTGGATCCGAAATTGGGATCGCCGGCTTCGTGCGCGCCGCCCCGCTTTCCCCGTTCCGGAAGGATCATCTCGGCCGCTGACCACTTCTATCGCCTCAGGAAGGATCGGATTCTGCCAAGCAGGTCGGTACTCCTCGGCCCCACGAAGCTGATGGACTCGTACCCCCCTTCAAACTCGATGTGATAGGCGCGACCATTCGTGCGCGGATCTGAGTTGTCGGATGCCGACATCACGAGGAACCGTCCGATATGAGCGTACCGCCCCAGGCCGATTGTCTCGATCGCCTCGGGCGTTGCACGGGCCGGGCCTAGCGGCCTCCCATCCTCGTAGAGAGCGATTGGCTCGACACCCGAGGTTGTATCGTCCCGGTCAGGATGGCCGATGTGGGCCCAGTACTTGAAGCCACCCAGAGGTGCGAACGGATTGGTACCGCGCACGCGCTCGATCTTCGCGATACCGCCTGGTCGGAGTCTGCCGAACCAAGTTCCCCAGCCATAAACGCCGAACGTTTCCAGGGCGTCCTGCCGAATGAGATCATCGACGAAGGTTGCAAGCAGGGCCGATTTGTCGCGTGCCTCGTCCGACTTGTAGTCGTCGATGATGACGAATCCGTCGGGACGGAGGTACTGAATGTAGGACTGTAAAGCCAGCTCGGTGCCGGGATCGGTATCAACGAACAGCATACCGGCGCCGCCGATCCCGATGTGGCGACGCAGATACGCGTGTGTGGCCGCATCTTGGAAGCCCGCTACGACCATGTCGACGCGGTCGAGGAGGCCACACCGTGCGAGATTGGCCCGCGCATCGGCCGTAATATCAGTGGTCGGCAGGTGCTCGTGCTGCGCGTTACTACCGCCGGGCTCGATCGAGAAGATCTTTTGCCGGGTTTCTGAAGCCAGGGCGATGGTACTGCCGCCGACGTACGATCCGATCTCGATCACCGGTCCGTTCGAATACGCTGCCAGCTTGGCAAGGAGCGCCAAAGCTTCTTCCCGAAGCATCGAGACTTTTCGAGCCTCGCACACGAGCGGCGTAAAATCCTCCGCCCAGCGGGCGATGGGCAACTCGCTCAAGTCGGTACTCCTCAGGTGTGAACACGAGGCGCCGGATCTGGCGCCGAAGAGAGCACCGGCCGCAAAAAAGCCGAGCACGGCAGCCAGCCGAATGCCTTACCGCAAAATCCGCAACTGGGATCCATACTTGATACGCCACGGAGCCTCAACAGCCCAGCTGCGCTGGGGCGAGCTGCCCCGATGCAGTCGGAACCGCTCATAGGAGGCGGATCATGGAAGGCGGATCAAGCTCGCGTGATGGAGAGCGCAGCCAATCCCGCGTTGCCAATGTTCGACGTGCGATCCATCGCGCACGCCCTCTGATCTCCTGATCCGTTAGCTACACCAGTCGCGCTTCTGTCGCTGTCGCAAGCATGACGCACGTAAGGGGGCCCGATCAGAAAGCTACTCCAACCGCCTGCTCTATGGAGGACAGCGATATGCCACGGTGAGGCAGAGCCAGGGGGCGCTCGGAGCCGGCTCGGGCGCATGACCCTCCGGATCGCAGTAATCGCTTCTTATGGTTTTGTTCGAATGCTTCGGTTTGTGTGTTTATCTGTACTCTCGAATGAAGCGAAGTGATCCACGGCCGTAAGGTTGATCAACAAGTCGCTGCCTCAGATTCATTCGCTGCGTTCGCAAAGCAGAGATTCAGGAGCCATCAATTAGAAAAATACTAAACTGTCACGATCGAAATATGCTTCATTGAGCGTGGGACTAATCCGCGTGACTGCAAAAGAGCGCTAAAGCTGCTTTCCGGATCACTATCTTGCGGAAGGCGGATTTGTAAGGAAAAATTCTTTACAAATGCATCGCTCTCGAAAAGCATCATATAGTCAGCAGGATTCTCGCCTGCGCGCTTTGCTATAATGGAAATGCTTTGGATTGCGTTGGCAAGATGTTGCCTCCCTGAAGTTGATGGATAGCTGTGCGCGACATATTGCAGATTCTCTTTCAAGGTTCCTGTGAAAAATTCGGCATTTAGCTCTGTGTAGCCGCATGGAAGGATCATCTCGATCAAATCTCTATTGAAAAAGACCGCCTGACGCAGCAGTAAAATCCGTCGCCCTCGCGCGAGACGGACCGCCTCCGCGACGAAATCGATAGCTTGCGTTTCAGCGGGCAAGTGGTGGAAGGCGCAGCCTTCCACGTTGCTTGCGAGGTGTGTCGTATCGTCCGTCGAGGCATGATCTAAGATGATTAACTCGACTTCTGTCGAAAATTGAGTCTCGCCAAATATCTGCATCAACGGATAAAGAAATTCAGCTTGATTGTGCGAAATGATAACAATCGAGAGAGTAGGTGAAATACATTTTCTCAGAGCAAGCTGGGATCCCGTCGCGAAAAATTGGTGCAGATTGTATAGGGCGTTGCGCTGCGATACGAGCCCTCTCGAGTAGTCGGCCATATCGTCGTGCTGCGCGGAGCGGCAAGTCAGCGCGAGGGATCGGTCCGCACGAGCGGTGTCGTAACCGAGACCGTTCAATTGCTGCCGCCACCCGGTGATATCGATCTTGACGGTACACCTATTGAACAGGGACGCCTTGACGTACGGCATTCCGTCTCGCGTCAGGTCGCGCCAACTGTCGAGCGTGGCGTTGGACTGATCGGTTGATTGGTAGAGCGCCGCGCATGTCAGGCCCTGATCGGACATGACGCGCGTGAACTTCGTCTCGTACTCGGCGATCACGTCGTTCTTGCGCCTGTACGACACCACCTCGTTGATGAACCGCTGGAAGGGTGCGGCGGTGAGGGCCCTGCTCTTGATGGCGAGGAAATAGCTCTGCAGGTGCCAGCCGAGCTGGAAGTTGTCGGTCAAGCCGACGATATCGGCCTCGGAGGCATCGATTGCCGCCAAGGTGCGATTGAAGGCGTCCTGCGTCAGCGGCCCGAAGACGCTGTCGTTGGCGAGGAAAACGATATCCTTTTGGAAAAAGTCCGGGTTCTCCCGGAGCAGGTGGGCCCAGGCCGCGAAATCGTAGCCCCTGTTGTCCCGTCGAACGATCACGTCCGCGAGCTGCGACACGGATGGCGAAACGTGGATCTGCGATGCATCGCTCGCGGCGATCAGCACGACGCTGATCCGGGAGGTCTTGTAGGCCGTCAGATGTTCGACGACATGTGGCTTGATCTGTCCACCCGGCGCGTGCGTGACGAAGAGAACGACGCGGCTCGACACGGCGCCCGCCTTCACCACCGTCAATTGCGCGCGTTCGATGGCTTCGTGCTCGGGAACGGCCGACGCGTTCGGCTTGCGCCCGGCTATGATGCCGTAGGCTATAAAATGCTCGAGCGGCGACAAACCGGAACTCGCGATGTCGTCGTACCGGCGCGTGTACCACTGCGCATCGAACACCCCGTCCCAGGCCGCGCGGTTCTCGGCGGCCGTATTCGGAGCCCTACCTTCGTAGATGCCCAGGCGCAGGTAGTGCTCTAGGGGGGATAACCCGGACGTCCCGACGTCGTCGTACCGCGCGGTGTACCACTCTGGATCGAACCAGCCCCGCCAACGGGCACGTGACTCGGCGCGTTCGTTCGGGCTGCGCCCTTCCGCGTGACCGTATGCCAGGAAGTGATGGAGCGGCTCCATGCCGCTCTCGGCGACATCACGGTTGCGGCGGAGGTACCAGATCGGATCGAACGCCTCGACCAGCGCCGCCCGTTGACGAGCCTTGTCGTTCGGAAAATATCGGCGTCCCTTACCGACCAATAGATAATGCGAGATCGGGTCACTGCCCTGTTCGATGCTATCGGCATAGAAGGCGGCGTACCACGACGGGTCGAACGCATCCGCGTTCAACAGGCTTTCAGCCCCGGCATTGGGGACGCGTCCTTCCCTTCGGCCGTAGGCCGTAAAGTGATCGGACGCCGTCATGCCGCTGGCCGCGATATCCGCGTAGCGCTGCAGATACCAGACGGGATCGAGATCAGTTAGGCCGTGTTCGTTCATCGCGCTCCCCGTATCGAACGCGCGACGGGCGTAGCGCTCGATCGCGGCCTCTCATGTTGCCGGTGAATGTGGATGGCGGGTGCCCTATCCGATGATCCAAGTTTTGCGATGCAATCCAGACGCGGCAACAGCCCTGCACGACCGCGTTCCGTCGCGGTTCTGGCGAGGACGGCGCGAATCAGCCACGGCCCATGAGCGCGTCGAGGCCGCGTCGCACGAGGGTGGGAGCGACCGTGTAATTCGCGTGAAAGGCATGCACCGCCGCGCCGGCAATGGTCTTGCCGCGGATGAAGAGCAGCTCCGCACCGCTCGACCGGATCATGCTCGTATATCCACGGAAATTAAACGATTGGTCCTCGTGGATCAACGCGAGGACGCGGGCCTTCGGATTGCAGAAGATGCAGTTGGTCAGTGCGGAACTGGCCGATCCGACGATCGTGTCTGCCGTATGGTAGAGTGCGACCTGCTCGGCGAACGACAGCTTCTCCGGATAGACCACCTCGAAGCCCTCGCGTGCGAGGAGATTGATGATCTCTGCCTCGTTGAGGAGCTGGCGCTGGACGAAGCCGCGCCGCGACAGAACGATCTTGCGTCCTGAAGGTCGCAGGTCCACCCCGCGGGCGGCCAGCCGCTCCAGCACCGCGCGCCGCATCGCGCCCAGCACGTCCTCAGGCCAGATAGCGTCATAGACCGGCACGCCAGGCCGCGAGTCGAACGGGAAGAAGATCGGCACCGGGGCGACGCCGAGCTCGCGGAACCGGGTCGCGAGCGCCGACAGCGGCAGGATCGGCCGGTCTTGGGTGTCGAGCAGCTCCACGATCTGGCGATGCGTGTCCGGCATGTGATCGTCGATGCAGATCGGAAAGCCAGAGGGGCAGGCGGCATCGTTGAACCACAAGAGGCGTGGCACGAACTCGAGCAGCCAGTGGCCGTAGTTCTTGCTCTGGAGCCCGAACAGCATCAGCCCAGCATCCAGAGTTTGCGTCTCCGCCGGCTCCTCGACTAGGGCACGCTTCGCTCCGTAGACCGCCGTCATGATCTGGTCGGGGTTCACACCGTCCTTGATGTCGGCGACACCGCTGAGCGGGTGCGCGGCGAGGTCGTAGATCAGGCGATCGCCCTGGAGCACGATGTTGCTGCGCGGGAAGGTCAAGCAGTCTTTGAACTGGGCGACGTATTGCGTCGGCGCGTCCAGCGTGCCGCATGTCGAGGTCAGCGCCACCGGGCCTTCGAGGAAATGGATCTCCGGTTCGGCGATCCGCCGGGGGCCGAGCAGTTCGTGGTATTCCCCCTCCCCTCCCGCAGCTGCCTGGCGGGCGGAGACGATATCGTAGATCCGCAGCGGCCCAAGCCCCAGGACGTGCCGCGTCCGCTCGTGGAGCGCCTGCGCCTCCTCGTGCCGGCCCGCCTCGGCCAGCGCGTTCATCTGCAGGATGCGCAGATTCCGGATCTTGCGCTCGAGGGTATCACCGTCGATCGTCAGCGCCTGCCCGCCCAGTTGGTCCCGCGCGATCCGCGCGAGGAGGTAGCTGCGCACTGCGCCCTCGGCATCGCCGGCGAGCTCGTACTCCCATGCGATGTGGACGAGCGACGGGTCGTCGTTCTGCCCGCGGTCCCCGGCCGCCGCCTTGGCCTCGCGCAGTTCCCGCAGCAATCCTTCCACCGGGTCGAAGACCTGGCGTCGGCACAGGTCGAGAATGCGCGTCCGGACGGCAGCGAGACGGTACTGCGCCGCCTGCGAGGGCGCGACGCGCGCGGCCAGGTCATAGGCGCGCGCGGCGAGGTCGAGCATCTTCTCGCCCTCGAGCCGGAAGGCCAGGGTGACGAGGTGCTGCGCGGCGATCTCCGGTCGGGCATCCGTCAGCGCGGAGAGACTGCGCTCGATCGCGTCGAGCGCGGCAGCGCCGTTCGAGCGGTTGGCCTGCGTCAGGATCTGCCGAAAATCGCCTTGCATCGTCCTCGACCGTTCCACTCGGCCCGCGCTCACCGTCGCCACTCACCGGGCCGCCAGAGACCGCTCCACACTGTTGCACACCGTGCCGATCTGCTCCGCTGTGATCGCCGGGAAAAACGGCACGCCGATCGCGCTCGCGGCCACCTCGGCAGTCCGCATCAAGCCGTCGTGTCGGCACGACGCGAAGGCAGGATGCGTTTGGCAGCCCGTCCCGTACCAGCGCCGCCACTGGATCCCGGCCGCGTCGAAGCCCGTCGTGACCGCCTCGGCGGCGGCGGACTCGAACAGCGCGGTTATTGTCATGGTCAGCCACTCCGTGCCGAAGCCCGGCTGCATGCGCACGCCGATTCGCTCGAAGCCCGTGACGTAGGTGAGCGATGCTTCCCGCAGCCGCTGGATGCGCGCCTCGAGGCCGTCGAAAACCGCCAGCCCGACCGCGGCGGCGTATTCGGAGATCCGGTAGTTGCCGCCCCGCACCTCCGAGACACGGCTGCTCGCCGAGAAGCCAAAGCCCGTCATGACAGTTGTCTTTGCCACCAGATCGGCGTCGGTGGTGAGGATCGCCCCGCCCTCTCCGATCCCGAGCGCCTTCGTGGCATGCAGACTCACGCAGATCGGCTGCGCGCCGACGCGGTGCAGGTTGAGCGTGGCGGCAGCGGCGTCGAACACCACCGGGATGCGGTGCGCCGCCTCGAACGCCTCCCAAGCGGCGACGTCTATCGGCGCGCCGTAGGGGCTTACCACCACGACGGCCGCAACATCACCCTCGGCCGACGCCAGGGCTCGGGCGGCGATCGCGGGGGTGAGCGCCAGGGTCTCGGGATCGACATCCGCGAAGAACGGCTCCAGGCCCACATTGACCGCCGCATGCGCGGTGGCGACGAACGTGTAGGCCGGCATCAGGCAAAGCCGGCCTTTCCGGCCGGCGATCCGGTAGCGCAGGGCGAGCTCGATGGCCGTCGTCCCGCTGCCGGTGATCGTCGCCGCCACCGGCGCGCCGCCGGCGCGCTCCGAGACGAAGCGGCAGAGCTTCTCGGTGAACTCCCGGGAGAGCGGCCCGTAATTGCTGTAGATGTGCGACTGATCGATCCGGCGCAGGTATGGGACGATGGCCTCCGTCTCCGGCAGGCTTGGAATGAGCACGGGAATCATCGTCGAGACACGTCCTGATTGTCGGCCGCCACCATCCTCACGCGCATGCTAAAGGTGACGCGCCCGCTATACATGGCCCGACAGGGCCGCGGAAGGCGGCGATCCGGACCCCGGCCATGTCCCATCCTAGGCGCGCCTCAGGGACCGCGCCGGATTGCCGAACACCGTCTGGCCCGGCGCCACGTTACGGATCACGACGGCGCCGGCGCCGACCACGGCGTGCGCGCCGATCCGCATCCGCGGGATCACGCAGGCCCCGGTGCCCAGGAATGCGCCCTCCTCAACGCGCACATGGCCGGCCAAGTGGACTCCAGGGCTCAACGTGGCGAAATCCTCGAGCACGTCGTCGTGGGCGACGGTACAGCCCGGGTTGACGAGGACGTGCTCCCCGAGGCGCGCATCCGTCGTGATGGAGGAATGGCCGAGGATCACGGCACCCGCACCGATCCGGCTGCTCGCTCCGATCAGCACCCCCGGATCGATGATCGAGGTGAATTGGGCGCCGATCTCCGCCCGAAGATGCGCGACCGCCCGGGCCCGGGGCCCGGGCTCGCCGAGGGCGACGACGAAGCGCAGGCTCGCGTCGCCCGCCAGGCTGCGCACATCCCGAACCACGGGCCGGCTCCGAAACGTCTCCGGCGCATCGATCCCGGGATCGACGATGCTGGCTTGCAGCTCGATCGCGGTCCCGTGCGCGTTGAGGCGTTGCAGGGCGTCGACAATCTCGCGGGCGAGCGCGCCGGCGCCGTACAGGACGAGGCGGACGGTCATTGTGCCTGGATCCGGGATCGGATCCGTCCGCGGCCCGAATGCAGCGTGTCGTTCCGGTCGTCGTCCATGCGCGGGGATCCCTGCCTGCCCGGTGCCCTGCCCTACACGAGACCGCGTGCACCCTCCAGCGCCGCGTCCGCTGGCCCTCCCCGGTGAGGGTTTCGGATATCTCGTCACGGCACGCCGGTTCCAGTACACCGCCCGCGAGGGCGCGCCGTTCGACCGGCGCGCGGACGGGCAGGGTCGATCAGGCGCGCAACCGACATGAGGCCGACACAGACCTTCATCGACCTGATCCGGACGGTCCATCGCGACAACGCGCCGGACGTCCTCGCGCAGATCCGCACCCTTGCCGCCGAGGAGCGCGAGCCGGTGCGGCGCGGCGCGCTGTGCCGGCACCTCGAAACCCTCGCGTTCCGGCTCGAGGGCGACGAACGGCTCGGCGCCGCCGCCGAGACCTATGACCTGATCGCTGCCCTGGTCCCCGGCCCCCGGGAGCGCTGGACGAGGGCCGCCGCCACGGCGCGACTGCGCGACCTATGCGAGAGCGGCCGGTTCGCCGAGGCCGAGGCTTACATCGCAGGTCTGCGCGCCGACGGTGAGGTGCCTGTGCTGATCCAGGACGGGCTTGCGACCCTGCTGCGGCTCGGATGGGCGTACGAGTGCCGGAACCAGCCCGAGCCGTGCCTCCATTGTTACCGCCTCGCCTACGATCTGAATGGCGGCGACGCGGGCGTGACGACGGAGGACGGAGACCGGCTCAGCACCAAGGTCAAGAACCTGCGCCGCCTGCTCCTCGATACCCTGCTGGAGGACGGGCGCTTCGACGCGGCGATCGCGCTCCACGCGACGACGCGCCACGTCACCGGCTCCGGGCCCCTGGAGGCCTACGACATCGTCTCCGTCCAGGACCTCGCGGCGGCGGGCGGCGCACGCTCCATCACGATGCTCCCGGAGCGCCGAATCGCTGCGCCCGAGTTGCGCTTCTGGGAAAAGCCCCCTGCGCTCCGATCGGAGGCCGGCAGCCTGGATATCCCGGCTCAGTATCTCGCCTTCCTGGAGGGGGCGCGCGCCTTCCCGCGCAGCAACATCGTCATCGCCGGCGGCAAGCTCGTCTACGACCTCGCCGCCCATCCGCGGCGCCCGGACATCCTGCTGCAGGACGGCCTCAACCCCGACCAGATCATGACCGCCGCCTTCGGGGCCACGCGGGCCCTCGTCGAGGTGCCCGAGGCCGAACACACGATCGCGGCCGGCCTCATGATGTTCGGCCTGCAGAGCCGGAACTACGGGCACTGGTTCTGCGAGTTCGTGCCGCGGATGCTCTGCTACAACGACCCGCGCTGCGCCGACGGGATCCCGCTCTGCATCGATGACCACATGCCGGGGGCGCACGCGGAGATCCTGGGCCTTCTCGACACGCGAGACCGGCCCGTGATCACGCTGCCACCCAGGTCCGTCGCCTTCGGGCTCCTCGGGATGGCGCCGGTGCCGGCCTTCTTCCCCTTCGACATGAAGCCCGGCCGCCCCTTCTACGACACGGTCTGGCCGGCCGACGTCTTCGGGGCGATCCGCCAGCAGATCCTCGACCGCGCCCGCGCGCGCGGTGCCCTCTCGGGACGGACCGACCGGCGACTGTTCATCTCGCGCAAGGCCTTCACCCAACGCGCCCTCGTCAACGAGGCGGAGATCGCCGAACGGCTGCGCCCCCTAGGTTTCGAGGTGATCTATCCGGAGACGCTGTCCTTCCTCGAACAGGTCGACGCCTTCCATTCCGCCGCCCTGGTGATCGGCTCATCGAGTTCGGCTCTGAGCAACGCCCTGTTCTGCCGGCCCGGGTGCCGGATCCTCGGCCTGATCCACGAGGAGCTCTCGTTCAACTTCCGGGGCTATGCCAGCTTCATCGAGGCCGGGGGCGCGCGAATCCTGTTCCTGCGCGGCTGGACCCTCCCGCGCCCTGGCGTGCACGCCTTCCACGTGAGCTATACGGTCGACCCGGGGCGGGTCGTGGCCGCCGTGGCCGCACTCGAGGCCGAGGTCGCCACCGGGGTGCCGGCCGGCTTTTCGATCGCGGCTGCGGACGATCGGCCGATCCGTGCGCCGGATCGCGGCGCCTTCCGGCTGCAGGACAAGCGGACCGTCGGGCCCGCGCGGGTCGACCCAGACCGGCTTGCGCGGGTCAGGACGCTCGCGGCCGGCCCCCATGCGGGCGCGGAGGCAGGCCTGTGCGCCCTGGAGGCGGTGGCCTACGTCGCCGGCGAGCCGCATTCGGATGAACCCGCCTGCGCGTCGCCCAGCATCACCGCCTTTGTCCGAACCTGGAGCGATCGCCTGCCGCAGGATGCGCGCGATGCCCTGATCCTGCCGCTCGTTCCGCGCTTGGTCGGCACCCGGGGCTCGGAGGCTCTGGAGCGCCGGCGGGTCGCCCTGGTGGCCGATTGGCTGATCCGCACCCACCTGCCGGCGTGGTTCCGCCTCGCCAAGCTGAACGTGGAGGGGGACGAACTGGCCGACCTGCCCGAGGTCGAGGACGTCGCCCAACTCGTCTCCCTGTGCGATCACCTCAAGCGCGCGCGCAAGCGGGCGGCCGTCGCCAACCTGACCCTGCGGCAGACCGGCTCGGCCGTTCGAGCCGCGGCCTGGGACGCGGCCCATCAAGCGGCCTGGGGCACCGTTCGGGACGCATTGGAGGCCGCGGGCCCGTCACTCCTCGCCGCCGGCTGGGACGCAGCCTACGCGGCGGCCTACGCGGCGGCCCGCGCCTGCGGGAAGGCGCCCCTCGAACCGACGCGGCAGGCGCTTCAGCGTTCAGCCCTGGCGCTGGTCGAGCGCATGATCGAGGCCCGTGAGCCCGATCCCGCCGATCCGGGCCGGCGGCCGGAAGATGTCCTTCTGACCCCCACGCCGATCCAAGACGGCGCTGAATTTCGGCCATGAGTGAGACCCGGCAGGGCCCGCAGCCGCTCGATCCCGCCAGATCCGGTCAGCCTGCGCCGTCCATGGCGGGGCTCCGCTGCCTCGTGCTGGGCGGCGGCGGCTTCCTCGGGCTGAACCTGTGCAACCGCCTCGCGGCGGCGGGGGCCGAAGTCACCTGCTTCAGCCGCAGCCACATCCAGTCCGAGGTGCTCGACCGACGTGTCGCCCGGGTCGCCGGCCAGTTCGCCGACCGCCTCGCGATCGCCAACGCCGTCGAGCGTCAGGACGTCGTCTTCCACCTGATCGCCGGCTCAATCCCGGAGAGTTCGAACCGGGATCCGTCCGCGGAACTGGCTGCCGCGCCGATCGCCACCCTGCATCTGCTCGAGATCTGCCGCTCGGCCCGGATCAAGAAGCTCGTGTTCTCTTCCTCCGGCGGCGCGATCTACGGTATTCCCCGGGCCATCCCGATCCCCGAGCAGGCGCCGACTGACCCGATCTCGGCCTACGGCATCGGCAAGCTGATGATCGAGAAGTCGCTCCACCTGTACCGGCATCTCCACGGGATCGACTACCAGATCCTCCGGATCGCAAACCCGTACGGCCGGTTCCAGCTTGGCACCAAGCACCAGGGACTGATCGGCAGCTACATCCACCGTGTCCTCTTGGACCTGCCGCTGGAGGTCTGGGGGACCGGGGAGGTGGTGCGCGACTTCCTGCACGTCGACGATGTCAGCGACGCGTTCCTCGCCGCGGTGTCCTATGACGGGCCGCACAAGGTGCTGAATGTCGGCAGCGGCAGGGGCTTGAGCGTCAACCAGATTATCGCCGAGCTGGAGGTGGCCTTCGGCCGGGATCGCCTGCCCTGCATCCACAAGCCGAGCCGCGCCGCCGACGTACCCGCCAACGTCCTCGACACCGCGCTGATCCGGTCCGAGCTCGACTGGCAACCACGCGTCGCCCTACGCGAGGGGCTCATCAGCACAATCGCGTGGATGCGCGCCCATCTCGCTGGGATCCGAGCGGGCGCTGCGGCGCCGTATCCTGCCCGTGAAGGATGAAGGGCCCGTGGCCGCGGTCGCGGCTGACAGCGCGACGGAACCTGTGCGGCAGGCCTGATCGTCACTCCGCCCCGGAGCGGCCACGTTTGTCGTCGACAGGGCGACCTGAGAGCCGCACGGAGACTACATGTCCTTCCTGCATGACCTGCCGATCGCCGACCTGATCGCGAACTATGGCTACCTGGCGATCTTCGTCATCATCACGCTGGAGAGCGCCGGCCTGCCTCTGCCAGGCGAGACGGTCCTGCTGACCTCGGCGGCCTACGCGGGCAGCACCGGCAACATCAACATCGCCGTGGTAGTGGCCATCGCGGCAACCGCGGCCATTCTGGGCGACAATGCCGGCTACTGGGTCGGCCGCCGCTGGGGTCTGCCCCTGCTCCTGCGCAAGGGGCACCTGATCGGCCTCGACCACGGCCGGCTCAAGCTCGGCCAATACCTGTTCCGCCGGCACGGCGGGAAGATCGTATTCTTCGGCCGCTTCACCGCGATGCTGCGCGCCTATGCGGCGGTGCTTGCCGGCGTGAACAAGCTCGACGCCCGCCGCTTCTTCGCTTTCAATGCGCTGGGCGGTGTCGCCTGGGCCTCGATCATGGGCTTCGGCGCGTATCTCTGCGGGCGCTCCATCGAGAACGTCATGGGGCCGGTCGGCCTCGGGCTGCTGGCCTTCGTCCTGATGGGCGCCGTCGCACTCTGGTTGTTCATGCGCCGGCACGAGGCGCGCTTGATGGTCGCCGCCGAGGCGGCGATCCCGGGTCCGCTGGAGGCGCCGGACGGGACCGCGCCGCAGGCGGCGCCGCTTGCGCGCGACGACGACGCCGCGCGGCGCGACCGGATCCAGGCGGATTTCGCCGACCACGTCGAAGCACTCCTGACCCAGAGGGAAGCCGGCCGGAGCGAGACTGGCCTCGATGCGATCGTGCCGCCGCGCAGACGAGCCCTGCCCCTGTGGTTCAAGATCCCCGCCCTCGTCGTCGCGTCGGCCGTCGGGATGACGCTGGTCTCGTGGCATGATGGCGTGACCGGTGGCTTCTACGGACGCCTCGTCGGCCATGTCGGGATCCTCGGCGCCGCGCTGATCCTCGTTGTGCCGGTCGTTTTCCTGATCGTCATCGGCTGGCGTCTGTCGGGCCCGGGCGCCGCGCCCGACACCGCAGAGCGGGCCGCCGGCGCGTTGGCTTGAGGGAGCGAGCCCGCGCTCAAGCACCCCCTCCGCCGTTGGGCAGGGTAGGCACACGGGACCCGCTATGCGAGAAGCCCCCGCGCTACGGCTCGGCAGGACGTGAGCGCGCCGGCCGGACGGCCAGACGTCCTTCCGTCCGGAGCCGGCTCGTGAGGGCGCGCCGAGAGAAACGGACGACGGCATGCATCCGGATCTGGCTGGATTGTTCGACGCGGATTCGGTGATCCGCCGCTACGGTCACCGCGGCGTCGCGACGCCGGTAGCCTACGCGGCCGAGGGCTGGTGCTCCGAACTCGACCCGAATCCCCTCTTCGATTCGGCCTTCTATCGGGCGCAGGTGTCGGCCGCGGAGGCATCCAGCCTCAGCCCGGCCGAGCATTACTGCGTCCATGGCGCCGCGATCGGGCTCGATCCCGGTCCGCTGTTCAGCACCCGCACCTATCTGACCCTCTATCCCGATATCGCCGCAGCCGGGGTCAATCCCCTTGGCCACTACCTCCATTACGGGGCCCCGGAAGGGCGGCTGCCCAACCTCCTGGAAGGCCGCGCCCTCGCCGAGGCCAGTGCGGCGGCGCTGACCCACGATCCAGAAAACCCCTATGCACGAGTCCAGGCTGCGTCCGAGCGGCTGCACGCCAACGATCCCGCGGCGGCGCTCGCGCTGCTGGCGGGCGGCCCGGTCGCCGGCCTTCAAGCGCTCCTCGTGCGCGTCGGAGCGCTGCTCGCCCTAGGGCGGCGCGACGGGGCGCTCGAGGCTGCCCGCGCAGCCGCGGAGGTCGAGGGCGCCGGCCTGATCGCCCGATGCGGTCTGGCCGCTTACCAGGCCGAGTCGCTGGGCCGGCTGGGGACCGCAGCGGCGGCCTACGAGATCGCCCTGGCGGTGGGCTGCGAGGATCCGGCCCTGTTCCGATTCCGCCTCGCAGTCATCTTCCGGACCTGGGGCCGGCTCGTGGAATCCGAGGAGCAGGCGCGCCTCGCCCTCGAACTCGGCGATGCCAGCCCCCATACCCGCGCTCTCCACGACCTCCTCGTCCGCGACCGGACTCAGGCCGAGCGGCTCCATGCCGAGAGCCGCGCGGTTCCGGATTTCGCGCCGCAAGCGTGGCAGGCGGCCAACCAAGCCTGGGCCGCCCACCCGCAGGTGACGGGTCCGACACGGCCGGCCCGGACCCGAGGAGCCGGCCTCCTCCTCGTCGATTCGAGCTTCCCATCTCGGTTCTCGGCGTTCCGCTACGGCGAGTTGCTCACCTACCTGTCGGCCATCCCGGACAGCCGGGCCGCCTCGTCGCTGCGCGACATCGACCGCTACCGGCCTGACCGGACCTTCCTTGACGAGCTGCGCCAGTTCGAGGCGGAGCATCCGACCCTGTCGGACCGGGTGCGCGCGTTGAATACCGGCCACGACCTCAGCGCCAAGGTCCTGCACACGACCTTCCTCCACAACGCGGCCGTGCTGCTGGCCTCGAATCCGGACCTGCGCGCAGAGCGCTTCGTCTTCACCCTATATCCGGGAGGGAGCTTCATGCCGAACGATCCGGTCTCGGATGCTAAGCTCCGGCGCGTGCTCGGCGATCGCCGCTTCGCCAAGGTGCTCACGACCCACACCCTGCAGCGCGACTATCTGCTCGACCGAGGTTGGTGCGATCCGGATCAGATCGCCTTCATCTTCGGCGCCGTCTCGCCCGATTGCTGGGACGTCGCGGCGAGCGCGCGTTGCTCGCGGATCGGCCGCCCGTTGCAGGACACGATCCGGATCTGCTTCGTGGCCCAGCGCTACACGGAGTTCGGCCTCGAGAAGGGGTGTGACGTGTTCACCGACCTCGTCCGTCGCTATGCGGACGATCCGCGCTTCGAGTGGCACTATGTCGGTGACTGGACGCCGGACCTGCTCGGCCTCACGCGGATCGACCGCGTCCGCTTCCACGGCGTGCAGCCGGCCTCGTTCTTCCAGGACTTCTATCTCGGCATGGACATTGTCATCTCGCCCAACCAGTCGCCGATGGAGCGTGACGGCGGCCGCGGATCGTTCGATGGATTCCCGACCACCTCCTGCGTCGAGGCAGGCCTGCGCGGCGTGGCGATGTTCCTCTCCGATTCCCTCGCCCTGAATCGCCGGCTCGACGGGACTCCCGCCTTGATGCCCGGCGAGGAGTTCGAGTTGATCACCCGCGACGCCGACGGGATTGCCGCCCGAATCGAGTTCTATGCCGGCGACCGCGAGGCGCTCCGAAGGCTGAGCGAGGCCGGCCGTCTCGCCATCCTGCGCGAGTACAGCTTCGAGCGGCAGATGGGGCCGCGTCTCGACCTGCTTCGGGGGCAGCTCGATGCCGCGTAGAAGTGCGGTCCCGCAGATCCCTCGGAGATAGGCGCGAGCGTCGATGATGCGGTTCCTGTCCAAGCGCGCGCCGCAATGGCGCGCGCAACCGGTGTCGGGGCGGGCCGCCGGGCGGCGCATCTCGGTCGTCATCCCGTCCTACAACCACGGCCTTTACATCGCCCAGGCAATCCGCTCGGTGCTCGATCAGGAGCGCCCGGTCCATGAGCTAATCATCGTCGACGATCACTCCACCGACGACTCCCGGGCGGTCATCGCTCGGACAATCGACGGTTATGACGGGCCGGTCCGGATCCGGTGCGAGCTGCTCGACCGCAACGGCGGCGCGCACGCGGCGATCGCGCTCGGCCTGTCAAAAGCAGGTGGGGACGTGCTCACCATCCTGAACTCGGACGATGCCTACGCGCCCGACCGGTTCCGGGTGATGCACGACGCGCTGCCGCCGGTCGGCGATTTCATCGCGTTCACAGGCGTCGACTTCATGGACGATGCCGGTGTCCGGCTCGCCGATGACGATCCGGTCCGCGTTTGGTACCGCGACGTGGTGGGTCAGGCGGGGGCCTGCCCGACCATCGGCTTCGCTCTTCTTCGCCACAACATCGCGGTGACGAGCGGCAACCTCATCTTCTCGCGCGGGCTTTACGACACGATCGGTCCCTTCGCTGCCTATCGCATGTGCCACGACTGGGACTTCCTCATCCGCTGCATGGTGCACGTGGAGCCGATCTTCGTGCCGTCCGCGCACCTCCACTATCGGACCCATCCGACCAACACGCTCAAATCCACCGGCGACCTGATGCATGGCGAGGGATCGGCCGCGCTGAAGACCTATCTGTCGCGGATCGCCCATGGGCCGACACCCAACCGGCTGGCGCCGACGCCCGAGAACTGGCCGGTCTATTTCCGCTTCTTCACCGCGACCTACGCCCCCTGGTTCACCGGGGAGCCGATCGAGACTGTCGCCCGACAGCTCTTCTCGGCATCGGAGGCCGCCCCGTCCTGGCTGGTGACGGGCGCTGCCACGGCGGGCGGCTTCCTGACGGCACCCTCCCCCGAGCAGGACGCCCTGGCGTTGCGCCATGTCGTCGGACTGCTGATGCCGCGCTGACACGGTCCGGGCGCGCTGGTAGCTCAGGGTTGACCGGTCTGGGGGGCAATCGTATCACCCGGCCTCACCCGACAGGAGCGCGCTGTCGCGCCGGTCCCCGGCCGTTCACGCCGCGCCCATGCGCGCAAGCTCCTGAGAGCGTCGTGATTGAGACGGAGCCGACCGTGGGCGAGGACGTGGAAGCGCTGCGGGCCGAGCTCGCCGAAACCCAGACACGGCTCAAGGAGGCCCAGGGCGAACTCGCTCGTCTAGTACGTCTGGCTGAAGCCGATCTCCAGCGCCGGCGCCCCGGTGAGCAGTCGAGCGTTGTCGCATCCTCGGTGCGCCGCCCGGCCGCCAAGGAGGTAGCTGCTCGGATCGCCCGGTTCGCGCACCTCTACCGCGAGGCCGCCACTGCCACTCCCGATCGGGCCCCCGTCGTACCCGAGGCGACGATGCTCAGTTGGCTCGAAACCTCCGGTCTGTTCGACCGTCAGTTCTACCTCGCATGCAACGACGACGTCGCGAACGCCGGGGCCGACCCGACGCATCACTATTACAATCACGGCTCCGAGGAAGGACGCCTCCCCAGCACCCTCTGAGGGTTTCGTCTGGGAGAGTGGCCTGCTGACGCGCGTTCGAGGGATCTGATCGATGCAGGACGGTGCAGGAGAGGCCGCGCCGGCGCTCGAGCCGTGGCAGGACGATTTCGCGACGATCTACGCCAGCGGCCTGTTCGACCATATCGGCTACGCGACGCGCTATCCCGACGTGGGTCTCACCGACCTGTCGCCCCTCGAACATTACGTGAAGTACGGCGCCCGGCTCGGGCGCCGGCCCCGGGCCGACTTCAACGCGCCGCCGGACGAGACCTTCGACGGCAGCTTCGTCAATCCCTTCGCGGCCTGGATCCGGGCGCGCGCCGAGACCCAGCCTGCGCCGGCCTGGAACCGGCCGGTCGTCTCGGTCCTGTGCATCAGCTACAACCAGGCGGCCTTCATCCGGCAGACGCTAGAGAGCATCCTCGGACAGGCCACCGACTTCCCCTTCGAGCTGCTGGTCGGCGACGACCGCTCCACGGACGGGACCGCCGAGATCATCGCCGAGTACGCCGCGCGCCACCCCAACCTCGTGGCGATCCTGCGCGGCGAGAATCTCGGGCCGAACCGGAACTTCGCCGACCTCACGTCCCGTGCCCGCGGCGAGTTCGTGGCGATCTGCGAGGGCGACGATTACTGGACCGACCCGCGCAAGCTGCAGCGGCAGGTCGACTTCCTGCGGGCGCGCCCGGAATTCACCCTCTGCTTCCACCGGGTGCGCGTCGTCTACGAGGACATGCCGGGGGTCGACGAGCTGTACCCGAAGCAGTGCAGCCCGCAGCCGTCGCTGTCGGACCTCGTGGCCCACAACTTCGTCCAGACCAACAGCGTGCTCTACCGCTGGCGCTACCACAGCGAGGAGGCGTTCGTGTTCGACGAGGGCATCGCCCCCGGCGACTGGTACGTCCACCTCATGCACGCCGAGGTCGGGCGCATCGGCTTCCTGCCGGAGGTCATGGCGGTCTACCGCAAGCACGCCGCCGGGATGTGGGCGACCTACGCCAACGAACTCGCCCGCCACAAGAAGCTCGGCAATTCCGAGATCGCGTTCTTCCGAAAGCTGCGCGGCCATTTCGGCGGCCGCTACGCGGCGGGCTACGAGGCCGCGCAGAAGTCGATCTTCCGGCGGCTGGCCGAGGCCTACCTCGACGAGGAGGACGTGCCGAGCCTCGGGCGCCTGATCGAGGCCAACCCCGACATCGCCCGGGACGCCTTGAGCGACATGGGCCTCGACGCGCCGGATGATCTCTCCGGCGCGCCGGAGGCGCTGCGCGCGTGGCTGCTGGAGCAGCTCACCGTCAGCGTCATCGTCACGGCCTACAACCACGCCGCCGATATCGGCCGCTGCCTCGACGCGGTGCTGGGCCAGCGCGGGCTGTTCCGCCTGCAGGTCGTGATCGGCGACGACAAGTCCACCGACGGGACGCCCGAGATCGTAGAGCGCTACCGGGCGCGCGATCCGGAACGGATCGCGGTGCGGCCCCGGCCGCAGAACCTCGGCATGCTGCGCAACATGCATGACTGCCTCTCCGCCTGCACGGGCCGGTACGTCGCCTTCTGCGAGGCGGACGATTACTGGCTGTCGGACCGCAAGGTCGCCATGCAGATGCGGATGCTGCGCAACGACCGCAAGCTCGACATGTGCTTCAACTGGGTGCTGCTCCACTACCCAGCGACCGGCTCCTACGTCCCGCACGACGAGCAGGGCCGCTATCCCACCGGCACGATCAGCTTCCCGGTCCTGGCGAACTCGCCACTGACCGCCAACTTCTCCTGCTGCTTCTACCGCGCCGAGGCCCTGCGCCGGGTGCCGGAGGCCTACTACGCGAACGCCTCGGCGGCCGACTGGCTGATGAACCTCTACGTCGCCGACAAGGGCCGGATCGCGTTCCTGCGGGAGCTGCTCTCGGTCTACACGGTTCAGGAGAAGGGCCAGTGGTCGGGCCTGCCGGAGGACATCAAGAACGCCCGGATCGCCCAGTACCAGAAGGAGTTCGCCGGAATCTTCGGCGAGGGGCGCGGCTTCGAGAAGTACGAGGTCGGCTGCACGGTGGCCGAACTCGATGGCGAGCTGCCGGATTCCTTCGCCCGCGCGAACCTGGAGGCCCCCCTGGACCGGGTCTGGGCCGAGATCCAGGACGGGCAGGTGGTGCTGGCCGGCTGGGTCGTCTCGGCAAGCCGCGCCAGGGCGACGCTGATCGTCGAGGCCGACGGCGAGGTCCAGCGTATCCCGGTCGACGTCCACCGGCCGGACGTGATCGCGGCGGTGCTCGGCGACATGCCGACCACGATGGAGGAGGCGCGCTGCGGCTTCCGCTTCAGCCTCCCCTACGCCCTCCATCTCGAGGTGCTGCTCTCAATCGAGGTCGAGCACGAGGTCGTGCCCTGGCTCTCGGTGATCTTCACCCACCGGGTGAAGCGGGTGATCGAGCAGGGCTGAATCTCGGCCCCGCACCGGGCGGAGCGATCCCGTGTAGCGCGACGTGCCCCCTCTCCCGTGCGGGAGAGGGGACCCGCGCCAATCCCGGCTCCGCGGCCCCAGTAAGACGCCTTTGGCTCGGCCCTATCGCCGCCGACCGCCGAGGAGCTGCCGCACCCGGGCCAGCGGCGTGCGGGCGCGGGCCCGGTCCAGGGCGCTGCGGATCTCGGCGGCCAGGCGGGCCGCGACGATCTCGCGGGCGGGATCGTCGTAGTGGACGATGTCGTAGAAGGCCCCCTCCTCCCGGTCGCGGAAGATGCCGCTGAGGTCGAGGGCCGTGAAGGTGCGCCGGTACGGGCGCCACGCCGCGAGCTGCGCGGTGAACGCCTCCAGCTTGGCGTACTGCCGGTCGAGATAGGCCAGGAATGCCCCCGAGGCGACGCCGCGCTCCACCTCCGTCAGGTGGCGCTTGCGCAGGACCGTCGGCTGCAGAACGCTGACGATCGGCACCCGGTGGTCGTGCGACAGCTTGGTCAGCCGGTGCGCCGCCAGTTCGTAATGGTGGACGATCGCGTCCTCCCAGCCGGGGCTCTGCCAGCCCACCTCGACTCGCAGCCGCTTCAGCTCCTCGTAGATCAGCGTGATCAGCGCCTCGTAGGACAGGCCGTCCTCGCGGGCGCGGGGATCGTGCGTGTCGAAGAAGTGGTCGTAGAGCCGCTGAGTGATGAAGGCGTTGTAGGGATGGCCCGGCCGGGGATCGTAGGTCCAGGGCTGGAACAGGTCGGTGCTGCCGCTCAGCACGACGATCGCGTCGGGGCTGTAGGTGACCAGACGCGACCAGATCAGGTGGGTCATCTGCGTGAGGCAGCTCGACATCACCCCGAAATTGTAGACCTTCGCGCTCTCGAGGCCGCCCGCCCACAGGAGCCGCTCGATGCGGCCCGGCAGGGTGTTGGCGATGTCGCCGCCGTCGATCGTGGTCGAGTCGCCGACGACCAGGATCCGGGTCTCGCCCTCCGGCTTGCGCTCGACGATCGGGACGGCGTTCAGGAAGCCGTCGGCGTCGAACGGGACGCCGTAATGGCTCGCCCCCGGCTTGCCGGCGAACTGGATGAACGGGCTCGGGAAGCGTGTGTTCGAGTCGAGATAGCCGAAATGGTGCAGGAACTTGCGCCGCCGCGCCGCGTCCTCGCTCTCCGGTGGGGCCCAGATCTGCTCGACGCCCGGGGCGGTCAGAGCCGCCATCATCGCGTCCCTGAGGGCCGCGTAGCCGGAGGCGTTCAGCCGGATGCCGTCATCGCTAAGACCGGGCCTGAGCGCCCCCGTCCCGGTGGCCAGGACGGCGTCGTAATCGACGAACTGCGCCCCGTACGCCTGCACGTGTTCGCGCAGCCACGCGTTGACCTGCGCGATGAGCGGGATGGGTAAGCCGGCCGCGGCCGGCGCGGCCGGATCCACTGGCGGGATCGAGCCGACCCAGGTCCGCACGTGGAGGTCGCGCGCGTCCTGCAGCATCGCGGCGACGTCGGCCACGATGCTGTCCAGCGACGGCGCGGACTTGCCGCTGAGAATGTCGTCGCGGCCGCCGATGAGGTGCAGGCCGCGGGCTCCGTAGAGGGCGATGTCGGAGCGGAGCCGCCGTCCCATGTCCCGGGTGGACTGCCCGGCGATTCCGCGCGGGACCGTCTGGGGTCCGGAGAAGAGCGCCGGGGTCTCGGCCACCAGTTCCGCCGTGACCGAATCGCCGAAGAAGAGGATCGGCCCGAACGGGAACAGCGGCTTGTCCTGCATCGGCGTGCTCATGCCGTCGCGATCGGGGGCGGCGTCAGCGCGCCGCGAAGATCTCGATCCCGTCGAGGTGCAGGTGCTGCTCCTCGTCGAGATCGATCTTGAGGTAGCGGGACCGCGCGTTGTCGAACCGCAGGTGGAGGGGCAGGCCGGGATGGCAGTGGGCGTCCACGGCGTCGAAGACGAGGCGGTATTCGCCCTCGGTCTCGCCCAGCCAGACCCGCATCAGCTGCGCCCGCTCGCTGAGCTGCCCCCACCGGTTGTAGATCCGGATCTCCGAGACCCGCTCGACCGCGCCGAGATCGAGGACGAACCAGGGGTTCCGGTCGAGCCCGGTGTGGAAGAAGAAGGACGGGTCGCCGGTGGTGCGTTCACCGTAGATTCCCGTGGTGCCCGACCAGGGCGAGGCGGAGCTCGCCGTCCAGGTCTTGCCCAGCGCGATGTTCTCGGAGGGCCGCGTCGCCACCAGCGTGTCCATCTCCAGCTCGTCGATCAGCGTCCGGATCTGCTTGGACGGCTGGCGCAGCGGCGGGATCTCCAGCCCGAGCTTGTAGATCAGGTTCGACAGGATGCTCTGGTCGAAGCGGTGGTCGATGAAGCCCTCGAGATCCGGCAGCCCCATCTGGTTGGGGCTGTCGGTGACGACCCGCGCGTCGCCGGCGTAGCGCAGCCACTCGGCCACGAGCCGGCGGGTGGCGGGGCTCACCATGAAGGCGATCCAGGAGGCCTGGATCTGGTCGGCGTCCCAGTAGCGCGCCGCGTCGCAGTCCATCAGCACGAAGCAGTCGCGCTTGGTCCAGGCCCGCTGCGGCTTGCCGTGCAGCACGCCGACCGCGACCCGGCGGTCCGAGCCGTCGAGCCAGGTGAGCAGCGGCGCCACCGGCGGCAGCGGGTCGTCGCCGACCGCCTGCATGCCGGTATCGCTGAAGACGATGAAGTCGCCGTCGCGGCGCTTCTCCAGCGCCTCGGCGATGACGTAGGGCTTCCAGGCCCAGTTGCCGGCACCCCGGGACCGGTCGAGGATCTCGCGGTGCTCCCGGTAGAACGGCGTCTCGCGCAGCCGGTCAGGGGACCAGCTCTCGATCGTGTCGAAATCGCCCGTGGCGGCGGCCGAGGCCACCAGCCGGCGCTGGCTCTCGACGTAGTGGTACTTGGCGGCGAAGCTGACCAGGGTGGTGTGGCGCGGCCGGAACCGGCGCCGCAGCCGCATCAGCACCTCGGCCCGGTGCATGTCGAAGGCGTTGACCTGCAGGGCCTCGGGGGATGGGTCAGCGCTGGCCAAGTCTGTCCTCCGGCGGTGGCTCGAGGGCTTGTCACCGGTTTTGCCAGCTTCGGCAAGGCGGCCGCGGCGGGGCCAGGCTCAGGCGTCGTCGAAGGCGAGGTTCTCGGCCGGATAGGCGAGCATCAGCGCGCGGCGCTCGGGCGAGTTGTCCCACTCGCCGACCTTCGTGTAGCCGCCGGCGACGTCCAGCACCTCGACGACCCGCCCGATGGTCGGGATGCTCTTGAAATGCTGCGGCCAGCCGGAGGCGAAGTAGAAGACCTGCTCGACGTGCTCGGAGAGCTGGCAGACCCCCGGCCCGAACGTGCCGAGCCCGAAGACGAGGTAGCGCCCGTTCATCAGCGCCGCGACGTCGTCGATGAGGGTGCCGCTCTGGGTCGTCAGCGGCACGCCGATCTCGGCGATCCACGCTTCCAGCACCGGGATCACCGGATTGAGCCGGTTCTCGAACACCATCTTGATCCGTGTGATGCGGCCCTCCGCCAGGAGCCGCCGGACCACCATCTGGTAGAAGGCGAGCGGCGGCTGCGGGTAGGTCGGCGCCACCCAGGTGCCGAAGATGTCCCCCGAGCGGATGTGGATCAGCAACTCGTCGTCGGGCTTGGCGGGGATCTCCGCGGGCAGTCGGTTGAACAGCGGCCGGATGCAGGTCCGCACGATGTCCCGTGTCTCGGCGGGACCGAGGGTGCCGGCGAGCTGCTGGATGCCGAGATCGAAGTACATCCCCGACAGGAAGGCGCCGTCCGACGGCAGGGGCTCGGAGCCGGGAATGAACGTGAGGCCTCCGCAGGTCAGCGGGCCGGTCAGGCCGATCACCTCGCTCCGGTCGACGGCCGGGAGCTTGATGTGTTTCAGGTTCAGGTTGCGGGCGATGCCGATGGCGAGCAGCAGCTGGATCAGGCAGTTGCCGAAGGCACCGCACTCGTAGAGCGCGAGCCCGACCAGGGCGCGGGAACGCGGCCGCTCGGCGCTGACGAGGCGGTAGGAGACGTAAGGATTCGCGCCGGGCCGCTCGTCGGCCATGTCGAAGGGCACGTCCAGCACGCGCCGCAGGGCGATGAGGTCGAAATCCGCCCGGTCGCACAGCACCCGCACAGCCGGCGGCTCGACGCCGGCGGGAGCGCCCGGGACGACGCGGATATGGCGGGCCCAGGCGCCCTCCCCGGCAGCGAGCACCAGGGCCCCCGCCCCGCTCCGGGCCGCGTCGAGGTCCGGCTCGCGCCAGACCTGCCCGTCGTCGGAGAGGGCGAAGCACGGCGGCGCTCCGGAGGCGCCCGCGATCTCGACGCGGCGGACCGGGCAGCGGAAGCCGAGATCGACCTGGAAGCTCGGCGGCCCGGCCGGGCGGCCGGTCTCGCCGGCCGCGGCGTCGGCGCCGTGCCAGGGCCGGCCGAACGCCGCATCGATCAGGTCGCCGGTCATCGCGTCTCGCGGTGCGAAGGGAGCGGTTCGGGGCTCGCGCCTCGAGTCCTTGTCTTCGCCGGCCGAGCCCTCTCTGTCGAGGCGGACGTGAGTATCTGATCACCGCGCCGCGCGAGGCACGGCGCGTCTTTCCGTTCACGCAGACAGCGGCCGGCGTCCGTGCGGCGAGCGCCGCTCCCGATAGTGTCGCAACGGGCTGGAGGGAGGGCGGCTCCGGTCGACGCAGCCGCGCCATTCGGCGGCTCCCATGCCCCCTCTCCCGCACGGGAGAGGGGATCTGCGCCTGGTGCGGCGCGGGCTCGGCGATAAACCCCCACCGCAATGCGATCGGGAACGCTCTAGCCGTCGAGCCCGAGCATCAGCCCGAGATTCTGCACGGCCGCCCCGGAGGCGCCCTTGCCGAGATTGTCGAGCCGCGCGACCAGCACCGCCTGCCCGTGCTCGGACGAGCCGAACACGCGCAGCTCCAGCCGGTCGGTGTCGTTGAGTTCCTCCGGCTCGATCTTCTCGCGGTGCGCGCCGGTGGCGGCGCCCGGCACGACCTGCACCAGGGGCTGCCCGGCGTACCAGTCGCGCAGGGCCGCCTCGAGGTCGGAGGCGGTGGGCCGGCCCGGCAGCGTGTCGAGGTGGAGCGGCACGCTCACCAGCATGCCCTGCCGGAAGTTGCCCACCGAGGGTACGAAGATCGGCCGCCGGGTGAGGCCGCTGTAGCGCTGCAGCTCCGGCAGGTGCTTGTGGGCGAAGCCGAGGCCGTAGAGCTGGAACGGCGGCGCCGTGCCCTGCTCGTAGGCCTCGATCATGCTCTTGCCGCCGCCGCTGTAGCCGCTGACCGCGTTGACGCTGATCGGGTGGTCGGCCGGGATCAGGCCGCCCTCCACCAGCGGGCGCAGGAGCGCGACGCCGCCGGTCGGGTAGCAGCCCGGATTGGCGACGCGCCGGGCGCGGGCCACCGCCGCGCCCTGCTCCCGGGTCAGCTCCGGGAAGCCGTAGGTCCAGCCCTCCGCGACCCGGTGGGCGGTGCTGGCGTCGAGGACGCGGGGGCCGCCGCCGGGCAGGCTGTCGGCCAGCGCCACGGTCTCCCTGGCGGCCTCGTCCGGCAGGCAGAGCACGACGAGGTCGACCTCGGCGAGCAGCGCGCGCTTCGCCGCCGGATCCTTGCGGTGCTCCGGCGCGATGCTGCGCAGGGCGACCCGTCCGTCTCGCTCCAGGCGCTCGCGGATGCCGAGACCGGTGGTGCCGGCCTCGCCGTCGATGAACACGGTGGGCTTCGTCGCGCCTGCGCCAGACATCGCTCGTCTCGCTCTCTCGAATATGCCTCGCCGCCCGAGTCGGGCACCGCGGCCGGGGATCAGGTGCGCGCGGTGCGACAGCCTGTCAACGGCCGTGCCGCGGCCTGAAAACGCGAAAGGGCGGCCCCCGCAGGAGCCGCCCTCTCCGTGACACCGGTGTGACCGGATGTCTTAACGCTTGGAGAACTGGAAGCTGCGGCGGGCCTTCTTGCGGCCGTACTTCTTACGCTCGACGACGCGGGCGTCGCGGGTGAGGAAGCCCTCACGCTTCAGCGAGGCGCGCAGTTCCGGCTCGTAGTAGGTCAGGGCCTTCGACAGGCCGTGGCGCACCGCGCCGGCCTGGCCGGAGAGGCCGCCGCCCGCCACCGTGACGGTGATGTCGTACTGGTCGACGCGGCCGGCGATCTCCAGCGGCTGGCGCAGGATCATGCGCAGCACCGGGCGGGCGAAGTAGGTCTCGACCGGGCGCTTGTTGATCGTGACCGTGCCGCTGCCGGGCTTGATCCAGACGCGGGCGACCGCGTCCTTGCGCTTGCCGGTAGCGTAGGCGCGGCCCTGCGCGTCCAGCTTCTGGACGTGGACGGGGGCCTCGTTGGCGGGGTCGACCGCGCCGGTGTTCGACCGGTTGAGGTCGGCGAGGGACTGCAGGGTCGCCATGATCAAGCGCTCACGTTCTTGCGGTTGAGGGCGCCGACGTCGAGCGCCTGCGGTTGCTGGGCCTCATGCGGGTGCTCGGTGCCCTTGTAGACGCGGAGATTGCCGAGGATCTGGCGGAAGAGCGGGCCGCGCGGCAGCATGCGCTCGACAGCCTTCTCCACCACGCGCTCGGGGAACCGGCCCTCGAGGATGAACTTGGCCGTGCGCTCCTTGATCCCGCCCGGGTAGCCGGTGTGGTAGTAGTAGCGCTTCTGGACGTACTTGCGGCCGGTGAACTTCACCTTGTCCGCGTTGACGACGATGACGTTGTCGCCGCAATCGACGTGGGGCGTGTAGGCGGCCTTGTGCTTGCCGCGCAGGCGCATCGCCACGATCGACGCGAGGCGGCCGACGACGAGGCCCTCCGCGTCGATCACGATCCACTTCTTGTCGACCTCGGCGGGCTTCAGCGAGGTGGTCTTCATAGCCAAATCCCAAGGGTTCCGATGTCCGCGGATCCCGACGCGTCGGGATCCGCGGACATCGGGGTGCCGAAAAACGAGCCGCCGCGTGGGGCACACGCGGCGGCGGTGCCGGGTGTATAGACGGCCCGGTCGACTTGGTCAATAGGTAAATCGGAAATCGCGAAAAATCGAGCGATCAGAGTGGTTTGGCTGTTGAGGTATCAGGATACCCCAATCGGGGAGACGCGAGGCCACGAACGGCCGGGCGGCTCTCCACGCCGCCGCCGCATCCTGAGGTGCCGGAGCGTAGCGGAGGCCTCCGAGGAAGCCGGCACGGATCGCGCGGCCGGCTGGAGCCCTCCTTCGAGGCTCGCCGCGCTCGCACCTCAGGATGAGGGTGTTGGACGGGATCATCCGATCCGGTTGGAGCCGTGCCCGATCGCGTTGAGGCGGGGGCGATCGCCGTGCCTGTGCCGCACGAGGCGCGGGTCCCCTCTCCCGTGCGGGAGAGGGACAGGGTGAGGGATCAGGCCCGTCCGGACGAGGTGCGTCCTGGCCGAGCCGCGATGACGCGCTCGACCCGGAAGCGTCTGGTCCCTCACCCCAACCCTCTCCCGCACGGGAGAGGGGGCAGGGCGCGGTTGTCTCGATCGGAGCCGCCGTCCTTCCAGACCGCTACGACGCGATCGGACGCGGCGCTGGCCACGGGGCGCTGTCGTGGTCCGTATGAGGACCGGATTCAGTCGCCGCGCCGGCCCCGCTCCGCGATGGTCAGCTTCTGGACGCCCTTGGCCGCCAGCACGGGTTTCCGGGCACTGAGGATCCGGGAGTTCACGCCGGTCCAGCCGATCTCCCCGGAGAGCCGGCCGTACTCGATCTTCGGGCAGCGGTTCATGATCACCGTCAGTCCGCGCGCCTCGGCCCGGGCGGCGGCCGCGTCGTCGCGCACGCCGAGCTGCATCCAGATCATCTTGGGCGGCGGCGTCAGCGCCAGCGCCTCGTCGACCAGCGGCCCGGCGGCGGCGGAGTTGCGGAAGATCTCGACCATGTCGATCGGCTGGTCGCCCAGCGCGGCCTGAACCTCCGCCAGGGAGGCGGCCACCCGGCGCCCGAGCAGGTCCTGGCCGGCGAGGCCGGGATTGACCGGCGTCACCGCGTAGCCCCGGTCGAGCAGGTATTTCAGGACGATCCAGCTCGGGCGCGCCGGGTTCGCCGAGGCCCCCACCAGCGCGATCGTGCGCGTGCCGTTCAGGATGGTGCGGATCTGCGCGTCCGGGTAGCGGGCGTGCCGCTCCGCGAGCGCCGCGTCGCTGGGCGCGGGCGGCCGGTTCTCGTGGCCCGTCTCGGCCCCCTTCTCGTCCATGGCGTGTTCCCTCGTCGTCCGGATGATCGCGGGTCGTGTGGCGCGTCTCGCCGCTGTCCCAGCCTCGGCGCGGCCGCTGTCACAGCCGCCAGACCTCGTAGCCCAGCCGCGCGAACGGCGCCTTCTCGAAGAGCGCCTTCACGTCCACGATCAGGCCGCCAGGCTTCACCCGGGCGGCGATCGCCTCCGGGCCGAGCCCGGCGTAGTCGCGGTGCGGGACCGCGATCACGGCCGCGTCCGCGTCGGTGGGCAGGTCATTCCAGTCGACGAGGTCGATGCCGTACTCGGACCGGGCCTCCGCCTCGGAGGCGCGGGGATCGTGGACCGAGACGGCGCATCCGAATTCCTCCAGCTCCCGCACGAGGTCGGCGACCTTCGAGTTGCGCAGGTCCGCGCAGTTCTCCTTGAAGGTCAGGCCGAGGACGACGACCCGCGCCCGCCCGGTCCCGCCGCGCCGGACGATCCGCTTCACCGTGCTGCGGGCGACGTGGGCCGCCATGCTGTCGTTGATCCGCCGCCCGGCCAGGATCACCTGCGGGTGGTAGCCGATCATCGCGGCCTTGTGGGTCAGGTAGTACGGGTCGACGCCGATGCAGTGGCCGCCGACCAGCCCGGGGCGGAACGGCAGGAAGTTCCACTTGGTCCCCGCCGCCGCGAGGACCTCCTGCGTGTCGAGGTCGAGCTTGTCGAAGATCAGCGACAGCTCGTTCATGAGCGCGATGTTCAGGTCGCGCTGGGTGTTCTCGATGACCTTGGCGGCCTCGGCCACCCGGATGGACGAGGCGGCGTGGAGCCCCGCCTCGATGATCGACCCGTAGAGGGCCTTCAGCCGCTCCAGGGTCTCGGGCGTGTCGCCGGCGACGATCTTCACCACCCGGGCGAGGCTGTGCTCCCGGTCGCCCGGGTTGATCCGCTCGGGTGAGTAGCCGACGAAGAAGTCCGTCTTCCAGCGCAGGCCCGAGGCCCGCTCCAGGACGGGGATGCAGATTTCCTCGGTGGCGCCGGGATAGACGGTCGACTCGAACACCACGGTGGCGCCCGGCCGCATGTGCCGGCCGACGAGGTCTGAGGCCCGGACCAGCAGGTCGAAATCGGGGCACTGGGCCGCGTCGACCGGGGTCGGGACCGTGACGACGATCACGTCCGCCGCGCCCAGCGCCCTCGGGTCGTCGGTGATCGCGAGCTGCGCGGCGGCCCGGAACGCCTCCGCGTCGATCTCCCCGGCCGGGTCGTGCCCGGCCCGGTAGGCCGCCACCTTGTCGGCGGCGCGCTCGTAGCCGATCGTGACCCGCCCCCGGCCGAATGCCAGGGCGAGCGGGAGCCCGACATAGCCCAGGCCGACGATCGCCACGCTGTCCGCCGGGCGGTCCCGCAATTTGCCCGCTGAGCCGTCTGCCGCCCCGTCAGCCACGCCGGATCCCTCTGCGGGCTCGGAGGGCGCCGATGACGGTCCGGCCGCCGGGCGCGTATAGGGGCGGTCCGCGCCGGCGTCGACTCGCCTCGGCCCGCGTGGAGTCATGCGCCGGACGGCTGACGATGTGGGACCATGGGGCGTGACGATGCCTGATCTCCGCTGGACCGAGGGGCCGGTCCACTGCACCGACCTCGTCGACGAAACCGGCAAGGTCTTCGGCTACGTCGGCCCGTGCGCCGCGGGCAGGCGCGGCTACGTCGTCCAGTCCGGGTCGGAATGGCCGCCGCGCCCGGCCGCCTTCGCCGATCACCCCGCGGCCGCGGCGGCCCGCGCCTGGGTCGAGGCCGCCGTGTCCGCGCGCGCCTTCCGGCCCGTCCGCATCCTCCGGGACGACGGCGCGTCGGATGCGTGATCGCCCGGCGCGGTTCAGGAACTCGTCAGCTTCGCTCGGCTTTGTTGTGGCGTGGAGTGGAGGCGCCCGATGGCCGAAATCTGCATCACGGAAGACCAGAACGGACGATGGACCGTCTACACCGCCGGACTGGTGGTGACGGACCTGACGCGCGAGGCCGCCGAGGCCTTCGCGGCGAGCTACCGCCGCGTCACGGCCGGCTGAGCGACGGACCTTCTCCGGGGCGCGCCGTGCTATGAGGCCCGCCGAGCCCCGATCGCCCTGTCGCGGGCAATGAGGTCGATCATCATGCGCCTGTTCATGCTCGCCGCTGCCCTGCTGGCGCTGCCCGCCCCCGCCTCGGCGCTGTGCCGCTGCACGTGCATCCGGGGCGAGATGAAGGCGATCTGTCAGGAGACCGACCTCACGGTCCCGATCTGCCAGGGGCTCTGCGAGACCACGATCCGGCAGGAGCGGGTCATCACGCCGCTGGCCGGCGGCCGGCAGGCCTTCGAGCCGGCCCAGTCGACCAACCCCGCGCCCGGCGGCCTCGTGTCGCCCGATCTCAGCCTCGACAGCAACCCGAACGGCACCCAGCTGGGCACGCCGAGCCAGCTCTCCGGCAGCGTCGGGTCGAGCCTGTCCTCCGGCAGCGGCCGCTGAGCCGCGAAAAAGCCCCGCGCGGCGGGTGCCGGCGGGGCTGAAGGTTGAGGACGCCCGGTGCGTTACGCCGAGCGACTGCGCCTAGAGTAGCACCATCCTGTGCGATGGGAAGATCTCGCGAAGAAAAACCAAGACTATTTTTGTAGAATTCCCTCGAGCGAACGCAGAAGTCCCCGCTCGGCCAGGCCGGGCGGGGTTCATCGCGGCGGACGCGCGGCGAGAGACCGCGCGTCTCCTGGGCCCGAGGTCCGTCCGACTTACGACTGGGTCTTCAGGTAGGCGATGAGGTCGTTGATCTTCTTGTCGTCCGCGATGCCCTGGAAGATCATCTTGTTGCCCGGCACCTTCGTCTTCGGGTTCTTCAGCCACTCGTGCAGGTTGGCCTCGTCCCAGGTGATGCCGGAGTTCTTCAGGGCGGCGGAGTAGTTGTAGCCCTCGTAGGTGCCTGCCTTGCGGCCGACGACGCCCTTCAGGTCGGGGCCCACGCCGTTCTTCTGGAAGTTGTGGCACGCCTTGCAGGGGGCGAACGCCTTCTCGCCGGCGGCGGCGTCGCCGGCCTCCTGGGCCTGCGCGGCGAGAGGCATGACAACGGCAAGGACGGCGCCGATTGCAAGCATACGCATGTATAAACCCCAATCCGGAAGATAAGCTTCGCGCTTTTGCCAGAAAAACCGCTCGATGCAAGCGAAAAAATCTGAGGCTGAGCGCAGATTATATTGTTCGCTGCCTCACATCATCTCGAAGCCCGTGCCAGCCGCAATGGCAGACCTTCGGGGCCCGGCCGTCGCCCGGTGGCGGGCCGACGCCCGCGCACGGCCCGCCGTGCCCGCGGAGGGAGGCGGAGTGGGCGGAGCCGGAGAACCTGAGAATTCTTCCAAGTTTGACATGTCGGGATGTTGACGTGCGCCGAGGCGCGATAATCCATCCCGTGTCGGAAAATCCGTCGCGCTGTCGAGGCCGAGGGCGCACGAGAAAGGGCCCGCCGCGGCGAGCCCTGCAACGAGGACGATGGGCGCGCTCGGTTCTAGGCGGCGAGCGGCATCCGGATCACCGGCGGATGGGATTCCGGCGCCGTGGCGGCCCGGGCCATCGCCGCGCCGGCATCCCAGGCCACGAGCGCCGCGATCCGCGCGGCGAGGATCGTCGTCTCCAGGATGCAGGGCGCCGCTGTCGGCGGGCGGGGCATCGTCGGTCGGTGGCTGGTCATGACGGCTCCGCGGCTTCCTGCGAGGGCCATGCGCCCGAATGGTTACTGCCTTGTCTCCGCCAGGACGGCGCGCGCAGATGTGATGCGCCGACCGGCACCCGCGAGGGCTTCACGCCGGCCGGGCCGAGCGTCACGCCCGAGCTCCGCGCGAGCGTGCTGTCGGGGCGCTCCAAGGACGCGCCGCTGCACCGTCGACGTCATCCAGTAGACTAATGAGGACGGGATCGAGGGCGGTGCTGCCATCTTGCGTGAGCGCGACGATGTCTTCGAGGTCGCGTTTCTCGACGTAGGCCTCCACCTGCTTGCTGAGGGACATCCCCTTGGCCCGGGCCAGATGCTTGATGGCCCGGCGCAGATCGTCGCGCACATGAAACGAGATCCTGTTGCATCGCCGCTCGTGCACGGCCAGTCGCGGGCGGCCACGCCGACGCGTCGGTTGTTCAGAGGGCGTCGTCGACATGGAGGGTTCGCTGCGCGCGGTCGGGATCGGGACAGTTGCTGGGAAGACGCAACGCGCGGCATCGGCGCCGCCCGACCCCGTGAGGACATCGCGCTCGGCGCGGGCCGCCGACGCGCGGCGCCTGAGGCGACCTCGAACGCCCGACACTCATCGGGGCCGAGCGCGCGGCTCGAAGGGCAGGCGGCCGGGGCGCTGCCCCGGCCGCTACGGCGGCAAGATCGAGATCCGGTCGCTTGAGGAGGAGCTGAACGCCTTCAAGATCGAGGTGGCGCGGACCTGCGTGACTGGTGACGTCATCACCCGTCTGGAGCGGCGGATCGATGACATGGTCAGCTCGGTGCGGGGTGAGATGAAGGAGACGTGCGACGAAATGCTGAAGGCCTTCATGCGGCGGCCGTCCGACTGACCGTCGCGGTTGACTTATAGGTCAACGCCCTGGGCGCCCTGGCTTCGGCCGGGGCGCCTTTCGTCGTTTCGCAGGGCGGCTGGATTAAACCGCGCCTCGCCAACGTCTACATCTCGTGAACGCAACCACCTGAACCGCCCGGCTCCGGCCGCGGCGGTTTTTTCGTGCCCGGATCTTCAGCGCGGCTTCGGAGCCGGCGACTTCGGGTCCTTGAAGAAGCCGCTCCGGCCCTCGGCCAAGCCGGTGTTCACGAAGTGCACGAGCGGGTTGTGGCAGGATGAGGCCACATCGGGGTTTGCGGCCAGATAGCCGTCGGTGCTGAAGCCCGCGCTCGGATCCCGGCCTTCCTTCCAGCCGTGCCGCAGATAGTGATCGAGCGGATTAAGGCCTGCGATCTGCACGTCGGGATACGCGTTCAGGTAGTAGGCCGGATCGAAGCCGGGCAGCCGGACCTTGACGAACGACGGAGGGCGCCGGAACGGCCGCAGCATGCGCAACTTCATGATGGATCCCCAAGCGCGAGACCTGCGCTCGATCCATCATTCCGAGCGGCGCCGCAAGCGCCGACCGATTCATTCGAGCGAGCGCTTCTGTGCCTCGCGCTGGCCCGCGGCTTGCGACGGACCTGCATTCCTCCCAGGGATTCACTCAGCCCCGCCGGCACCGCCGCGCGGGGCTTTTTCGTTGCTCAGCGGCCGCCTGCCGCGGCGCCACCAGACAACGAATTTGCGTTGCCGCCTGTCGCGCCCGAAAGGCTCGAGCCTACGCTGCCCGAGAGCTCGGAAGGCGTGCCCAAGGGCTGGCCGTACTTGTTGGTGTTGAGATCCAACTGGTCAGATGCGAGCCCGCCAGGCGAAGGGTTGGTCGTCTCGGCGGGGCCGAACTGCACTCGTCCGCCGGCAAGCGGGGTCGTCACGCGCTCTTGCCGGATCGTGGTCTCGCACAGCCCTTGGCAAATCGGCACCATCAGGTCCGTCTGCTGACAGACCGGTCTCATCTCGCCGCGGACACAGACGCACTGGCATAGCGCGAAGGCGGGCGCGGGCAGGAGTAGCAGAGAGGCGGCGAGCAGAAGCGATCGCATTGTGGCCGATCCCAGCGCCCGTGACGGGCGACGAGGCCTGATAGCATGGCGGGGTTCAACGTGGGACGTTCGCACGTTGGGTGCCCGCACCGCCCGGTAACCGGCGCCGACCATCCTGGCGCCCAGCCAAGTTGCGTATCGGCTCGGCTCACACGCTGGTGAGATCAGGCGCTCCCCCGCCCCGTGAGCAGATCGGGGCGGGGCCGAGCGAACGGTTAGCGTGTCGGCAACCATTCCGCCGTACCCCGCCGTCATGTCCGACCTCCCGCCCGCCGTCGCCTCTTGGCGCGACCTGATCGAGCGCCTGTCCGAGCATGGTTGGCGATTTCGGCGCATGAGGGGCGCCAACGGCGCTAAATGACCTTGGCCATACTTAGGCCAATGCTCAACAAATGAGCACTAACGGCGACCGGGTTCTCGCTCAGAAGTTGCCGCATATCGGCCGTTTAGATCGCTATACAACCTCCCCGTTCTTCGAACACGAGGGCGACACGTCGGGCCGCCTATCGCAGAAGGGTGCGATCGTGAACCTCATCTTCCTCGTTCTGTCGGCCTTCGTAGGCGCAGGACTTTCGATTGTGGGTACATGGCCTTCGTTGGGGGCGATCTCGGTCATTATGGCTCCGATCGGGGGCGCCGTGGCATGTGTTGCGAGCGCTGCCTTGTTGTTTGCTCTGAGGCGCTCGTCATCGTCGAGCAGCCACGCATCCTCTGTCACCCCCACGCAAAGCCTTAAGCCGAAACAGCAACCTGCCGCTGGTGCTTCGAACGATGATCAAATAGAGCTCAAGCGCTCAGCCTGATCATCCTTCCTCTCGTTTCATGTTCGTCAGAGACATTTAGACCTCGGGGGCCGCCGGTCTGGGAGTTCGCGGCCAAGGTGCGCGGCTGATCTCGCCTTTGATCTGCAAGGATGTCGGGGACAAGCGCGATCTGAGCCGGCGCAGGATGTTGCGTCGTGCAAGCCATTAACGCGGCGAGCCTTTTCCGGGCGCAAGGTGCCGGTATGTCCACTCGCATATGGAGCCGACCATGCATTTCGAGATCCGATCGACCGGCCGCCACCTTTGGACCTGGGTGCTGCTCGACGCCTCGCATCTGCCGGTGATGGAATCTGATCGGACCTTCCCGTCCGAGGCGCAGGCGTCAGCCGCCGCGCTGGCGTTCTCGAAGCTCGTCACCGGCGCGGGCAAGTCGCTGACCGGCGGGCCGGCGGGTAGGTTGCTCTAACCCAGGGGCGCTGGGCCGCCGCGACGCCGCTCGGCCTCATCCTCGGCCGCGTGCCGCTTCTTGGTGGCGATCAGCCAATCTTAGTAGGCATTGCTCCCTAAATTCTTCGTTTTCGACGCGACATCGTTGAAAATTGCAAGAATAAAAGAAAATTATTTAGCACATAGAATTTTATGAGATTGATGAAGATAGATTTCATGACGATTCGCGGCTCGTCCTACATTGGGTGTCGACCTGGCTACATCCGTCATCAGCCTCTGGAATTTAGATCGATCAAGTCCACGCCAATTCATGCTGGCAACAAGCGTAGATATAACTATTTCTAGCGCTTGAGACCGCTCAGCTTCTTTGGCCAATTGACATCTGAGTAGCTGCTCTCTTTGGCGCGCCGCACCGAGTATAATTTCCATCTGACCCCAGGCGTCCATATTCGTCTCGCATGATCTAGATGCATCCGAGGCCGTGACTGTTGCCGAACTTCTGTATGCTCGGCCAGCTGTGCCTTTCGCAAAGACGCACATGGCGGCAACAAGGTCAGGATTATCTGTCCAAAAATCCGAACTGATGTACGTGTACGTTTTCTCCCGCAGCGTAAACAGCCTGCTGCCAGTGAAACCTTCGATGCGATCTCCCCAACGGGAAATCAAAGTGTTCTCTATGTTAGAAAATTCCTCGATATCAAAGTTCAGGGCCAGGCTTTCCGTGCATTCTTTAGCCCTCGCGGCAACTAGATCGCGCATTAATCCGTATTTTTGCGACTGGATCGCATCCACTCCGATGAAGCCACACACATTCCACAGACGGATCATCTCACAGTCAATGTAATCAAAAGATTTGTTGAACTCTGTTCGCTTGCTGGAAGAAATGATCAAACCAAGTAAATCGAAAGCGAATTGCTTTGCTACGTCAGAAATTCGGTCGTATAAAAAAATTTTAATCGAGTCTCTTCCAAAAACAGACGCCCAGTTGCTTAATAATAAATCCGGGACCAGCAGATGTAGCCTCCCTGGCATCGAAATCACACTTAGAACATATTTATGAAAATCTTCGACGCCGCCATGTTTGACTAATTCTTGCCACCATGAATGGAGAATAGATAATATGTTTCGTTGATAATAAACAATCGTAAATTCGGCAGACGGAAGAGCTTCTCGAATTTTCTGCAACGAGTCGACCGGAAGGAAGCTAAGCTCTTCACTTGAGAGAACAAACGTCTTCTCAAGCCTCGAAAGGCACGTCAGCATCTCGATGAAAGTAGGATTTTCGGGGTCTGACGCCGTTCGAGCGAAATCGTGCTGCCCTGTCTGATCGGGGCAAGTGAAGGGATAAACAAAATTCTCGCCATCACCCAAAGAATGCGCATAGAGCATATTTTGGATTGATGTAGTCCCAGTTTTATGTGGGCCAACATGAATTATGACCTTCTGTGTCATAATCCATTGTCGCACATTGCATCAAATCTCTGAGACGAATGTCGATTAGGCAGGTAATGGTGTCCTGCTGTGCTAAGTTGCAGAAGCATATCGATCAACGGCTGCGCTGTATCACCGATGGATTGACCTGCTGTTGCGAGTGTCACATCAGGTTTCATCGGGGCTTCGTAGGGCGCTGAGATGCCAGTGAAGTTCGGGATCATGCCCGCTCGGGCGCGAGTATATAAGCCCTTTGGGTCTCGGCCTTCACAGATTGTTAGCGGTGTATCTACGAACACTTCAAGGAAAACGACGTCGCCAGCAATAGCCCGCGCAGCTTTGCGTTCTGCAGAAAACGGAGATATGAGTGAAACAATTATTATTAAACCGGCTTCAGCTACCAATTTTGCTGTCTCAGCCACACGTCGAACGTTTTCAGCTCTGTCGCGGTCCGTAAAGCCTAAGTCACTATTCAGTCCATGTCGCAGGTTGTCACCGTCTAACACCATTGTTGCGCGACCAGAGGCTGTTAGAGCTTGATCCACAACGTTTGCGATCGTTGACTTGCCTGCCCCTGAAAGGCCTGTGAGCCAAGCAATGACTGGGCGCTGCCCGAGAGCGTTCCAGCGTTGCTCCCGCGGCTGCAGATGCTGCCAAGTCAGATTCCGATTCGGTGATGGGCCTCGTGAGCGGTCCATGCTTCGCTCCTAAGTTGTTCCACTCACGTCGATACACGAAAACGTGATCAGTTGTGTTGCCACAACGTCACGTTGATGCGTGTCGTGCCGACGAAGACGGTGCTCATGCGCAAATCCGTCAGCGACGGTTCACGCCTTGGCGCCGGGTCTCGGCACCATAAGCTATTGTCGTGGTTGGATTTTCATGGAGGCTTCCACATCCCGCCACACTGTCATCAGGGAAGGCTCACGCCAGGCATTGCTATGCGAGTCTGGCTCTGGCTTGTTCCCTCTCCGTTCGCGAGCGGAGAGCAACCAGAATGGGGCGCCTGGGGGATGCGGATCCCGGTCGGGTGTACGTCGACTGCGCCACCTGCAAGCGGTCGGGTCGGTACACCGTCGCCAGCCTGATCGGTCGCGACGGGGCCGACATCTCGACGCTCGACCTGCTCCGGCACCTGACGGCCTCGTGCCGCTACCAGCGCTCGCCCGGGGCGCCGCCCGCGCGGAAATACGAGCGCCTCTGCCTCGCCGCGACCACGCTGCCGCCGCCCGCCAGGAAGATCCCGCCGGTGCAGCCGGGTGACCCCTACACGGTGGAGATGTGGGATCGGATCGGCAACAAGCTCGAGCTGCAACTCGCGACCATCTACCCGCTGTCCGTGGCAATCGCTACGTTCGAGGCTGCCGGCCTCGATTGGCCGACGAACGAGGTAACCCTAAGGGACCGAGCTCGGATCGTGCGGAAGCGGGAGTTGCCGCCGCGACACATGCGCTGCTTGCCGTTTTGACGCCTCTGCAGCCCTTATGCGAACAGCATCGCCCTCTGGTTGACGAGGCCCTGATTTCATTAAACTTTAGATCATTGGTCTGCCTATCGGCATTGCGCCTCACCGTAGGTCGGTGCTTGCGAGAGGCGACGACCCTTTGTCTAAATGGGCCGCTTGCGCGGGCGGATGATCTATTTGCCATGAATAAACATAAAGTCCCTAGCGATCTCCATCTCGGCCATAATGGATTTTTGTTCGTCATTGCTGGAAGCAACAATGTGCTTGAGCAGTACAAAAACAATGATAGAAATGATTACACACTCATAAAATGGCGGCAAATCATCCTTGGCCGCAAAGAAAAACTTCAAGCTAAGGCATCGTGTACAAGCACATGATTGCGCCAGAGAAGGTCAGCATACTTTCGGATATGATGCGCGATATCAATGTCGATGTACAACTTGCACCGGCGCGTCGCTTCTATGAAGAAGATCCGTTCTGGCTTGCTGGGGACAGGGGTAAATTAGCATACTTTCAACATGTCCGCCGCCAAAGAAGCTGGCGATCGATTTGCATTGACCTGTTTGGGCCGATGAGTGCGGCCGAGGACCGGGCACAGCTTTATTTTAAGGTAGACAGCCACTGGTCGTTCAAGGGGCGTCAGTTCGCCTACGAAAGAGTATGCAAGGCACTCGGAGCGCGACCTGTCCGGGATTTCGAAGAGCGGCGAAAGCAGCACATCCCTGAATTTGCAGGCGATCTCGGCGGCAGGTGCGATCCTCCAATGACAGAAGATCAAATCATCGTGCAGCCTCAGCGCGATGCAGTTCGTGCCTATGCCAGTCCAATTGTGAAGTCACGCGAGCACTTAGGTCTGGGCTCAACGTTGCACATTGGGGCCCATGTCATTTACCGCAATAACAGAGTCGATGATAAAAGACGGCTCCTTCTGTTCGGCGACAGCTTCAGCCACTGGGCGCCGATCATGCTGACGATCCTGTTGGCTGAGACGTTCCGAGAGGTTCATTTCGTATGGTCGACGTCCATTGATTACGGATTGGTTGATCGTGTGAAGCCGGACATCGTGCTGACCGAGATGGCCGAACGATTCATGTATCAAACCGTTGAGGACGATTTCGACTTGGAAGCGTATGCCCAGGAGAGGTTTGGCGCTGAGCTATCAGGAGAGGGGCAGTTGCGATAAGGGGGTTGCTCTTCCCGCCGCGGAGCGCCACCGCGTCCGCGTTCGGCGGATTACGCTGAACGCCAGACCCTTAGCCTCGAGGCGCTCCAGCGCGTGGACGGCGTACATCGCGCGCACCCGGCCGGGAATGCCTGCACGCTCTGCTATCTCGGTCGCAGTCAACGGCTCGGACGTCAGCGCCGCCAACACGCGCGGGCGGAGATCCCGGCGCGGTCGCGCGCCTCGCGGCGATGGCACCTTCGGCGTCAACGGCACGCCGCCTACAGCCCTGCGACGAACGTGAGCAGCAGCGTCGAGATCGCGAGCAGGCTCCCGGAGAGCGTGAGAACTAATGCGCCACGCGTCTCAAGCTTCCTCCGCTCCAAAGCGTAGGCGGTCAGGCTGGCTGCGGTGAACCCAGTGACCGGCCCGGCCAACCACATAGCGGCGAAGAGAAGCCAGCCAACAGGCGTCATCGGGGTCATGTTGCGGTCATCTTCAGCATGACTATCCCAGCGCGATCAGCATCCAGGTGCGCGCCTTGGCCATCAGGTCGCCGGCGGACGGCTCGGACGCGATCACGCGCTCAATGATCTGGCGCGCGTCCGCGCCGCTCATCCCGATTCCCTGAACGAAGCCGCTCAGCCGTTCGGAGAGACGCTCGACGGTCGCTACACGCTCAGCGTCGGGATCGCTCATCCCTTCACCGGATGCGCCAGCAGGATCGCGGTCCGGACCATGTTCCGCTTCCAGGCCGCCTTGTCGGTGGTCCGCGCTTCGGCCGCGCGGGTGTTCGTGCGCAGCGTGTCGACGAGGTCGAGGGTCCAGCCCTTCGCGAGCGGGTAGGCCTCGGTGGCCAGATCCGCCAGCACCACGTCGACCGCGGCGTTGATCTCGTCGTCGGAGATCTCGGCGGCCTCGCGCAGCTCGGAGACGGTCGGAGGTTCCTTGGCCATCACGTCCCGGCCGCTGGTGGGGTAGATGCGCCTGCCTCGGAAATTCGCTAGTAAAATCAGCGCAGGTTGGCGGAGGGAGCGGGATTCGAACCCGCGATACCGTTTCCGGTATACACACTTTCCAGGCGTGCGCCTTCAACCACTCGGCCACCCCTCCGTCCGCGAACCGGGCACCCGGGCGCGCACGCGGCGCGGCGGGCGCGGCCAGGGCCGCGCGGTGCCGTGCTGTTAGCCGGGTGCGCCGCTCGGCGCAAGGCGCAGTCGGCCGGGCGGTGCGAAAACCGCCCGGCTGCGTCCCTCACCCCTCGGCGTCGTCGAGGTGGAAGCGGACGTGCTCCACGTTCGCCCGCTCGAAGGCCTGCATCACGTGCTGGTAGGAGCGCTCCATGGCGTTATCCTCCGTCCCGGGGCTGTCCTCGGGCTTCAGGACGAACATCAGGAGCGAGCGCCCGGTCACGTCGTAGCCGGAGCCGAACTTGAAGCTCTCCACGTCCTGGCTGTCGGGCAGGTTGGTGTCGAGGAGCCGCGTCCAGGCCACGCCGCCGACCGATTCCGGCAGCGTAAACGTCACGAGGTCGTGGTAGGCGTTGAACATGATCAGCAGGGTCGCGTCGCCGCCGCGGCGGTGCAGGCCGGTAGCCTGGGCGCGCCCGTCGAGCTGGACCGCGAAGGCCCGGGCCTCGCCGTCCGACCAGTTCTCGCCGGCCATCTCGCTGCCGTCCGGGCGCAGCCACGTCACGTCCTTGACGCCGAACTCCTCGTCGTACTGGCCGGTGAGGAACCGCCCGCGGCTCAGGATCGGCAGGGCGTTGCGCAGGATGATCAGGCGCTGGGTGAACTCGGCGAGATCCCGCTCCTCGTCGCCGATCGCCCCCCAGTCGAGCCAAGAGACCTCGTTGTCCTGGCAGTAGGCGTTGTTGTTGCCCTTCTGGGTCCGGGCGAACTCGTCGCCGGCAAGCAGCATCGGCGTGCCGCGGGACAGGAACAGGGTCGCCAGCATGTTGCGCATCTGGCGCAGGCGCACCGCCCGGATCTCTGGATCGTCCGTCGGGCCCTCCACCCCGTAATTGTACGAGAGGTTGTGCGAGTGGCCGTCGCGGTTGCCCTCGCCGTTCGCCTCGTTGTGCTTGTCGTTGTACGAGACCGTGTCGTGCAGGGTGAAGCCGTCGTGGGCGGTGAGGAAGTTCACCGAGGCCCAGGGCTTGCGCCCGCGCTTGTTGAACTTGTCGGCCGAGCCCGAGACGCGCGCCGCTAGGTCCGGCAGCAGCCCGCCGTCGCCCTTCCAGTAGGCGCGGACGTCGTCGCGGAACCGGTCGTTCCACTCGGCCCAGCCGGGCGGGAAGCCGCCGACCTGGTAGCCGCCCGGGCCGCAATCCCACGGCTCGGCGATGAGCTTGACGTTGTTGAGCACCGGGTCCTGCCGGCAGGTGTCGAGGAAGCCGCCGCCCTCGTCGAAGCCGTAGGGCTCGCGGCCCAGGATCGTGGCGAGGTCGAAGCGGAACCCGTCGACCTGCATCTCCTGCGCCCAGTAGCGCAGGGAATCGGTCACGAGCTGCAGCACCCGCGGGTGCGACAGGTTGAACGTGTTCCCGGTGCCGGTGTCGTTGATGTAGTAGCGCGGCTCGTCCGGCAGCAGCCGGTAGTAGGAGGCGTTGTCGACGCCCTTGAACGACAGGGTCGGGCCCTTCTCGTTGCCCTCGGCGGTGTGGTTGTAGACCACGTCGAGGATCACCTCGAGGCCGGCGCCGTGGAAGCGCGAGACCATCTCCTTGAACTCGGAGAAGGCGAAATCCGGCACCGCGGCGTAGCGCCGTGCGGGCGTGAAGAACGAGATCGTGTTGTAGCCCCAGTAATTCACTAGGTCCTTCTGCTGCAGGTAATCGTCCTGCACGAAGGCGTGGACCGGCAGCAGCTCCACCGAGGTGACGCCGAGGCTCTTGATGTAGTCGAGCACGTCCCGGGTGCCGAGGCCGGCGTAGGTGCCGCGCAGCTTCTCCGGCACCCGCGGGTCGAGCTTGGTCATACCCTTGACGTGGGCCTCGTACACGATGGTCTTCTCCCACGGGATCAGCGGCTTGCGGTGCCGTCCCCAGGTGAAGGCCGGGTCGATGACGCGGGAGCGGCGCGTGTAGGGGGCGCTGTCGCGCTCGTCGAAGGTCAGGTCGTCGCCGGTCTCCATCTGGTAGCCGAACAGGGCCGGGTTCCAGGTGATCGAGCCGACGAGCCCCTTGGCGTAGGGGTCGATCAGCAGCTTGTTGGGATTGAACCGGTGTCCGGCCTTCGGCTCGTAGGGGCCGTGGACGCGGTAGCCGTAGATCGTGCCGGGGCGCGCGTCGGGCAGGTAGCCGTGCCAGATCTCGTCCGTGTACTCGGGCAGCTCGATGCGCTCGATCTCCTGCTCGCCCTGGTCGTCGAACAGGCAGAGCTCGACCTTGGTGGCGTGGGCCGAGAACAGCGCGAAATTGACCCCGAGCCCGTCCCAGGTGGCACCGAGGGGATAGGGTTGGCCTTCCTGGATGCGCGAGCGGGTCGCGCGGGCCTGCGATGCGGGACGACGGGAATCGGACATGGACACTCCGGAACGCGACCCGCCCGGCCACGTGCCGCTGCGGGGAGCCCCTGGTGAACGTGCCGGAAACAGCGAAGCTCCCGCAGTGCCGCAAAAATCGCGGATGCGTGACGGCTGTCGCCCCTCAGTTCGAGGCCGCGGCCGCGAAGCTCCGGTCCACGGCCCGGCCGACGTCGAGGGTCTTCGACAGGATGCCGTACCGCGTCGCCCGGTCCGAGGCCTCCTGGACCTCCGCCACGACGCCGTCGTCGAGCGCGATCGGGCTGGTCCGCTGCGCCGTGTAGGCCGCGCGCAGGACATCCTCCGGCATCTTGGTCAGCGCGGCCGTGTTCCGGGCGTAGGCGTCGAGGTGGTCCAGCGACCAGAGCCGCGCCCGGTTCAGGCGGCGCAGGAAGTCCTGGAGGGCCGCCCGCTTGGTGGCGATGGCGCTGTCCGAGGCGACGATGAAGGTGATGGTCGGCGTGAGGCCCGCGCCGTCCGCGATCGGCCGGGCCTTGTCCTTGAGCGTCGCGAACGCGACGTAGGGCTCCCAGACCGCCCAGGCATCCACCGAGCCGGCCATCAGCGCGACCTTGGCGTCGACCGGGTTGAGCGGCGCGAAGGTGGCCTCGGACGGCGCGATCCCGGCCTTCTCCAGCGTCGCGCCGATCAGGAACTGGCCCCAGCCGCCGCGGGTGCCGGCGAGCCGCTTCCCCTTCAGGTCGGCGGCCGAGCGGATCGGTGAATCCGCGCGGACCAGGATCGCCTGCGTCCGCGGATCCGACTTGGTGCCGCCGATCGCCTTGATCGGTGCCCCGGCCGCGACGACGGTGAGGAAGGAGAGGTCGCCGGTGTAGCCGACATCGAGGGCGCCGGCGTTGAGCGCCTCCAGGATCGGCGCGGCGGCGGGGAATTCCGACCACGCGATCCGGTAGGGCAGATCCTTCGCGTAGCCGGCGATCTCGAGGAGCGACCGGTTCCCGCCCTTCTGGTCGCCGACCCGCAGGACGACCTCGTCCGCGCGGGCCGCCACCGCGGCCAGCGTCGTCGTGGCCAGCGTCAGCGCGGCGGCGAGCAGCGCCCCGGCGAGCCGGCGGCTGCCGGGGCGCGCGTGAGATCCGATGTGCATGGGGCCTGCCGCGATCCGATGCCCGCGCTGTGCCGGGCTGTTCTGTGGGCGGCCGAGTTTATGCTTGCCGCGAGGGCGGTCAATGAAACGAAAATCTGTATCGTCCGCGCTCTGCGCGCGAGATGACATCCGATCGACGCGCGCCGGGAGACGAACGTCTTTCCCCACGCGCCGCGCCGGTCAGCGGGCGGGCGGGAACGCGTCCGCCAGGTAGGCCCGCACGAAGCCCGGCATCCGCGCGGAGTCGATGTCGTCGCGGCCCCGCACCACGTGCATCCCGGCGAGTTCCGGCTCGGCCTCGGCGCCGAGATGGTCGGCGATCCGGGCCACGAGCCGCGCCGCCGGCTCGGGGAAGCGCACCGGCCGCAGGAAGGCGAGCTGGCCCTCCCCCTCCAGCAGCACCCAGTCCGTCTCGGCCCCGGCCGGCAGCGCGAGGCCGGTCTCCTCGGCGAGTTCCCGGGCGGCGCTGCCGGTGAGATCGACCCGCGCCCCGCGCACGTCGTCCGGATCCGGGGTGCCGCAGGGGAAGTAGAGCTGGCCGGCATTGGCCGTGTGGGCGCCCATCTCGCCGAGCAGGACGGCGCCGTCCGCCGTCCAGGGCACGATCGCCGCGAAGGCGTTGGCGATGCGAGCCTCGGCGCGGGGCCTGTCCCGGTAGTAGGTGAAGGTCGCGTAGCGCGTCGCGAACAGGTCGAGGCGGGCGACCCCGTCGGCGACGGCGTGGTCGCAGCACAGCAGGACGGTCCCGTCGAACATGCCGGGGCTGCGCTGCAACCGGGCCTGCCAGTGGGCCGCGATGGCGGCTTCGTGCACGCGGGGGAAGGCCCAGTCGTGGTCCACGAACCGCGCCGCCACGTCCGCGACCCGGGTGATCCGGAAGCCGTCGGAGAAGTTGTCAGACATGCAGGCTGCCGTCCGACAGGATCACGGCGGCGCCGCCGATCTCGACGCCCTGCAGGGCGCCGGCCGCGATCGTGAGCTGGAGCGCGATGTCGCTCGGCCGCCCCATCGCCTCGCCCTGGCGGATCGCCACGTCGTGGGTGCCGTCGCCCAGCGCCTCGAACTGCATCAGCACCCCCGCGAAGGCGGAGGCCGCCGAGCCGGTGGCGGGATCCTCCGGCACGCCGACATTCGGCGCGAACATGCGGACGCGCCAGCGCTGGCCGGTGCCCTCGGGATCCGGGGCGTAGAGGTAGAGCCCGTCGGCCGGATCGGGCGCCTGGGCCGTCCGGGCGGCGTCGAGCGCGGCGATCGACGCCACCGGCACGCAGGTGAAGGTCGGCCCCACGCCGTGGCGGCTCGGCGCGTGCCGGCCGGTGCCGATGTCGCCGGGCTCGAGGCCCAGGAGCCGCGCCAGCACCGCGGGATCGGGGCCGGGACCGAGGTAGTCCGGCAGGACCGGGAGGCGGAACCGGGCCCGTCCGCCGGTCCCGTCCGCCAGGGTCTCGACCACGCAGGGGACGATCCCGATCCCCTCCTCCAGGCCGAAGGCCCGGGCGTCGCCCCGGGTCGGGTCCTGCAGCGCCAGCAGCACGGCGGTGCCCACCGTCGGGTGCCCGGCGAAGGGCAGCTCCCGGGCGGGGGTGAAGATGCGCAGCGCCGCCCGGTGCCGGGCCTCCGCGGGCGGGAGGACGAAGACCGTCTCCGACAGGTTGAACTCCCGCGCGATGGCCTGCATGGCCGCGGTGTCGAGCCCCTCCGCGTCGAGCACCACGGCGAGGGGATTGCCGGCGAGCCTCCGCTCGGTGAACACGTCGAGGGTGACGAAGCGGCGCGCCATCGGGTCGATCCTTGCTGCTCTCTACGGACTTGGGCGGAGCGGTTTGCCGGGGTCGCCTCAGACCGCCTCGACCGGAAACCGCGCGCTCGGATTCACGTACTCGTCCTGCGCGGCCACCGTCAGGATCTCCCGCGACCCCGCCTCGGCGGTGCGCTTGAGCAGCCCGTAGATCGAGGCCGCCGCGGCGCCCAGCGCCGCCTCGGCCGAGCCGGTCCGGGCGTAGTGCACCAGGAACAGCGCCGCGATGCAGTCGCCGGCCCCGTTCACCGCGATGGCGAGCCGGGGCGTCCGGACCCGGAACACCCGCCCCTCCGCGCCCGCGAGCAGGTCGATGCTGTCGGACGGCGTGTCGGCGCAGAGCGCCGAGGTGACCAGGACCACCCGCGGCCCGCGCGCCCGGAGCGCCGCGATCGCGGCCCCGGCCTCCGCCAGGGTGCCGCTCGGCAGGCCGGTGAGGAGGCCGAGCTCGAACTGGTTGGGGGTGAGGATGTCGGCGGCCGGGACCGCGCGCTCGCGCAGGAACGCCTCGATGCCCGGCCGCACGTAGACGCCCTCCTCGACGTCGCCGATCACCGGGTCGCAGCAGTAGAGCGCCCGAGGGTTTGCCGCCCGAACCGCGTCCACCGCCTCCAGGATCGCGGCGCCGATCTCGGCCGAGCCCATGTAGCCCGACAGGACCGCGTCGCAGCGGCCCAGGACCCCGCGCTCGCCGATGCCGCGCACCACCTCGCGGATCATCGCCGCGTCGAAGACGGGGCCGCGCCACGCCCCGTAGCCGGTGTGGTTGGAGAACTGCACGGTGTGGACCGGCCAGACCTCGACCCCGAGACGCTGCATCGGGAACACCGCGGAGGCGTTGCCGACATGGCCGTAGGCGACGTGGGACTGGATCGACAGGACGTTCAACGCGGGACTCGCTCGTTGTCCCGCTACGGTTAGCCGGTTCCCGCGCCGGCTGCACCCCTGTCCCTTGCCGCCCTCCCCCGCGCGCCTCAGATGGGACCGACCCTCCTCCTACTCCCAGAGCCCCGTTCGGAGCCCCATGGACATCGAAGCCCTGCGCACCTCGACCCTCGCCTTCGTGGAGGCGCACAAGGCCTGGACGCCGGTCATCGCGGGCGGCCTCGCCTTCTGCGAATCGATCGCGATCCTGTCGCTGTTCGTCCCGGCGACCGTGATCCTGGTCGGCATCGGGGCCCTCGTCGGCGGCGCCGACATCCCGTTCTGGCCGGTGGTGATCGCCGCGGCGCTCGGGGCCGCCCTCGGCGACTGGATCTCGTACGAGGCCGGGCGCTGGCTCGGGCCGGGGGCGAAGACCAAGTGGCCGCTGCGGCGCTATCCCGAGCTCATGGCCAAGGCCGAGGCCTTCATCGGCCGCTGGGGCATCGCCGCGGTGGCGCTGGGACGCTTCTTCGGGCCGGCCCGCGCCCTGGTCCCGCTCTTCGCCGGGATCCTCGGCCTGGCGCGGCTGCCGTTCCAGCTGGCCAACGTCGCCTCCGCCCTGATCTGGGCCTTCGTGCTGCTGGCCCCCGGGGCCGGGCTGCTCACGTGGCTCGACCGATAATGCGGCTCGACCGATGATCCGGCTCGACCGATGATCCGGCCCGACCGCTGATGCGCCGCTTCCCGCCCGAGCGGATCGTCTGCCTCACCGAGGAGACGGTCGAGACCCTGTACCTTCTGGGCGCGGAGGCGCGGATCGTCGGCGTCTCGGGCTACGCGGTGCGCCCGCCCCGGGTCCGCCGGGAGAAGCCGCGCGTCTCGGCCTTCACCAGCGCGGACATCCCGAAAATCCTGGCGCTGGCGCCGGACCTCGTCCTGGCCTTCTCGGACCTCCAGGCCGGCATCGTCGCCGACCTCGCCCGCGCGGGCGTGGCGGTCCACCTGTTCAACCAGCGCGACGTAGCGGGCTGCCTCGCGATGGTGCGCACGCTCGGCGCCCTCGTGGGCCTGCCGGAGCGGGCCGAGACCCTGGCGGCGGGCCTCGAGGCGCGGCTGGCCGCGGCCGCCGCAGAGGTGCCGGACCGGCCGCCGCCGCGCGTCTACTTCGAGGAGTGGGACGCGCCGATGATCTCTGGCATCGGCTGGGTCTCGGACCTGATCGGCCTCGCGGGCGGCCGGGACGTCTTCCCGGAGTTGAGCCGCCAGCCGGCCGCGAGGGACCGAATCGTCACCGCCGAGCAGGTGATCGCGGCCGCGCCCGACGTGATCCTCGCCTCGTGGTGCGGCAAGCGGGTCAACGCCGAGCGGATCCGGTCCCGGCCCGGCTGGGCCGCGATCCCGGCGGTGCGCGACGGGCGCATCCACGAGATCAAGTCGCCGCTGATCCTGCAGCCCGGCCCGGCCGCGCTCACCGACGGGTTCGACGCGATCCGGGCCTGCCTCGGGTGATCGCCCCGGGGCGCTGCCGCGGGGCGGTGCCGCGCCGCAGGTGACGGAGCGGGCGCGACTTGGCAGGATGTCCCGATTCGGTACAGACGCACCCGCAGACGCATCCCCCGAGCTCGATGTCCGCTTCCCTCGGCCTTCCCGATTCCGCACCCCCGTCCGTCGAGGCGCTGCTGCCGCCCGACCGGCGGCAATCGCCCACGGCCCTGCGCATCCAGCGCGGCGTGCGCCGGCTGTTCTCCGAGATGGGCTGTGTCACCCTGCCGGAATTCTCCCTCGTCAACGGCCGCCGCGCCGACGTGATCGCGCTCTGCGGCGCCGGCAAGCTCACCATCGTAGAGATCAAGTCGAGCGTGGCCGATTTCCGCGCCGACCGGAAATGGCCGGATTACCGCGACTTCTGCGACCGGTTCTTCTTCGCCATCCCGGAGGACGTGCCCGAGTCGCTGATCCCGGAGGAGTGCGGCCTGATCGTCGCCGACGCCTACGGGGCCGGGATCCTGCGGGAACCGCCCGAGCACCCGCTGAGCGGCGCCCGCCGCAAGGCCGTGACGCTGCGCTTCGCCCACAGCGCCGCGCGCATCCTGCACGCGCTGGCCGATCCGGGTGCCGTGCGGGAAGGGGCGCTCTAGGTCGCGGCCCGCGCCGCGACCCTCGGCGGACCTTCGGCCGACGCGGTATTCATCCGACCAGGAAACGTCCTAGAACGGCCGCGCTTCCCGCAGATCCAGCGCCGGGCCCGATCCACCGATGACCTCCGTCGCCCTGTTCGAGCTGATCCTCGGCCTCCTCGGCGCGGCCCTGCTGCTGTCGCTGGCGGCCGGGCGCCTGGGCTTCCCGCCGGCCGCCGCCCTCGTCGTCGGCGGCATGGCGCTGGCGGTGGTGCCGGGCCTGCCGGCCTTCGATCTCGACCCGGACCTGATCATGGTCCTGTTCCTGCCGCCGCTCCTGCTCGAATCCGCCTACTTCACCGTCTGGCGCGACTTCCGGGCGAGCCTCGGCCCGATCCTGTCCCTGTCGCTCGGCGCGGTCCTGTTCACGACCCTCGTGGTCGGGCTCGTCGCCCACGCGGTGGTGCCGTCCCTGCCCTGGGCCGCCTGCTTCGCCCTCGGCGCCATCGTCTCGCCGCCGGACGCGGTGGCTGCCAAGGCGGTGCTGGCCCGCGTCGCCCTGCCCCGCCGGATGATCACGGTCCTGGAGGGCGAGAGCCTCGTGAACGACGCCTCGGGCCTCGTGCTCTACCGCTTCGCGGTGGCGGCGGCGCTCACCGGCACCTTCAGCGCCTGGGCGGCGGCCGGCAGCTTCGCGTGGCTCGCGGTGGCGGGCGTCGCGGTCGGGATCGCGTGCGGGGTGGCGGTGACCCTGGTGATGCGGCGGATGCACGACGCCAACGCCATCACGGTGCTGAGCTTCCTCGCGGCCTACGTCGCCTACCTCGCGGCCGAGGAGATCCACGCCTCCGGCGTCCTGGCCGTGGTCGCCTGCGGCCTGATGATGGGCGGCCGGGAGCACGAGACCTTCGACGCGCATGCCCGCCGCCACTCCGTGGCGGTGTGGGAGTTCGTGGTCTTCGTGCTGGAGGCCCTGGTCTTCGTCCTGATCGGGCTGGCGCTCCGCGGCGTGCTGGCCCGGACCGGCGGCCAGCTGGGGGCGCTCTCGGCGGAGCTGCCGCTGGCCCTCGCCGTCACGGCAACCTGCGTGGTCGCTCGCCTGCTCTGGGTGTTCCCCGCCGTCTACCTGCGGCGGCTCCTGTCGCCGCGGTTCCGCGCGCAGGAACCGTCGCCGAACCCGGCGGTGCCGCTGATCGTCGGGTGGGCCGGCATGCGCGGGGTCGTGACCCTGGCGGCCGCCCTGGCGCTGCCGGTGGACTTCCCGGGCCGCGACGCGATCCTGGTCGCGGCCTTCGCGGTCATCCTGTTCACCGTGCTGGTGCAGGGCACGACGCTGGGGCCGCTGATCCGGCGGCTGCGCCTCGACCCCGCGGCGCACCTCCCCGACGGCCATCTCGACGCGCCGATGGCCCGCGTGGTCGTGAACGAGGCCGGGCTCGCCGCCCTGGAAGGCCTGGTGTTCCCCGAGACCGGGGCGCCGCAGCACCCGCGCCTCGTGGAGGAGTACCGCCGCCGGGTGCGGGCGTCCTCGCGGGACCGCGACGAGCGGGCGGCGCTGGAGGCCGAGAAGACCGAGCACTTCGCCGCCGCGCTGCTCGCCGTGCGCTCAGGCCGGTCGGCCCTGATCGACCTGCACCGGCAGAACCGGATCCACAGCTCGGTTCTGCGGCAGCTGGAGACGGAGATCGACCTGGAGGAGCTCCATCTCAAGCGTCTGGCCGGGACCGCACCGGCCCACGTCTGAGTCGGGGCGCGGGCGTCAGTGGGCCGCGCAGCCGTCCGCCGACTGGCCGTAGCCGCTGTAGACCACCCGCACCTTGCGCAGGCAGCTTCCCTCAGCCTTCGGCGCGGCCGCCACGGGGGCGACCTCCACCGGCTCGACCCGCAGGGTCGCGGCCACCGGCTGGTCCTCGGACGTGGCGAGTGCGCGGCTGGCGCTCATCACGAAGGGCGTGGCGGCCAGCGACGAGATGGCGAGCGCGGCGAAGACGGCGATGTTCTTGCGGCCGAAGGTGGTGCGGGTGCGAGCATTGAACATGACGGGTCGTCCGACGTCTAATATTCGGCAGCGCTGAGGTGCCGAGATCCCCTGTTGCGCTGATAACTTGGCCGTCAGCTCGGCGGTTCCGGTTTATCGCCCAAAAACCGCCACGCTTGGGTGTCCCGGCGCACGCGGGGCGCCGGCGCTCAGAAGATCCTGCGGTACTGCACGAAGCCCGACTTCTCGGCGATCCGGTCGTAAAGCTGCATCGCGTCCGCGTTGGTCTCGTGCGTCAGCCAGTGGACGCGGGAGCAGCCGGCGGCCTGCGCGGCCGCGTAGACGTGCTCGATCAGCCGACGGCCGATCCCGAGCCCGCGGGTGCCGTCCGCCACGAACAGGTCCTGAAGGTAGCAGTAGTCGCCGACCGTCCAGGCCGAGCGGTGGCGGATGTGGTGGACGAGGCCGACCGCCTCGGCGCCGCGCCACGCTAGGGCGCCGTCCACCGGCTCGGCCGGATCGTTGAGGCGCTGCCAGGTCGTGTCGGTGACGGCGTCCGACAGGTCGACCTTGTAGAACGCCTGGTAGCCCCGCCAGAGCGGCAGCCAAGCGTCCCGGTCGCCGGGGCCGATCGGGCGGATCGCGAGGTCAGGATCCATGATTCTCTCCGTGGGTGCGCGGCCAGCGGACCATCATCGGGACCGCAGAGGCAACCCGGGATGCCGGCGCCGCGCTCCCGCGGTCGACACCCTTCGCCTTGCACCCCCGCGCGCCCGCACCTAAACCGGCCCGCCGGCGGCCCGAGCCGACGCGCGATCCCGAGCTTCCGAGACCGATGTCCGAGAAAAAATCCTTCCAGGGTCTGATCCTGACGCTTCAGGAATTCTGGGCGGCGCAGGGCTGCGTGATCCTCCAGCCCTACGACATGGAGGTCGGCGCCGGCACGTTCCATCCGGCCACGACCCTGCGGGCGCTCGGCCCGAAGCCCTGGAAAGCGGCCTACGTCCAGCCCTCGCGCCGGCCCAAGGACGGCCGCTACGGCGAGAACCCCAACCGGCTCCAGCACTATTACCAGTTCCAGGTCATCCTGAAGCCGAACCCGCCGAACCTGCAGGAGCTCTACCTCGCCTCGCTCGCCGCCATCGGCGTCGACCTGAAGCTCCACGACATCCGCTTCGTCGAGGACGACTGGGAGAGCCCGACGCTGGGCGCCTGGGGTCTCGGCTGGGAGTGCTGGTGCGACGGGATGGAGGTGTCCCAGTTTACCTATTTCCAGCAGGTCGCGGGCTTCGAGTGCGCGCCGGTGGCGGGCGAGCTGACCTACGGGCTGGAGCGGCTCGCCATGTACGTCCAGGGCGTCGAGAACGTCTACGACCTCGACTTCAACGGCGCCGAGGGCGCCGACCGGATCACCTACGGGGACGTGTTCCTGCAGGCCGAGCAGGAATATTCCCGCCACAACTTCGAGGCGGCCGACACCGCGATGCTGTTCCGCCAGTTCACCGACGCGGAGGCCGCCTGCCGGTCCTACCTCGCGGCGGGCGCGCCGGACGCGGAGGGCGCGCGCCATCGCATGGCGCAGCCGGCCTACGACCAGTGCATCAAGGCGAGCCACGTCTTCAACCTGCTCGACGCGCGCGGCGTGATCTCGGTGACGGAGCGCCAGAGCTACATCCTGCGCGTGCGCGAGCTGGCCAAGGCCTGCGGCGCGGCGTGGCTGAAGACGGCGGCCGGGGGCGCGTGAGCCATTCCGACGAAGCCGGCGCGCGTCGCAGACTTCGCACGCCCCGTCTTTGCGAGCGGAGCGAAGCGATCCAGCGGCGCCACGGCTAGGGACGTTCCGCTGCCCTGGGTCGCTTCGCTGCGCTCGCGATGACCGAGCGGCCCCCATCGCGGAGCCCCTTGAGCCCTCGCGCGTTGCAACCCCCGCCAACCGGCGCGCCTCGGCGCGTCCGCAGACGCGGGACATGCCCAATGAAGAAGACGATCCTCGCCCTCAGCCTCCTCGGATTCGGCCTCGCCCCCGCGCTGGCGGCCGATCCCGGGCCCGAGGCCACGGTGAAGAAGCTCTACGCCGAGCCGCACCCGAATCACTCCTCCGTGTACTCGAAGCGCCTGCAGGGCCTGTTCGACGCCGACGCGAAGCAGGCCAACGGCGCCACCGGCAACCTCGACTTCGACTACCGCCTGAACGGCGAGCCCCTGAAGCCCGACACGGTGAGGAACCTGACCTTCAAGGAGGCCACCGAGGGCAAGGACCAGGCGAAGGTCACGGTCGAGCGCAAGGGCGGCAACGGCGCCAACGTCATCGTGTACGACCTCGTGCGCGAGGACGGCGGCTGGAAGGTCTCCGACGCCCACGCGATCGGCGACCGGAAGTGGCAGCTCTCGACCATCCTCAAGGGCGAGGCGCGCTGAGCCCCGCGCGCCGACCCTCGACAGGGGTGCGGCGCGGCGATATGGCCGCCCCATGCCCGACCTCCTGCTCGAACTCCGCTCGGAAGAGATCCCCGCCCGCATGCAGCGGCGCGCGGCGGAGGATCTCAAGAAGCTCGTCACCGACGCCCTCGTGGCGCGCGGCTTCCTGTACGAGGGCGCCCGGGCGTTCTCGACGCCGCGCCGCCTCGCGCTCCACATCGCCGGGCTGCCCGCGCGGGGCGAGGCCGTGCGCGAGGAGCGCCGCGGCCCGCGGGTCGGCGCCCCCGAGGCGGCCGTCCAGGGCTTCCTGAAGGGCGCGGGTCTGACGAGCCTCGACCAGGCCACGACCGTCACCGATCCGAAGAAGGGCGAGTTCTACCTCGCGGTGATCGAGCGCCCCGGCCGCGAGACGCTGGACGTCCTGGCCGAACTCCTGCCCGAGATCGTCCGGACCTTTCCCTGGCCGAAATCCATGCGCTGGGGCGCGGCCTCGGCCGAGCCGGGCTCTCTGCGCTGGGTGCGCCCGCTGCAGTCGATCGTCGCGACCTTCGGGCCCGAGACGGAGACGCCGGAGGTGGTCCCCGTCTCGGTCGCCGGGATCGCGGCCGGCACGGTGACGTACGGCCACCGGTTCCTCGCCCCCGAGGCGATCGAGGTGCGCCGGTTCGACGACTACATCCAGGTGCTGGAGCGCGCGAAGGTCATCCTCGACGCCGACCGGCGCAAGGACGTGATCCTGCACGACGCCCGTGACCTCGCCTTCGCCCGCGGCCTCGACCTCTTGGAGGACGAGGGCCTGCTGGAGGAGGTGTCGGGCCTCGTGGAATGGCCGGTGGTGCTGATGGGCTCGTTCGACGAGTCGTTCCTCGACATCCCCGCCGAGGCGATCCGCGCGACCATCCGGGCGAACCAGAAGTGCTTCGTGCTGCGCAAGGGCGGCTCCGAGGACCTGGCGCCGGCCTTCATCCTGGTCTCGAACCTCGTCGCCACCGACGGCGGCCAGGCGATCACCGCCGGCAACGAGCGGGTGGTGCGGGCACGCCTCTCGGACGCGAAGTTCTTCTGGGAGACCGACAAGGCCACCCGCCTGGAAGAGCGCCTGCCCAAGCTCGACGCCATCGTCTTCCACGAGAAGCTCGGCACGCAGGGCGAGCGGATCGCCCGCATCGCCGCGCTCGCGAAGGATCTCGCCCCGCGCGTGGGCGCCGACCCGGCGCTCGCCGAGCGCGCCGCCCGCCTCGCCAAGGCCGACCTCGTCACCGAGATGGTCGGCGAGTTCCCCGAGCTCCAGGGCCTGATGGGCCGGAAATACGCGGTGCTCCAGGGCGAGCACGACAGCGTCTGCGCCGCCATCGAGGAGCACTACAAGCCGCTCGGCCCCTCCGACCGGGTGCCGACCGACCCGGTCTCCATCGCGGTGGCGCTCGCCGACAAGCTCGACACGCTGGCGGGCTTCTGGGCGATCGACGAGAAGCCGACGGGCAGCAAGGACCCGTTCGCCCTGCGCCGGGCGGCCCTGGGCGTGATCCGGCTGATCCTCGACCGCGGCCTGCGCCTGCGCCTGCTGGAGCAGGTCGGCGCGGCGGATCGCGGCCTTGCCGGGCGGGCCGGTGCCGACGCGCGGGATCTCCTCGGCTTCCTCGCAGACCGCCTGAAGGTCTATCTCCGCGACCAGGGCGCCCGCCACGATCTGATCGACGCCGTCTTCGCCCTGCCCGGCCAGGACGACCTGCTGATGGTCGTGCGCCGCGTCGAGGCGCTGGCCACCTTCCTCGACACCGAGGACGGGAAGAACCTGCTCGCGGGCTACAAGCGCGCGGCCAACATCCTGCGGATCGAGGAGAAGAAGGACGGCCGCGCCTACGATTCCGCGCCCGACGCCGCCCTCGCCGCCGCGGGCGAGCCGGCCGAGCGCGCCCTGGCCGAGGCCCTGGCGAAGGCGCGGGAGACCGCCTCGGCGTCCGTGGCCCGCGAGGATTTCGCCGGGGCGATGCAGGCGCTCTCGACGCTCCGCGCGCCCGTGGACGCGTTCTTCCAGGACGTGACCGTCAACGCGCCCGATCCGAAGCTCCGCGAGAACCGCTTGGCTCTGCTCAACGCGCTGCGGGCCGCGACGCGGGAGGTGGCGGAGTTCACGAAGATCGAGGGGTGAGCGTCGGCGCGCCGAGCGCGGAATCGGGCGCGGGTCCCCTCTCCCGCACGGGAGAGGGGGTGCGTCGCGCCTCGCACCGACCCCGAGGCACCCTCACCCGTGATCGTGCCCGGCATGGTCGTCCGGCTCCGGCAGGGTCAGGCCGAAATGGCTCACCAGATCGGCGACCTGCCCGGGGCTCAGCGGCCGCGGGTTGAGGTTCCGCAGGAGCAGGTAGAGCTTGGCGGTCTCCTCCAGCTCCTCGGTGGCGAAGACCGCGCCCTCCAGGCTGTCGCCGGCCACCACCGGGCCGTGATTGGCGAGCAGCACCGAGCTGTACTTCCCGGCCAGGCCCCGGATCGCGTCCGCCACGGCTGGGTCGCCCGGGCGATAGTAGGGCACGAGCGCCGTGCCGCCGGTGCGCATCAGGTAGTAGGGCGTCAGCGGCGGCAGCACCTGACGCGGGTCGATCTCCGGCAGCATCGACACCGCCACCGCGTGGGTCGAGTGCAGGTGGACGATGGCCTTGGCCTCGCTCCGGCTCTCGTAGAGCGCGCTGTGCAGTGGGATCTCCTTGGTGGGCTTGTCGCCCGACACCAGCCGCCCCGCATCGTCCAGCCGCGAGATCCGCGCCGGGTCGAGGAATCCGAGCGACGCGTTGGTCGGCGTCACCAGCCAGCCGCCGTCGGGCAGGCGCAGCGAGATGTTGCCGGACGAGCCCGGCGTCAGGCCGCGCTCGAACAGCGAGCGGCCGTAGCGGCAGATCTCCTCGCGCAGCCGGCTCTCGTCGCTCATGCGGTCGCTCCCTCGATCAACTCGAACCCGAGATCGATTTTTCTCGGGCCTTCGCCGGTCAGGCAGGCGGCGGCCCGCCGGCCGATCTCCAGGCGCGGCGTGCGCACCGTCGACAGGGGCTGGGGCATCGCCGCCGCGAAGTCGAGCCCGTTGAAGCCGAACAGCGCGATCCGTCCCGGCACCGCCAGCCCTGCCGACAGGCAGGCGAAGTAGCCGCCGAGCGCCATGTCGTCGTTGGAGAAGTAGACCGCGTCGAGATCGGGCACGCGCGTCAGCAGCGCCTCCAGCCCGGCCCGGCCCGAGGCCGGCGAGGACGGCCCCGGCCGGATTTCCTTGCCACAGAGCGCCAAACCCGCCTCCGCCAGGGCTTGCTCGAACCCGGCCAGCCGCTTGCCCGCCCGCAGGTCGACCGCGAGATCGTGCCCGAGATAGGCCATGCGGCGATAGCCGCGCGCGACGAGGTGCCGGGCGCTCGCCGCCCCCACGGCCCGGTTGGAGAAGCCGACCACGGTGTCGATCCCCTCCCCGTCCGTGTCGATCATCTCGACCACGCGCACCCCCCCGGCCTTGGCGAGGGCCACCGTCCCGGGATTGTGCTCCAGCCCGGTGAGCAGCAGCGCCGCCGGCCGCCAGGACAGGAGCGCGGCGGCCAGCGCCTCCTCCCGGTCCGGGTCGTAGTCGCTGACGCCGATCACGCAGGGGATCCCCGCGGCGTCGAGGGCCGCGGTGAGGCCGCGCAGCAGGTCGGGGAAGACCACGTTGGCGAGCGACGGGATGACGACGCCGACGAGCCGCGCGCTCGCCCCCTGGCCGGCGAGGCTGCCGGCGAGGCGGTTCGGCACGTAGCCGAGGCGGGCCACCGCCTCCGCCACCCGCTCGCCGGCGCGCTTGGAGTAGGAGCCGTGGTTGCGCAGGACCCGCGAGACCGTGCTCTCGCCGACACCGGCCGCGCGGGCGACGTCGGTGAGGGTCACGAGCCGCCCCGGCGTCTGGATGTCGTCCATGGCCCCGCTCTCCCGGCGCGGTTTTCTTGCGATGACGTCGCCATTGAGCCGGACGGATCCGGGTAGGCGCGGGTCCCCTCTCCCGTGCGGGAGAGGGTCAGGGTGAGGGGTACGACCGCTCCGGAAGAGGCTGGGTCAGCATGCGCGTCGATGACGTGCACCGTCCTGAAGCGTCTGGTCCCTCACCCCGACCCTCTCCTGCACGGGAGAGGGAGCCCGTCGCGCCCGTCATCGTCATCGCGCCTCACCGACATAGCCGCCTGCATTATTCCGCACAACCGGATTGGCAGCGCTGCCAAAAGGCGATATGGCACCGCTCCAGCGCCGCCCGACGAGCGGTGAAGACGAATGTCCGGCGGCCGTGCGGCCCGGACCAGGGAGTACGCCATGCCGGTCCAAGCCGCTCCGCTGGGGAGCGCCTCCGCAGCCGCGGACCAGAAATCCTTCGCCGACCGCACCTACGCGAAGGTGTTCTGGCGCCTCGTGCCGTTCCTGATGCTCTGCTACGTGGTGGCGTATCTCGACCGGGTGAATGTCGGCTTCGCCAAGCTCCAGATGTCCCAGGAGCTGAAGTTCTCCGAGACGGTCTACGGCCTCGGCGCCGGCATCTTCTTCCTCGGCTACTTCCTGTTCGAGGTGCCCTCGAACGTGATCCTGCACCGGGTCGGCGCCCGCGTGTGGATCGCCCGGATCATGATCACCTGGGGGGTGATCTCCGGCGCGTTCCTGTTCGTGAACTCCGAGTGGAGCTTCTACGGGATGCGCTTCCTCCTCGGTCTCGCCGAGGCCGGGTTCTACCCGGGCGTCATCCTCTACACGACCTCGTGGTTCCCGGCCCATCGCCGGGCCAAGGTGATCGCGGTGTTCATGGCGGCGATCCCGATCTCCGGCATCTTCGGCAACCCGCTCTCCGGCTGGATCATGGACGCGTTCAACGGCGCCCACGGCCTGTCGGGCTGGCAGTGGATGTTCCTGATCGAGGCGGTGCCGGCGGTGCTGATCGGCCTCGCGGTGTTCCTCTACCTCGACAACCGCCCCGCCGAGGCCAAGTGGCTGACCGAGTCCGAGAAGCAGCTCCTCGAGCACGACATCGCGGCCGACAACCAGGGCAAGGAGTCGAGCCCGCACTCTATCGCCACCGTGTTCCGCAACGGCCGCGTGTGGTTCATGAGCCTGATCTACTTCGCGTTCGTCACCGGCCAGTACGGGCTGACCTTCTGGATGCCGACGATCGTCAAGGCGTCGGGCGTGCAGGGCAACTTCAACATCGGCCTGATCAGCGCGATCCCGTTCGTCTGCGCGGCGATCGTGATGGTCCTGCTGGGCCTCTCCGCCGACCGGATGCGCGAGCGCCGCTGGCACCTGATCATCCCGGCGCTGATCGGCGCCGCCGGCTTCGTGGTCTCGGCCAATGCCGGCTCGACGACGCTCGCCGTCGCGGCGCTCTCGGTGGCGGCGGCCGGCGTGCTGACCTGCTCGCCCCTGTTCTGGTCGCTGCCCACGGCGTTCCTCAGCGGCGCGGGCGCGGCGGCCGGCATCGCGCTGATCAACTCGGTGGGCAACCTCGCGGGCTTCGTCAGCCCGTACGTGATCGGGGCGCTCCGCGACGCCACCGGCAGCACCGCCACGGGCCTCTACGCGCTGGCCGCGATGCTGGTGGTCGGCTCGGTCTGCGTGTTCGTGACGCCCGCCCGGATGGTCAACCGCTGACCTCTGATCCGGGCGCGACCTGCCCTCTCTCCCGTGCGGGAGAGGGTTGGGGTGAGGGATGCGACCTCTCCGGAACGTTCTCGACAATCACCCTGTCCCTCTCCCGCACGGGAGAGGGGACCCGCGCCTCACGCGGTGATGCAGAGGCGCCCTCCCCTTCACGCAGGAGCCGCCCCCGATGACCAACGCAACACACCGCGCCGCGGTGATCGGCCTGGGCTCCATGGGCTCCGGCATGGCCGGCTCGCTCCTCCGGGCGGGTTTTTCCGTGGCCGCCTGCGACGTGAACCCGGAGGCGGTCGCCCGCTTTGAGGCGGCCGGTGGCCGGGGCGCCGCGAACCCGGCCGAGGCGGCGCGGGACGCCGACGTGGTGGTGAGCGTGGTGGTCAACGCCGCCCAGACCGAGGCGGTGCTGTTCGGCGAGGACGGCGCCGCCGCCGCGATGCCCGCGGGCGCGGTGTTCGTCTCCTCCGCCACCATGGACCCCGCCGTCGCCCGGGCGCTGGCGGCGCGGCTGGAGGCCACCGGCCGCCACTACCTCGACGCCCCGATGAGCGGCGGCGCGGCCCGCGCGGCGGATGGCGGGCTCACCTTCCTGGCCTCGGGCTCGGCGGCGGCCTTCGCGAAGGCGCGGCCCGCCCTCGATGCCATGGCGGGCACGCTCTACGAGCTCGGCGACGCGGCCGGCCAGGGCGCGGCCTTCAAGATGATCAACCAGCTGCTCGCGGGCGTGCACATCGCCGCCGCCGCCGAGGCGATGGCCTTCGCGGCCAAGCAGGGGCTCGACCTCCGGCGCGTCTACGAGGTGATCACCAAGTCGGCCGGCAATTCGTGGATGTTCGAGAACCGGGTGCCGCACATCCTCGATGCCGACTACAGCCCGAAGAGCGCGGTCGACATCTTCGTCAAGGATCTCGGCATCGTGCAGGACATGGCCCGGGCCGAGAAGTGCCCGGTCCCGGTGGCGGCGGCGGCCCTGCAGATGTTCCTGATGGCGTCCGGCGCCGGCATGGGCCGGGACGACGACGCCTCCGTGGCGCGGCTCTACGCGCAGGTCTCGGGAGCCAAGCTCCCGGGCCAGGCTTGAGGGAGCAAGAACCATGCCGCGCTTCGCCGCCAACCTGAGCCTGATGTTCAACGAGGTGCCGTTCCTCGACCGGTTCGAGGCCGCGGCCCGGGCCGGGTTCGACGCCGTCGAGTTCCTGTTCCCCTACGAGCATGCGCCGGAAGACATCGGCGCGCGGCTCCGGGCGAACGGCCTGACCCAGGCCCTGTTCAACCTGCCGCCGGGCGACTTCGCCAAGGGCGAGCGCGGGATCGCCGCCTTCCCCGAGCGGTTCGACGAGCTGAAGGCGGGTGTCGACACGGCGCTCCGCTACGCCGAGGCGACCGGCGTCGGCCGGCTCCACCTCATGGCGGGCCTCGCCCCATGGGACGATCCGAAGGCGATCGAATCCTACCGCCGGGCCGTGACCTGGACGGCGGAGCGGCTGGCGCCGGCCGGCCTCGACCTCGTCCTGGAGCCGATCAACGGCCGCAACATGCCGGGCTATTTCCTCAACGATTTCGGCCGGGCGGCCGACCTGATCCGCGCGCTGGCCCTGCCGAACCTGAAGCTGCAGTTCGACCTCTACCACTGCCAGATCCTGCACGGCGACGTGACGACGCGGCTGCGCGCCCTGATGCCGATCGTCGGCCACGTCCAGACCGCGAGCGTGCCCGAGCGGCACGAGCCCGGCACCGGCGAGGTGGCCGACTTCTTCCTGTTCGACGAGCTGGACCGGCTCGGCTACCGCGGCTTCGTCGGCTGCGAGTACATTCCGGCCGCCGACACCGTCGCGGGCCTCGGCTGGCTCGCCGCCTACAAGGGGAGCGCCCGATGAGCCTCGCGCTGGGATGCGTCGCCGACGACTACACGGGCGCCTCGGACCTCGCCAACACGCTGACCAAGGCGGGCCTGCGCACGATCCAGACCATCGGCGTGCCTGAGGCGGGCCGGACCCTGCCGGAGGCCGACGCGGTGGTGGTGGCCCTCAAGAGCCGCTCGATCCCCGCCGACCAGGCCGTGGCGCGCTCCCGCGAGGCGGAGGCCTGGCTGCGGGCCCGGGGCGCGGCCCACGTGATGTTCAAGGTCTGCTCGACCTTCGACTCCACGGATGCGGGCAATATCGGCCCGGTCATGGACGCCCTGCGGGCCGACGCGGGCGAGACCGTCGCCCTCGTCACGCCGGCGTTCCCGGAGACGGGGCGCAGCGTCTACCAGGGCAACCTGTTCGTGGGCGCGGTGCCGCTGAACGAGAGCCCGCTCAAGGACCACCCGCTCAACCCGATGCGCGACGCCAACCTCGTGCGCGTGCTCGGGCGCCAGAGCGGCAGCCCGGTCGGCCTGATCGACACCGCCACGGTCGCCCGGGGCGCGGAGGCCGTGGCCGCCCGCCTCGACGCCCTGGCCGAAGAGGGCAAGGGCGCCGCCATCGCGGACGCGATCTTCGACAGCGACCTCGAGGTGCTCGGCTGGGCGATCGTCGACCGCAAGTTCTCGGTGGGGGCGTCCGGCCTCGGCCTCGGCCTCGCCCGGGCCCTGGTGGCCGACGGGCGCGGCACCCGGGACGCCGCCGGCGCGGCCGTGGGCGAGCCGGTGGGCGGGGCCTCGGCCTGCCTCGCCGGCAGCTGCTCGCAGGCGACCCTCCAGCAGGTCGCCGCCGCGGAGGCGATCATGCCGGTGCTGCGCCTCGACCCGGCGCGGCTGCTCGCGGGCGACGACTTGGTCGCCGAGGCCCTGGCCTTCGCGGAGGCGCGCATGCCCTCCGGCCCGGTGCTGATCGCCACCTCGGCCCCGCCCGAGGCGGTGCGCGCGCTCCAGGCTGCGCACGGGGTCGACGCGGCCGGCCACGCCATCGAGGCGGCGCTGGCGGCGATCGCCGAGGGCCTCGTCGCCCGCGGGGTCCGCCGGCTCGTGGTCGCTGGCGGCGAGACCTCCGGCGCAGTGGTCGACCGGCTGGGGCTGACCGCCTTCCTGCTCGGACCGGAGATCGCCGCGGGCGTGCCGGTGCTGCGCACGGCGGGCCGGCCCGAGCCGATGCTGCTCGCGCTGAAATCCGGCAATTTCGGCGGCGCCGACTTCTTCGGCCGCGCCCTCGACATGATGGCCTGACGCCACAACCCGACGGGAGGTTCTCCATGCACGCCCTGATTCTCGGCGCCGCCGGCATGATCGGCCGCCGCCTCGTGGACGCCCTGGTGAGGGATGGCCGGGTCGGCGGGCAGCCGCTCACCGCCCTCACCCTCCTCGACGTGGTCCCCCCCGCAGCGCCCGAGGGCTTCTCCGGGCCGGTGCGGACCGAGGCCGCCGACCTCACGGCGCCGGGCGCCTCCGAGGCCGCCATCGCCGAGCGGCCGGGGGTGATCTTCCACCTCGCCGCCGTGGTCTCGGGCGAGGCCGAGGCCAACCTCGAGCTCGGCTACCGGGTCAACCTCGACGGTACCCGCCTGCTCCTCGACGCGATCCGCGCGGCCAATGCGGCGGACGGCTACCGGCCGAAGCTCGTCTTCACCTCCTCCCTCGCGGTGTTCGGGCCGCCCTTCCCCAAGGTCATCCCGGACGACCACATCCTGCGCCCGGCCTCCTCGTACGGGGTCCAGAAGGCCATGGGCGAGCTGATGCTCGCCGACTACGCGCGCCGCGGCTTCCTCGACGGGATCGGCCTGCGCCTGCCGACGATCTGCGTGCGGCCGGGCAAGCCCAACAAGGCGGCCTCGGGATTCTTCTCGGGGATCATCCGCGAGCCGCTGGCCAGCCAGGAGGCGATCCTGCCGGTGCCCGACACGGTCCGGCACTGGTTCGCCAGCCCCGCCGCGGCGGTGGGCTTCCTCACGCACGCGGCCGGGCTCGACCTCGCGGCGATCGGCCCGCGGATCAGCCTGACCATGCCGGGCGTCTCGGCGACGGTGGCGGAGGAGATCGAGGCCTTGCGCCGCGCGGCGGGCGACAGGGCCGTGGCGCTGATCCGGCGCGCGCCCGACGCCACGATCGCGCGGATCGTCGGCTCCTGGCCGGAGGCGTTCGAGCCGGAGGCCGCGCTCGCCCTGGGCTTCCGGGCGGACGCGTCCTTCGACGCGATCGTGGCCCAGCACGTGGCCGAGTTCCACGGCGGCTGAGGCCCCGCTCGCCGTCGTCACGCGCGCAGCGAAGTGACCCAGGGCGGCGCGACCTCGGTGGACGCGGCGCCACTGGATTGCTTCGCTCCGCTCGCGAGGACGAGGGTGCCGACATCAGATGTGAGCGGGCGGTCAGCCGAGGGCCGAGCGGATGTCGGTCTGCGGGAATTCGTCGCCGACGTAGAGCAGCGGCACGCCGTGCACCCGCGCGAAGGCATAGGCGAAGCAGTCGCCGAGGTTCAGGCGCGCCGGGTGGCGGCCCTTGCCGTAGCGGGCGTGGGCCATGACGGCGAGGCGCGCCTCCGCTTCGGCGATCGGGACCCGTGTGACGCCGGCGGCGTCCAGGAAATCGTCCACGATCTCTCGAGCGACCTCGGGCGGGACGGCCTGGAGCCAAGCGATGGCGAGCACCGCCTCGTAGACGGCGACGCCGCTCGTGAGCCGCACGGAACCGTCGCGCAACCGATCCAGCAGCGTACGATGTCCTGGCTCGCCGGTGACGATCGCCACGATGGCGGACGCGTCGACGAACATCACTCGTCGTTCAGGCTGTCGTAGAACGCCTTGTCTGCCTGGAGGCCCGTTGACGGGTAGGACGCCAGCCTTTCCTGGATCTGCGTGACCCTCTCCAGGAAGGTCTCGCGCTCCGCGTCCCGCCGCGCCAGCTCGTTCGCGAGCGCGAGTCGCACCGCCTCGGTCTTGCTCACGCCGGCCCGCGATGCCAGCTTCTCGGCCAGCTGATTCACCTCTTCGCTGCGGATGTTGAGCGGCATGGCGGCCCCCGTGTAGACACCGGGAGGCTGGTGTCTACACACCCCTGCCGCAAGGGCGGCCAGAACCCCGATCAAGGATCCCGATGACCCGCCTCGACGAGGCCCGCGCCGCGCTGAAGAAGACGTTCGGCTACGAGGATTTCCGCCCCGGCCAGGACGAGGTGATCGGCGCGGTGCTCGACGGGACCGACGTGTTCGCCGTGATGCCCACGGGATCGGGCAAGTCGATGACCTACCAGCTCCCGGCGCTCGTCGATCCGGGGCTCACCGTGGTGGTCTCGCCGCTGATCGCGCTGATGCACGATCAGGTCCAGCAGATGCGCAGCGTCGGCATCCGCGCCGCGACCCTCAACTCGACGGTGGCCGAGTCGGAGTCCCGCGAGACCTGGCGCGCCCTGCGCTCCGGCGACCTGCGGCTGCTGTTCGTCTCCCCCGAGCGCCTGCTGATGGACGGCTGCATGGACGCCCTGCGCGGGGCCGGCGTCCGGCGGCTGGCCGTCGATGAGGCCCACTGCGTCTCGCAGTGGGGACACGATTTCCGCCCCGAGTACCGGGAGATCGCCCGCGCCCGGACGGCGCTGGGCAACGTCCAGACCCTGGCGCTCACCGCCACCGCCGACGCCGCGACCCGCGCCGAGATCGCCGAGCGGCTGTTCCCGCAGGACCGGCCCCCGCGGATCTTCGTCCACTCCTTCGACCGGCCGAACATCCGGCTGACCTTCCAGCCCAAGGACAACCCGGCCCGGCAGATCGAGCGGTTCCTGAAGCACCGAAGGGCGGAGAGCGGGATCATCTACTGCTCGTCGCGCAAGCGCACCGAGCAGCTCGCCGAGACCCTCCGGAAGGACGGCTTCGACGCCCTGCCCTACCATGCCGGCCTCGACCAGGCGACGCGGATGGCGAACCAGGACCGGTTCCTGCAGGAGGACGGGGTGGTGATGACCGCCACCGTCGCGTTCGGCATGGGCATCAACAAGCCGGACGTGCGCTTCGTCTGCCACGCCGACATGCCCAACAACGTCGAGGGCTACTACCAGGAGATCGGCCGCGCCGGCCGCGACGGGCTGCCGGCCGACACCCTGACCCTCTACGGGCTCGACGACATGGCGCTCCGCCGCCGCCAGATCGACGAGAAGGAGATCTCGGACGACCGCCGCCGGGTCGAGCGGCGCAAGCTCGAGGCGATGATCACCCTGTGCGAGGGCGCCACCTGCCGCCGCCAGTCGCTGCTCGCCTATTTCGGCGAGGCGAGCGAGCCCTGCGGCCGCTGCGACCTGTGCCGCGGGGGCGTGACCCTCGTGGACGGGACCGTCCCGGCCCAGAAGATCCTCTCGGCGATCGTGCGCACCGGCCAGCGCTTCGGCGCGGCCTATGTCTGCGACGTGGTCCACGGGAAGGAGAGCGACCAGATCCGCCGCAACGGCCACGCGAGCCTCAAGACCTTCGGGGTCGGGGCGGACAAGCCGGTGGCGGCCTGGCGGGCGATCCTGCGCCAGCTCTTCGCGGCCGGGGCGATCGCCGAGAACGCCGACGGCTACGGCGGCCTGTCCATGACCGAGAAGGGCGAGGCGATCCTGTTCGGCCGGGAGCCGGTCCAGCTCCGTCCCGATCCGGAGCCGAAGGCCGAATCCCGCGAGCGCCGCCGGCCCGCCGCCCGCGAGGACGGCGAGATCGCCCTCTCGGAGGCCGACGAGGCGCTGTTCCAGCACCTGCGGGGCCTGCGCGCCACGCTGGCCCGGGCCGAGGGGATCGCGGCCTTCATGGTCTTCCCGGACCGCACCCTGATCGAGATGGCCCGCCAGAAGCCCGTCGACCTCTGGGCGCTCCGCACCGTGCACGGCGTCGGCGAGCGCAAGCGCGAGGCCTACGGCGACAAGTTCGTGGCGGCGATCGCCGATTTTCTGGCCCATCCGCCGGCCGCGTGACCGGCACCCATACACGGCCAGCAGTGCCGGCGTATTGCAACGCGGTGGCGGAACGCACTAATCCGTCACCGTCGCCGCGCGCGGCCCGGTTCGGGTCGCGCATCGGGTCGAGGGCCCTGCCGGGGCTCCCGGACCGCCCTCGTCGAGACCGCCCATGTTCCGCAACGACGTTCCGATCACCCCCGAGCTCGTGGCCCAGCACGGCCTGACGCCGGACGAGTACGAGCGCTTCCGCGGCCTGATCGGGCGCGACCCGACGCTGACCGAGCTCGGCATCGTCTCGGCGATGTGGAACGAGCACTGTTCCTACAAGTCCTCCCGCAAGCACCTGCGCGGGCTGCCGACCTCGGCGCCGTGGGTGATCCAGGGGCCGGGCGAGAACGCGGGCGTCATCGATATCGGCGACGGCCACGCCTGCGTGTTCAAGATGGAGAGCCACAACCACCCGAGCTACATCGAGCCCTACCAGGGCGCGGCGACCGGCGTCGGCGGCATCCTGCGCGACGTCTTCACCATGGGCGCGCGGCCGATCGCGGCGCTCAACGCCCTGCGCTTCGGCTCTCCGGATCACCCGCGCACGCGCAGCCTCGTCTCCGGCGTGGTCGCGGGCGTCGGCGGCTACGGCAACTCCTTCGGCGTGCCGACCGTCGGCGGCCTGACCGGCTTCCACAAGCGGTACGACGGCAACATCCTGGTCAACGCCATGGCGGTGGGGCTCGCCCGCACCGACGGCATCTTCTACGCGGCCGCCGCCGGCGTCGGGAACCCGATCGTCTATCTCGGCTCCAAGACCGGCCGCGACGGCATCCACGGCGCCACCATGGCGTCGGCCGAGTTCGACGAGGCCTCCGAGTCCAAGCGCCCGACCGTGCAGGTCGGCGACCCCTTCGCCGAGAAGCTGCTGCTGGAGGCCTGCCTGGAGCTGATGGCCTCCGGCGCGGTCATCGCCATTCAGGACATGGGTGCGGCCGGCCTCACCTGCTCGGCGGTCGAGATGGGCGCCAAGGGCGACCTCGGCGTCGAGCTGGACATCGACAAGGTCCCGGCCCGCGAGGCGGGCATGACCCCCTACGAGATGATGCTCTCGGAGAGCCAGGAGCGCATGCTCATGGTGCTCAAGCCCGGCATGGAGGCCGAGGCCCAGGCGATCTTCGTGAAGTGGGGCCTCGACTTCGCGGTGATCGGCCGGACCACCGACACGCTGCGCTTCGTCATCAAGTGGCACGGCGAGACCGTGGCCGACCTGCCGATCAAGGAACTCGGCGACGAGGCCCCGCTCTACGACCGGCCGCACCTCGCCAACACGCACCAGCCGGTGATCGCGGCCGCCGATGTGGCGGCCCCGGCCTCGCTCACCGACGCGCTGAAGCGCCTCGTCGGCTCCCCTGACCTCGCCTCGAAGCGCTGGGTGTTCGAGCAGTACGACCATTTCATCCTGGGGAACACCGTCCAGAAGCCCGGCGGCGACGCCGCCATCGTGCGGGTCGAGGACGGGCCGAAGGGCCTGGCGCTCACCTGCGACGTCACCCCGCGCTACTGCGAGGCCGACCCGGTCGAGGGCGGCCGGCAGGCTGTGGCCGAGGCGTGGCGCAACATCACCGCTGTCGGGGCCAAGCCGCTCGCCATCACCGACAACCTGAACTTCGGCAACCCCGAGAAGCCCGAGGTGATGGGCCAGCTCGTCGGCTGCCTCCAGGGCATCGGCGAGGCCTGCCGGGCGCTCGACTTCCCGGTCGTGTCCGGCAACGTCTCGCTCTACAACGAGACCAACGGCGTCGGCATCCTGCCGACCCCGACCATCGGCGGCGTCGGCGTGCTGGACGACGTGGCGCGCCACGCGACCATCGCCCTCAAGCGCGCGGGCGACGTGCTGGTGCTGATCGGTGCGAGCGAGGGCTGGCTCGGCCAGTCGAGCTACCTGTCGGTGATCGAGGGCCGCGAGGCGGGCGCGCCGCCGCCCGTCGACCTCGCGCTGGAGCGCCGCAACGGCGACTTCGTCCGCGGCCTGATCCAGGCCGGCACCGTCGACACGGTCCACGACCTCGCGGATGGCGGCCTCGCGGTGGCGCTCGCCGAGATGGCGATGGCCGGCGGCCTCGGCGCGGCGCTCTCCGACGTGCCGGTGGACCTGCCGCCCCACGCCTACCTGTTCGGCGAGGATCAGGGCCGCTACCTGCTGGCGGTGCGGCCGGAGGCGGCCACCGACCTCCTCTCGGCCGCCGCGGCCCAGGGCGTGGCGGCGGCCTCGGTCGGCGTCGCGGGCTCCGACCGTTTGACCCTGCCGGGCGGCGAGACCATATCGCTCGCCGACCTGAATGCGGCGCACGAGGGCTGGCTGCCCGACTACATGGCGAGCCAGCCGGCCGCGCCGGCCGCCTGAGCCCCGTTCTGACGAGGAGTTTCCCGATGCCGATGGATGCGGGCGAGATCGAGCGCATGATCCGCGAGGCCCTGCCGGACGCGCAGGTGGAGATCCGCGACCTCGCGGGCGACGGCGACCACTACGCCGCCACCGTCCTGTCGGCGGCCTTCAAGGGCAAGACCCGGGTGGCGCAGCACCAGATGGTCTACGGCGCCCTGCAGGGCCGGATGGGCGGCGTGCTCCACGCCCTTGCGCTGACCACGGGCGTCCCTCAGGATTGAGCCTTCGCGCGGGAGCTCTCCCGATGGATCGACCGAGTCTCTACGACGACGATATCGTGAGCTGGGCCGAGGAGCAGGCGGCGGCCCTGCGCGCGCTGGCCGAGCGGCCCGAGCTGTCGAACGCGGTCGATTGGGAGAACGTTGCCGAGGAGATCGAGAGCGTGGGGCGTTCGCATCTGCGGGCCGTCGAAGGTCTGCTGGTCCAGACGCTCACCCACCTCCTCAAGCGCGCGTCCGCCCCGCTCGCGCCGGCCAGCCTGCACTGGCGGGAGGAGATCGCGACCTTCCAGATCACCGCCTGGAACGCCTACGAAGCGTCGATGCGGCAAAGGCTGAGCTGGAACAGGATCTGGAAATCCGCCGTCACGGTTGCCGAGGCTGGTCTCGGCGCCTTTGGAAACGCCCTGCTCCCGGGACTGCCGGAGGCCTGCCCGATCCGTCTGAGGACCTTCTGACCGAGACTTTCGACATAGAGCGCGCCCTTCGCACGATCGCCGTGTCGGTTGCGCGCCGCTGATTCAGGCCTCACATACGAGCGACAAGCAAGGACAGAGCGATGACCGACGCTAACACGACCATCCAGAACGAGATCGCCTCCCAGGACGTGGTGGTGTTCATGAAGGGCACGCCGCAGATGCCGCAATGCGGCTTCTCGGGGCAGGTGGTGCAGATCCTCAACTACCTCGGCGTGCCGTTCAAGGGCGTGAACGTCCTGGCCGACCAGGAGATCCGCGAGGGCATCAAGGCCTTCTCGAACTGGCCGACCATCCCGCAGATCTACGTGAAGGGCGAGTTCGTCGGCGGCTGCGACATCACCCGTGAGATGTTCCAGTCGGGCGAGCTGCAGACCTTCCTCTCGGAGAAGGGCGTGCCGGTGAAGACCGCCGCCGCCTGATTGTTTCGGGGACCTTCGACGGACGGATCAGGGCGCCCGCGGGCGCCCTTTTTCGTGCCCGTCCTTGCGAGCGGAGCGAAGCAACCCAGCGGCGCCACGCCTGCCGAGCTCGCGCCGCCCTGGATTGCTTCGCTGCGCTCGCAAAGACCGCAACCGGGTCAGCGCGGCTCCCGCGCCACGAACAGCGCCACGCAGCCGACGACCGTGATCTCCACCGACCGGAAGCGCCGGTCCAGCGCCGCGCGCAGGTCCGGCAGGGTGTCGGCGGCGTTCGAGAACACCCCCTTGCGGTTGTAGATCCGCATCAGCGCCCGCGCCGCGGCACTGGTCGGGACGCCGCCCGACAGGATCGTGGCGCCGAACACCACGCCGTCGTCGGCCAGGCACGGCCGCACCGTGTCGAAGGCCCTCGCCTTCGCGGCGATGTCGCCCGGCAGGCAGTGCAGCAGGTAGGTCATCCCGATCGAGTCGAACGGCGCGATGCCGGTGGCCCGGGCGGCGAGCACGTCGATCCGGTAGCTCTCGGGCCGGTAGCGCGCGATCCGGTCGGCTGCGAAGGCGAGGCTGTCGGCGTTGAGGTCCATGAGGCCGACGCGGGGTGCGGGCGCGGGGAAGCGGCACCGGTCGAGATACCAGCCGGTCCCGACCCCGACATCGAGATGCGCCAAGCCCGCGTGGCGGTCGTAGAGGTCCAGGATCCGCGCCGTGGGGCAGCGCCAGATCAGCGGGTTCGACAGGCGCAGCACGACGAGGTCGTAGATCCGCAGCGTCCGCGGGTTGTAGATCGCCTGCCCGGCTCGGGTGTCGGTCGCCATGGCTCTCCGTCAGGCCCCCTGTGGGCGGCGCGCATTCGCCTTCGCCGCCGCGATCGCGTATATCAGACCCTTTCCAACGTATGGATCGTTTGAACGCCATGGCGACGCCGTCGCTCGACAGCGCCCGCGCGGCCGATGCCGCGATCGAGAAGGCGCCGGATCTCCTCCCCGAGGCGCTCCCCGGCCGCCGGCCGTCGCTGGTCGGCCTGACCCGCGACGCCCTCAAGGCGCAGCTCGTCGGCATGGGCGTGCCCGAGCGCGAGAGCCGGATGCGCGCCGGCCAGGTCTGGCACTGGGTCAACTTCCGCGGCGCGTCCGACTTCGCCGAGATGACCAATGTCGGCAAGGCGCTGAAGGCGCAGCTCGCCGAGCACTTCACCCTGGAGCGCCCCGAGGTGGCGAGCCGGCAGGTCTCCCGCGACGGCACCCGCAAGTGGCTGCTGCGCATGGCGCCGACCAACCGGCAGGAGCACAACCGCGGCGCCGAGATCGAGTGCGTCTACATTCCCGGCCCGGACCGGGGCACGCTGTGCGTGTCCTCCCAGGTCGGCTGCACGCTGACCTGCTCGTTCTGCCACACCGGCACGCAGCGCCTCGTGCGCAACCTCTCGGCGGCCGAGATCGTGCAGCAGCTCGTCACCGCCCGGGACGAGCTCGGCGACTGGCCCGGCCAGATGCCGAGCCGCGACGCCGGCGGCTCCGGCGAGGTCGGCCGGCTCGTGACCAACATCGTGTTCATGGGCATGGGCGAGCCCCTCTACAACCTCGACGCCGTGGTCGACGCGGTCGGGGTGATGTCGGACCAAGAGGGGCTCGCCCTGTCCCGCCGCCGGATCACGGTCTCGACCTCGGGGGTCGTGCCGCAGATCCCCCGGCTCGGCGAGCAGGCCAACGCCATGCTGGCGATCTCGCTCCACGCCGTGCGCGACGACCTGCGCGACGAGCTGGTGCCGCTCAACCGGAAATACCCGATCGCCGAGCTGCTCGCGGCCTGCCGGGCCTATCCGGGCCTGAGCAACGCCCGCCGGATCACCTTCGAGTACGTGATGCTGAAGGGCGTCAACGATTCGGACGCGGACGCGCGGGAGCTGGTCCGCCTGCTCAAGGGCATCCCGGCCAAGATCAACCTGATCCCGTTCAACCCCTGGCCGGGCAGCCGCTACGAGTGCTCGGACTGGGACCGGATCGAGCGCTTCTCGGAGATCGTGTTCAACGCCGGCTACGCCTCGCCGGTGCGCACGCCCCGCGGCCGGGACATCCTGGCGGCCTGCGGCCAGCTCAAGAGCGAGACCGAAAAGCTGCGCGCCCGCGCCCGGATGATGCAGGAAGAGGGCATCGGCGTGGAGAGCTTCTACGCCGGCGCCGACGACTGACCCCCGTCTTTGCGAGCGCAGCGAAGCAATCCAGCAGCGCCACGCGCACAGATGGCGCGCAGCCCTGGGTCGCTTCGCTGCGTTCGCGATGACGGCGCGGTTCATGCCGCGAACCGACGCTCCTCGGCCCGGCGCAGGGCCGGCTCCTCGGCGCCTACCCATTCCGTGCGGTGCCGCGGCAGGGCCTCCGGGTGCTCGGCCTGGAGCCACGTGATCATCGCCTCGCGGACCACGCAGCGCAGGTCCCAGGCCTGGGGCGCGTTGCGGGCGCTCACCAGCATCCGGATCTCGATCGTCGCTTCCTTGGCGTCCGAGACTTGGAGGTTGACCACCTTGCCGTCCCACAGGGGCGTGGCCCTGGCGACCTCGGCGAGCTTCTCGCGCATCGCCGCCACGGGCGCCCGGTGGTCGACGTAGAGGAAGACGCTGCCGATCAGCGAGGCGCCGTCGCGGGTCCAGTTCTGGAACGGCTTCTGGATGAAGTAGGTCAGGGGCAGGACCAGCCGGCGCCAGTCCCAGAGGCGGACCACCACGTAGGTCGCGGTGATCTCCTCGACCCAGCCCCACTCGTTCTCGACGATGATCGCGTCCTCGATCCGGATCGGCTGGGTGATGGCGATCTGGATGCCGGCCACGAGGTTCGACAGGACCGGCTGCATGGCGAGACCGAGGACGAGGCCCGCCGCGCCCGCCGAGGCGAGCAGGCTGACGCCGTACTGGCGCACCGGCTCGAAGGTCATCAGCGCCACCGAGAGGGTGACGAGGGCCACCAGCGTCACGCCGGCCCGCTCCAGGATGCGCATCTGCGTGAAGTGCTTGCGCGCCAGGAGGTTGTCCTCGGCGTCGAGCTTGAACCGCCGCAGGTAGATCACCGTGGCGATGTGGAGCGCGGTGGCGCAGCACCAGCCGGTCAGCGTCACGAAGGCCACCAGCAGGATCTGGTTGAGGGCGATCCGCACCTCCCAGGACAGGTGCACGGTGGTCGAGGCAAGGCTGATCGCCACCACGATCAGGCCGAGGCGGCTCGGCCCGCGGGTGCGCGACACCAGCGAGCGCCAGAACAGGCTCTTGGTCGCGACCGCCCGCTTCATCGCCCGGTAGACGATCCCGTGCAGGGGCATCACCACGGCGCAGCAGGCGACGATGAGGATCAGGCTCTCGGCCCACCACGGCAGGTAGGCCAGCGCGCGGGCTGCGGAGCCGGCGAGCGCGTCGAGGTCCGGCATCGGGCATCGCTCCACGGGTTCCGAACGGGACCTGTGGGAATGGGTGGGCGCTCGCGGGGGTTCCGCAATGCACCATGTGCCCGCCGCAACGCAGCGACCCGGCCCGGCGGGTTGCACCGTCGCGTTCGAGGCGGGTCCGGACGATCGCTTCAGCACCACCGTCCTTGCGAGCGCAGCGAAGCAATCCAGGGAAGCGCCGCGCTCACCGATGACGCGCTGTCCTGGGTCGCTTCGCTGCGCTCGCGATGACGGGAAAGCCCCGTCGGGCGCAGCGCTCGAACGGAATCCGTCCTACTTCGCCGCCCCGACCGTCACGCTGCCCGAGGCGGTCCGGCCGAACCGCGCCGGCCGGTACATGTCCTCCACGGTGGCGCCCGGGTGGACGTAGGTCCCGGGCGAGACCGCCCGCACCGTGTAGGCCACGGTGAAGAAGGCCGACTGGCTCGGGTCGCGGTCGTAGGCCGCCACGAAGCGGTCGTCGCGGAACTCGGTGTGGACCGGCTGGACGTCGGACTTGGCGAAGGCGAGCCCCTGGAGCGCGTCGGCGTCGAGGAGCTTCGGGTTGTCGATCTCCAGCCCCGCCGGCAGCGGATCGACCAGCAGGAGCCGCGCGGCCTCCGCCTTGGCCTCGGTGACCTTGAGCACCACCACCAGCCGGTCGTTCTGGCGCAGGCCGCTCGCCGGGTCGACGGTGCTGCCGTCGAGGCGGCGGAAGCTGCGCTCGATCGTGTAGCCCTGCTGCGCCGCCGGTTCCGGCACCAGGGGGCTGCCGTTGACGGTCACGGCCACCTGCACAGGCGCGCGGCCGGTATTGGTGAGCTGAACGCCCCGGTCGGCCAGGGCCGCCTCCCGGTAGACCCGCGCCAGGAGGCCGGTCTGTGGCGCGCCGTCCAGGGTGAACGACAGGGCGCCCGCCTCGTTCGACAGGCTCTCGGCGGCGAGCACCATCCAGGCATTCTCCTGCGTGCTCGTCGGACGCTCGGTCTGCTGCTCCTCGCCGAGCGCGGCCGCCGCGGGGCCCAGCGCCCCCTGCGCCAGCCCGCTCTCGGCGGCCAGGGTGATCAGCCCGGCCCCGTCGCGCAGGCGCGAGCCGTAATCGGCGCGGTACAGGCCCTTGTCGCGCTCGGCGCGCAGCACGGTGAGCGCCGACTCCATCGTCTTGGCGGCCCGGCCGCGGTCGCCGAGCAGCGCCAGGGCGGCGGCGAGCTGCGCCCGCCCGAGGGCGGAAGAGAAGTCGCCGATCTTGGTGTCGGCGAGGTAGCGCAGGTCGCCCATCACCGGCCGGCCGTTCCGGGCGAGCACGTAGGCCGCGTAGGCGAGGTCGGCGCCGCCGTTGCGCACCTCGGTGGCATTGGCCACCGCGTTGCGCAGGTAGTCGAGGGCCTGGGCGAAGGCCTTCTGCGGCACCGCGAAGTTGCGCTCGCGGGCCCGGGTCAGGAAGTCGGTCACGTAGGCGTCGAGCCAGAGGTCGCTCGACCCCTGCGCCGACCACAGGCCGAAATCGCCGCTCGAATCCTGGCGGGCGAGCAGGCGCTCGATCGATTCGCGCACCCGGTCGTCGGCGCCCGCGTCGAGGGCGAGCTTCTCCAGGGCCGCGAGCTTGTTGACGTAGAGCAGCGGCATCGCCCGGCTCACCACCTGCTCGGAGCAGCCGTAGGGGTAGCGGTCGAGCGCGCGGAGCAGGGCCGCCACGTCGACCCCCGGCAGGGCCGTGGCCGAGAGCGAGACGCTGCCGGTGCCGGGCTGCAGGTCGGCGAGGAGGTCCGAGGTCAGCGTCAGGTTCGCGCCGGGGGCGAGGCTGCGCACCGATCGGCGCAGCAGGGCGCCGGTTCCCGGCGCGATCCCCAGGGCGAAGCTCTGGTTGAGGGCGGCCGGGAGGCCGGGCCCCGACAGGGCGAGGTCGAGCCGGGCCGTGCCGGGTCCGGCGGCGGTGAGCGGGATCGCGAACTGGCCCTTGGCGCCGGCCTCCAGCCGCAGCGTCTGGCGCAGCGCGCTGGCGCCGACCACGACCGGGCCGGTCGGGCTCAGGTCGACCGTGTACTCGCCCGCCGGCCCCTCGACGTTGTCGAGAGCCACGAACAGGCGCGAGCGGTCGCCGGTGTCGAGGAAGCGCGGCAGCGTGGCGCTGAGCACGACCGGGTCGCGGATGATCACGTCGGCCTGCGCCTGCCCGACCCGGTCGCCGCTCCAGGCGGTGACCATGACGCGGCCGGTGCCGTTGAAGGCCGGGATCGGGAAGGTGACGCTGGCCGCGCCGCCCGGTCCCACGGTGACGACGCCTGAGTAGAGCGCCAGCGGCGCCTGGGTCGGCGGGGAATCGGCGAGCTCGCCGCCGCCCGCGTCGCCGCCGGAGCGGATCGCCCCGGCCGAGCCCTGCATGCCGTCGATCAGGTAGCCGTAGAGGTCGCGGACCTCCGGCCCGAGCGCCCGCTGGCCGAGGAAGTACTGGGTCGGATCCGGCGCCGCGTAGCGGGTCAGGTTGAGGATGCCGACATCGACGAGGGCCACGGTGATCCGCGCCGGCTCGCCGGCCTTCAGCCCGGTGAGCTGGACCGGCAGGGTCAGGTCCTGGCGCGGGCGCGCCCGCTCCGGCGCCTTCAGGGCGACCCCGAGGCTGCGCCGCTCCCGGTCCACCGAGAACCACGCCAGACCCAGCGCCCGGCCGGGCAGGCGCTTGGCCGCCTGGTCGAGGGGCCGGTAGGCGGTGGCCACCAGGTAGGCGCCGGCGCCCCACTCGGCCTTCACCGGGATGCTGACCGTGGTGCCACCCTCGGGCACGCTGACCTCCAGGGTCTGGTGCACGCGGTCGCTGACGACCATCAGGCTGGCCTGACCCCTGAACTTCGGGCTGAGCTTGGCCCGCAGCGTGTCGCCGGCCGCGTAGGCGGCCTTGTCGAGGGTCAGGTCGAGGAGGTCGGGCGCCTCCGCGGTCTCGGAGCCGCCCCAGCCCACCTCGAAGCCGAGGCTCGCGGTCGCCTCCGGGGCGCCCGCGGTCGAGACCTCCAGCCGGTAGCGGCCGAGGCCGACCGGCGCCTCGATCCGGCTCGGGCCGGCGGCCGTGAGGTCGACGGTGCCGCTGGCGATGCGCCGCGCGGACTTCACCGCCTCGAACGACCAGCGCCCGTCCGCCCGGTACCACTGGTAGGAGGAGTCGATCCGCGACAGGGTCCAGCTCACGCCCGGTCGGGCGAGGAGCGCCCCGTCGGGGCTCGCGAACACCGCGTCGAAGCCCGCGATCCCGCCCTCCTTGAGGTCGGTGAAACCCTTGCGCAGGGCGAGGACTGGGTTGGCCGGGAGGATCGGCAGGGTCAGGCTGCGTGACAGCGCCCGGCCGCCGGGCTCGCCGACCGCCAGCGTGATCTTCGCCTCCAGCGCCCGCGGCGCCGCGACCTGGGGCACCGGCACCATGACGGTGGCGGCGCCCTGCGCGTTCGTGGTGGCGTGGTCCTGCAGTTCCTGGGTCGCCGGCTCCACGGCCTCGTCGTCGAGACCGATGGCGTAGTTCTCCAGCCCCTTGATGCCGCTGGTGCCGGCCGCCTGCACGGTGACGCTGCCCGACACGTCGAGATCGGCGCCCGGGGCGCCGTAGAGGTAGCGGGCGGCGACGTCGACCTGCGCGGCCTCGCCCCGGTTCAGGGCTGCCTGCCGGGCCTTGAGGGTCACCTCCAGCCGCTCCGGGACGTAATCCTCCACGAGGAAGCTGGTCTCGCCGATCGCGGGCGCCTTCGGGTCCGTGTAGGCGGAGACCCGCCACGTGCCGTGCATCGCCCCCGACAGGAGCGGCAGCGGCAGCGCCCGGCCGCCGAGCCCCTGGTCGGGCACCGAGACGCGCCGGTACTCGACGCCGTCCGGCCGCTTGACCACCAGGGTCAGCGGCAGGTCCGGCACGGCGGCGCCGCGGGGATCGCGCAGGAGGGCGGTGAGCTGGACGGTCTCGCCCGTGCGGTAGACCCCGCGCTCCGGGAACAGGTAGGCGTCGAGGCCGCCGGTCTCGGGCCGCCCCTTCACGCCGCGGTCGGTGAGGTCGAAGGCGCCGAGGTTGAGGTCGAGGAAGCCGTAATCGCCGCCCGTCTGGGCGACCACGAGGCTCGGCGCCAGGCCGCCCTCCCCGCGGGCGAGCCCGGGATCGAAGGCGACGTGGCCCTGCGCGTCCGTGGTCCGGGTGCCCAGCACCTCGTTGTTGCGGGCGACCAGCCGGATCTCGGCGCCCGGCATCACCTGCGCGGAGGCGAGCGAGCGCAGGACCACGGTGACTCCGTCCCGGCCCTTGGTGGCGGTGAGCCCCAGGTCGGAGACCACGAACCACTGGGTCGCCTGGGTGTCGTACTCCTCGTCGGAGGCGGCCACGCCCGAGGGCCGGGCCAGCATCACGTAGAGGCCGGGCTCCAGCTTGCCCACGGCCTGCAGCACCGGGAAGGCGGTGACGGCCTCCTGATTGATCTCGGCCTTGGCGGTGTCGAGGGTGCCCTTCCAGACGCGCTGGCCCTTCTCGGACGCGATCGTCCGGGCGGTCGAGCCGCTGAGCTGGCCGAGGAAGTCCTCGGACCGCAGGGTCGGCAGCAGGCCGCGGTCGCCGATGCGCAGCACCTCGACGTCGAGCTTCGGCGCGTTCACCGAGACCAGGGGCACGCCCGCTTGGCCCGTCCGCGGCAGGACGTAGTTGCGCCCGGTGAAGCGCACCTGCGGGGCGCGGTCGCGGACGTAGATCTCGTAGTCGGCGGCCTTGAGCAGGCTCTCGCCGACCGCCGAGGGCAGGCCCTGGCGCACCACGATGGCGTAGCGGCCGCCGTGCTTGAGCCCGTCGACGCAGGCCTGGGAGCCCTCCCCGGTCACCGCGGCCGCGCTGCTGCCCGAGACGGCGAAGAACGGCGCGTAGTCGGTCTTGGGCCTGATCGCCTCCGAGAAGGTGAAGCAGGCCCGCGGGGCGGCCGCGTCGGAATCGACCTTGTAGTCGAGGATGCGGAAGCCGTGCTCCGCCCGCAGGGTCTCGTAGGTCTCCCGGACCGAACCGGTCTCGGCCAGGGCGAGGCTCGCCGCGTAGGCGTCGAGCGCCGGGCGCCAGGATTCCTGCTCGGCCTCCGCGGCGCCGAGCGCGGCCAGCGACGCCGCGGCGTCGGCGGCCGTGCCGGCGCGCTCGTAGGCGCGGTAGGCGGCAGCCGTCACCCGCCCGCGCAGGCGCGACCGGCCCTGGTAGTCGTTGTCCTCGAGGGCGCCCAGGGCCGCCGCGGCCCCGCGGGCGTAGGCCTGCCAGTTGCGCCCGTCGGCCGGGTCGGCCGCCACCGCGGCGGTGAGCGGCGCCAGCGCCTCGTCGGGCTTGTCGGCGGCGAGCAGGGCTAACCCGGCGGCGCGGGACTGGCCGGCGGGCCGGAGCGGCCCCCCGGCTTCCGCCTTCAGCGCGGTCTCCAGGCGGACCGCCGCGCTGGCGAGGTCGGCCCGGACGAAGGTCCTGGCGAAGGGCGCCGCGACGGCCGCGACCGGCCGGGGCGCGGTGCGGGCCGCCGGCGAGGTCTGGGCGAGCGGAGTCTGGGCGAGGGCCGGACCGCTGGCGATCCCTCCGAGGAGCGCCAGGGCACCCGCGAGCCGTCCGAGCCGCGCCATCAGCCTGTTCCCCACCCGCAATCCCGATGATTCGTCCCGGGTCCCGTCGCGCGGGAGCCTAGCACCGGCGGTCGGGCTCGCAACGCTCCGAACCGCTCGAGGCCCTGCCCGGCCCCGCGCCGGGGCTCAGAACGCCTTCAGCACCTGCTCGGCGTGCTCGACGGCCACCGGGCCGGCGAAGCAGTGGGAGACCAGGGCGCGGTAATCCTGCCAGGGCTGCGAGCCGGTGAAGTCCGTGGTGTGGGCCTCCAGCGTGTCCCAGTGGATCAGCAGCCGGTAGCGCTGCGGGTGCTCGATCGAGCGCCGCACCTCGAAGTGCCGGCAGCCCTTGGCCTGCTTGAAGATCGCCGAGGCCTCGGCGATGCCGGTCTCGAACTCGGCCTCCAGGCCGGGCTTGATCTCGATCTGCGCGATCTCGAGGATCATGACGTGACGTCCCTCTCTCAGGTGCGAAGGGCGCGGCCGAGCTTGGCCGCCAGGATGCGCTGCGGGCTCAAGGTGGGGTCGGCCTGGGCGGCGACCGGCAGGTAGGCGGTCTGCTCCAGCATGTAGCGGCCGCCCATGGCCCCGTGCATCACGAGGTCCGAGAAGGTCACCCAGGTCTCGCCAGGGCGGAACTCCACGTCGGCCTGGGGCGCCGACGCCTGATACGCCTCGTCCTGCTTGAGGGCGTCGTGCAGGTGCAGCATCAGGTGGTCGTATTCTGAGCGCCGGGCCTTGGTGACGCGGAGTGCCGCCAGCAGGCGCGCCGAGAGCGGGGCGTAGCCGGGCAGGCGCGGCAGGAACTTCTCCGCCATCGTGCCGAAATCCTCGCCGACCCGCCAGCGGCGCGGCTCGCCCGCCGGGTTGATGTTGCGGAACACCCGCAGGATCCGCTTCTCGCCGATCGGGTTCGACGGGAACGCGTCGACGTGCAGGCGCGTGTCGTCGCGCCGCCAGCTCAGCTTGCGCCGGTCGACGTCGAAGGGCCGGTAGGAGGTGCCGGCGAGGCTCACCCGGTCGCGATACGCGGGCAGGTAGGTGCCGATCAGGTCTCGGGCGAAGGCGCGGTAGCGGATCAGGAGCTGGCGCAGGGCCTCCTGCTCCTCCGGCGTGCCGGCCGCGCCGCGCAGCTCGGCGGCCTCGCCGCGGATGTTGACGTTCTTGGCCTTGCCGTCCGCGAAGGGCCGCTCGGTGAACCGGCGCTCGAAGTCGCTGAACGGGAAGGGCAGATCGGGGAACAGCAGCACCGCCCCGGCCTCCAGCTCCCGCGCGAGGGAGCCGGGCGTCTCGCCGGGGGCGACTCTGCGGATCGGGCTGATCATCGTCTGCGCGCTGGCTGCCGTCACGGTCCGGCCCCCTCTAGCGGAGCGGCCGGGGGGAGGCCAGAGCCGCGCATTTCCGGTGGACGGCGGCTGTCATCCACCGCCGCGGCGGAGGGCAGCCACCCGATCGGCTTGCGCAACCGGTTCGTTCCCGGCACGTTCCCCGGCCAGCACCCGGCCCGAGAGCCCGGCGGAGGATGGCGCCGATGGCGACCCTGAAGGAATTCGAGGAAGCCCTGCGCGAGCACGGCATGAACATGGCGCTGGCGCTGCTGGAGCGCCTGCGCGAGCGCGACCGCGCGACCCGGACGGTCAAGCCCGCCCGGCGGCTGACCGGACAGAAGATGACCCCGGAACTCGCCCGGGCGATCCTGGACCTGCACGCCACGACCGGCATGACCCAGCAGGAGATCGCCTTCAAGGTCGGGGTCAACCAGGGCCGCGTGAACGAGGTGATCAAGCGCGGCAAGTGGCTGAGCGACGACCCGAACGCCCCGGAGGCCGTGGCCCGCGACAAGGCGGTGGCCCGGATGCGCGGCGACCCGAAGCCCAGGAAGGCGGCCGCCGCCCGCCCCGCCTCCGCGCGCGCCAAGGAGCGCAAGGCCGCGCCGCCCAAGGCGCGCAACCAGGGTCAGCTGGCGCTGGGGGATCTCTGAGGGGCTGCAGCGCCCTCGTCCTCGCGAGCGGTGCGAAGCAACCCAGGGCAGCGCGACCCTGCGAAGCGTGGCGCTCCCGGATCGCTTCGCTCCGCTCGCGAGGACGGTGCGGGCTCTCGCCTCCGATAGCCCGCGCTCTCACCCGGCCGGCGCGAAATGGCCCCGGTAGCGCGCGCCGATCACCTCGACCGGTAGCGTGACGAACACGTCCGTCGTGCCGAACTGGCGGTCGATCACCGCGCCGTCCCCGAACGTGGCGCCGAGGCGCAGGTAGCCCTTGATCAGGGGCGGCAGCGCCTGCAGGGCCGCCTTGGCGTCCACCGCCTCGCGGGGCATCCGGTCCATCGCCACCGCCCGCTCCGGCAGCGCCCGGGCCCGCCAGCCCTCCGGCGCGCGGGCGTGGTGATGCAGGAACGCGAGCGGCAGGGCCAGCCGGTCCGGGTCGGTGCCCTCCAGGCTTGCGCAGCCGATCAGCGCGTCGATCCGGTGGTGCAGGACGTAGGCGTAGATGCCCTGCCACAGCAGCTCGACGGTCCGCTTGCTCCGGTAGGGCTTGAGCACGCAGGAGCGGCCGAGCTCTAGGAGCCGCCGGTGCCCCTGCGCGCCGAGCAGCGGCGCGAGGTCGTACTCGCCCTCGGAATAGAAGCCGGTGTGCCGCTCGGCCACCTCGCCGCGCAGCAGCCGGTAGGTGCCGACGACCTTCGGGCGCGGCTCGACGAACGGCTTCTTCCGCCGCGGCGCCGCGTGGTCGAGGACGAGCAGGTGGTCGCAGACCGCGTCGTAGCCGTCGACGTCGCGGCGGGACAGGGCGGCGAGCCCGGAGGGCACCGCCGACATCTCCTCGTAGAAGACCTTGTAGCGCAGCCGCTGGGCCCGCCGGATCTCGGATTTCCGCGTCGCCAGCCGGACCTCGAGGCTGCCGATGCGGCCGAGGCTGCGCCCTTCGAGCGGCTCGGGCAGGCGGATCGCCCGCTCGGCCGAGAGCACGTCGTCGATCCCGCCCGCGCCCGCGATGCCCGGCAGCGCGACCGGCCGGCGGCGCAGCTTGGCGATCGGCGCGCCGACGCCCCACTGCACGCCCCTGTGCCAGCCGGCTCCGAGCGCGCTGTAGGCTCCGCGGGCGAGATTGGCGACCATGGTCGGGTTCACTCCGGGTGCGCGTCCGTGCACCGTCGAATCCGACAGAGAGCACGACGGCCACACGCCATTATGACAGCCGACGCGAGAAAGCGCCCCGGCCGGGGGCCGGGGCGCTCCGAGAGCCTGATCGGGACCTGACGGTTCCGCGCGGGGCGGGATCAGGCGGCCTGCTGGACCGCGTCCTTGCGGACGTCGCCCTCGATCACCGGGGCGCTGGGGCGCGCCGCCGAGGCGATCTCGATGCGACGGGGCTTCTTCGCCTCCGGGACCTCGCGGACGAGGTCGATGTGGAGGAGGCCGTTCTCGAGCGCCGCGCCGGTCACCTGGACGTGGTCGGCGAGCTGGAACCGGCGCTCGAAGGCGCGGGCCGCGATGCCCTGGTGCAGGAACTCCGCCTTGCCCTCGGCCTTGCGCTCACCCTTCAGCGTGAGCGCGTTCTCCCGCACCTCGATCGACAGGTCGGACTCGGTGAAGCCGGCGACCGCGACGGTGATGCGGTAGGCGTTCTCGCCGGTCCGCTCGATGTTGTAGGGCGGGTAGGTCGGGGCCGCCTCGGCGCTCGCGAACTGGTCGAGGGCGGAGAACAGGCGATCGAAGCCGACGGTGGAACGGTACAGAGGAGCGAGATCGAACTGACGCATGACATATCCTCGTCTGAGCAACATGCAATTCCGGTCCGCCCGATGGGCCGGACCCGTCTCTCGTGCCGCCTGACGGCCGGCACAGACGAGATATCGGAGGGGGAAAATCGCGCTTCAAGACCCCCGGCGAGGGTCGGAAACGAGATTTTTTCGCTACGGTCGCAGAGTGCATCCGGGCGTGCATCGGACGATGCGCGGAGGCGCTGAGGTGAGGCCAGTGAGACGCTTCGACGGTGACACCGGGCGCGAGCCGCCGCTCCTGACCCTGCGCAGCACGCCCGACAACCCGGTGCCGCCGGGCGGCACGCTGATCGCCGTCGGCACGCGCGACGACTGCACCCTGCGGGCGGCCTACTGGCAGACCACGGCGCGCACCTGCCGGGGCACGGTCTGCCTGCTCCAGGGCCGGGCCGAGTTCATCGAGAAGTACTACGAGACGATCCACGAGCTGCGCGCCCGGGGCTTCGCGGTCGTGGCGTTCGACTGGCGCGGCCAGGGCGAATCGGACCGGCGGGTGGACGATCCGCACAAGGGCCACGTCGCCCGGTTCGACGATTACCGCCTCGACCTGCGGGCGGTGACCGAGACGATCCTGGTGCCGCTGATGCCCGAGCCCCATGTAGGCCTCGCGCATTCCATGGGCGGATGCGTCGCCCTCCTCGCGGCCCTCGACGGCGCGCTGCCGTTCCGGCGGCTGGTGACCCTGGCGCCGATGCTGTCGATCCGGATGGTCCGCTGGCCGGCCGGCGCCGCGATCCTGTCGCGGGGCCTGCAGCGGATCGGCCTCGGGAGCCGCTACATCCCGTTCGGCAAGCCGGTCTCGATCGCCACCAACCCGTACGCCGGCAACCGGCTGTCGCGCGACCCGGTCCGCTACGCCCGCAACGCCGCGGCGGCCCGGCAGGTCGGCGCCGGCGCGGTCGGCGACCCGACGATCGCGTGGCTCGCCGAGGCGTTCCGCGCGATGGCGCGGCTGCGCGACCCCCGGGCGGCACCGCGGATCGGGCTGCCGACCCTGATCGTCGCGGCGGGCGCCGACCCGGTCTGCGGCACGGCGGAGACCGAGCGCTTCGCCGCCCGGCTCAAGGCCGGCCACATCCTGGTCCTGCCGGATTCCCGGCACGAGATCCTGACCGAGCGCGACGCGATCCGGCAGGATTTCTGGGCGGCCTTCGAGGCGTTCGTGCCAGGCTCGCCCCTGCCGACCCACGCGGAGGTCGAGGCGCACGCCGTCGCGGTGCCGGTCGCCTGAGGCGTCAGCCCCCGAGGTCCGGGTCGATGTCCCGGGGGCGCACGTACCGGTCGAGGCGCCCGCGGCCCGGCGCGATCTCCGCCCAGCGGTCGTCCTCGAAGTCGATCACCACGAAGGCCGCCGTCGGGAACTCCAGGGCCAGCCGGTCCCGGGCCGCCCGCGGCCCCGACCCCGCGAGCGCCGCCGCGAGGTCGCCGAGGCCCGGATTGTGGCCGACCACGATCAGCGTGGCGGCCGCGTCGGGCGCCTGCCGGATCACACCGAGGATCCGATCCGCCGGCGCCTCGTAGATCTCGGAGTGCCAGCGCGTCTCGGGGCTGCCGAGGGCGGCCTCCATCGCGGCCCAGGTCTGGCGGGTCCGCGCGGCGTTGGAGACCAGGGCGAGATCCGGGCACAGGTCCTCCCGCGCGAGGTGGGCGCCCACCGCCGGGGCGGCCCGTTTCCCGCGCGCGTTGAGCGGGCGCTCGTGGTCCGCCACGCCCGGCGGACGGTCGGACTTGGCGTGCCGCAGCAGGATCAGCCTGCGCATGAGCGAACCTCTGACGCGTCTCGTGGGCCGGTCTCGGAGCTGCCGGTTCGGGCGCGCGGCCGGACCGGGCGGCGCCCGCTCCGGCCCGGTTAGCCGAAAGCGCCGCGTGCGGGAACCGCGGCTTTGCCCGCACCGTTCCGACCGGGAGCCGTCCGCAGCACGGCCCGCGGCCCGATCCGCGGCGCGACGGTCTCTGGCCAGGAGGCTGCCCGATGGACCGATCCGCCCGCGTCACCGAGATCCTGTCGTGGTACGGGGCCGACAGCCCCGGGACCCTCACCAACCTCGCCCGGATGCTGGAGCACGGGACGCTCGGCGGCACCGGCAAGATGCTGATCCTGCCCGTCGACCAGGGCTTCGAGCACGGGCCCGCCCGCAGCTTCGGCCCGAACCCGCCGGCCTACGACCCGCACTACCATTTCGAGCTGGCCCTGGCGGCGGGGTGCAACGCCTACGCGGCGCCGCTCGGCTTCCTGGAGGCGGGCGCGCGCGACTACGCCGGGCGCATCCCGCTGATCCTGAAGCTCAATGACCACGACCTCCTGGCCGACGAGGAGGATCCCGAGCAGGCGATCACCGGCTCGGTGGCCGACGCCCTGCGGCTCGGCGCCTGCGCTATCGGCTTCACGATCTACCCGGGCTCCGCCCACCGCAACGCCATGTACGGGCAGATCCGCGCGATCGCCGAGGAGGCCAAGAGCGTCGGCCTCGCCGTGGTGATCTGGTCCTACGCCCGCGGCTCGGCCCTGTCGAAGGAGGGCGAGACCGCCATCGACGTGATCGGCTACGCGGCCCAGATCGCCGCGCAGCTCGGCGCCCACATCATCAAGGTGAAGCTGCCCTCGGCCCATATCGAGCAGCCGGCGGCGAAGAAGGTCTACGAATCGACCGGCATCCCGATCGGCACGGCGGCCGAGCGCGTCCGCCACGTGGTGCAGTGCGCGTTCAACGGCCGGCGGATCGTGATCTTCTCCGGCGGGGCCCAGGCCGAGGAGGCCAGCTTCCTCGACGAGATCCGGGCCATCCAGGCGGGCGGCGGGTTCGGCTCGATCGTGGGCCGCAACGCGTTCCAGCGCTCGAAGGCGGACGCCCTGTCGCTGCTCGGCAAGATCACCGACATCTACGCGGGCCGCTGAGGCAGCCCCGCGTTCAGCCGCCGTCGCGGGCCAGCCGGGCGAGCCCGTCGCGGGTCGGCCCGGCCGGCCGCCAGCCGAGGGAGGCGAGCCCGTCGGCGCGGGCGACGAGCCCCTCGGCGACGCGGGCGAACTGCGCGTCCCGGCCGGTCACCCGGCAGGCCAGCCGGAGGAGCCCGGCCGGGACCGGGACGATGCCCGGGCCGCGGCCGAGGCCCCGGCGCAGCGCCGCGATCATCTCGGGCAGGCTGAGCGGGTCCGGGTCGGCCGCCACGAGGGCGCGGTTCAGGGGGCCGGGCGCCGCCAGCACCGCGTCCACGGCGCCCGACAGGCTCTCCAGCGCGATCAGCGAGCGCCGCGCCGCGAGGCCGCCCAGCGGCAGCGGGTACGGGCTGCGCGCCAGCCGCAGGAGCGCGGCCATGTTGCCCTTCACGCCGGCCCCGTAGACGAGGACCGGGCGCAGCGCGACCCAGTCCAGGCCGGTCTCGGCGAGCGCCGCCTCGGCCTCGAGCTTGGAGCGGCCGTAGGGGTCGGTGGGCCGGGGCGGATCGCCCTCCCCGACCACGCCCGGCGCGCTCGCCCCGACCTGCGCGCGGATCGACGACAGGAACACGAAGCGGCGCACCTTCGCGCGCGCCGCGGCCTCCGCCAGCCGGCGCGTCGCCTCGGTGTTGAGCGTGCGGTAGTCGTCCTCCGGTGCCCCCGACATGGCGTGGGCGAGGCCGGCCGAGTGCACCACCGCGTCGACGCCGCTGAGGGCCGCCGCCATGTTGATCGGGCGGGTCAGGTCGCCCACGACCGCGCTCGCCGCGCCCTCCGGCACGGTCGTGGGCCGGCGCAGCAGCACGCGGACTCGGTAGCCGCGCGCGGTGAGGTCGGCGAGCAGGTGGCGGCCGATGAACCCGGTCGCCCCGGTGAGCGCGATGAGTCCGGTCACGGCTGGGCGGCCTCTGTCACGGCTGGGCGGCATCTTCGGCTGGGGCCGGCGCCGGGGCGCGGGCGAAGCGGCGGAGCAGGGCGGCGACCAGGACGAGCCCGGCGGCCGATGCGGCGAGCGTGACCGGCCAGGACGGCCAAAGCAAGGTCGCGGCGGCGAGCGCCGCCAGGGCGAGGTTGGCCGCGAACACCCGTCCGACCACGCCGGGCACGGTCAGCCCGTTGACGGTGGCCCGCTGATAATAGTGCCCGCGATGGGCCTCCCAGACCCGCTCGCCCCGCGCCGCCCGCGCGGCGAGGGTCAGGCTGGCATCGGCGAGGTAGACGAGCGGCAGCAGCAGGGCGGCGGCGAGCCCGCCCGCCAGGGCGAGCTGGCACAGCAGCCACGCGGTGACGAGCCCGACCGGCAGCGACCCGACATCCCCGAGGAAGAGCCGCGCGACCGGCCGGTTGAACGGCGCGAAGCCCAGCACCGCGCCCAGCAGGCTCGCCGCCACCAGCGTCGGCAGCGGCGGCAGGTGCCCGGCGAGGCCGAGCAGCAGGAGCGCGCCCGCCACCGGGACGATCTCCGCGACCGTCATCCAGTCGAGCCCGTCCATGAAGTTCGTCAGGTTGACGAACCAGAGGCCCGCCAGCAGCGCGAGGCCGCGCTCCAGCCACAGCGGCAGGCCGGGCAGCAGGCGCCCGTCCAGGTGCCAGACCAGCAGGCCGACCACCACGGCCTGCACGGCGAGCCGCAGGGCGACCGGCAGCGGCCGGACGTCGTCCACGGCGCCGAGGACCGCCAGCGCGAGGGCGCCGCCGGCGAGCCAGGTCCAGTCCGGCCGGCCGCCGATCTCCGGCGCCGCGATCAGCAGGCCCGAGATCGTGACCAGAGCCGTCACCACGGCGATCCCGCCGCCCTGCGGGGTCGGCACGGTGTGGCTGGAGCGGGCGTTCGGCCGGGCCAGGGCGTAGCGCTGCAGCAGCGGGCGCAGGCGCAGGATCAGGCCCGCCGAGAGGGCGGCGGCGAGGGGCACCGCCAGGAGCAGGATCGCGGTCAGGGCGGGCGGCATGTCGGGCGGCATGGCGCGGTCCTACGCGATCCGCCGCCCGACCGTGAGGGGGCTACGCCGCCCGCACCGTGGCGAGGAAGCGCGCGACCTCGGCCCCGAGATGCTCGGACTGGCGCGACATCTCGCTCGCGGCCCCGAGCACCTGGGCGGCGGCGGCGCCGGTCTCCTCGGCGGACTGGGCCAGGCTCGCGATGGTGCCGGTCACCGCGCCGGTGCCGGCGGCCGCCTCGGCGACGTTGCGGACGATCTCCTGGGTGGCCGCGCCCTGCTGCTCCACGGCGGCCGCGATGCTGGCGGCCACGCCGTCGATCTCGCGGATGCGCCGGCCGATCCCGTCGATCGCCGAGGCGGCCTGCCCGGTGGAGGACTGGATCCGGCCGATCTGGCCGGTGATCTCCTCGGTGGCCCGGGCGGTCTGCTCGGCGAGCGCCTTGACCTCCGAGGCCACCACCGCGAAGCCGCGGCCCGCGGCGCCGGCGCGCGCCGCCTCGATCGTGGCGTTGAGCGCCAGCAGGTTGGTCTGGGCGGCGATCCCGGAGATCAGTGCCACCACGTCGCCGACCTTCGCGGCCGCGCCGCTCAGGTCCTGGACCAGCGCCACCGTGCTGGTCGCCTCAGCGACGGCGACCCGCGCGAGCTCCGCCGAGCCGCTGACCTGCCGGCCGATCTCCTGCACGGAGGAGCCGAGCTCCTCGGCGGCGGCCGCGACCGTGTTGACGTTGGCGGCGGCGTCGCTCGCCGCGCCCGCGACGGTGCCGGATTGCCCGGCCGCCTCGGCCGCGCTGCCGGTCAGCGACCGGGCGGTGGCCTCTAGCTCGGTGGCCGCCGCCGACACGCCGCCGACGATGCCGCCCACCGCCTGCTCGAAGGCGTCGGCCATGGCCCGGGTCGCGGCCCGGCGCTGCGTCTCGGCATCGGCGCGGGCCAGCGCCGTCTCGGCCTCCAGGGCGCGCGCGCGGACGAGGTTGTCGCGGAACACCACCACGGAGCCCGCCAGCGCCCCGATCTCGTCGCGGCGCGCCTGCCCGGGGATCGTCACCTCGGCGTCGCCCGCCGCGAGGCGCTGCGTCACGGCGGCGATCTTTCTGAGCGGCCCGCTGACGCCGCGGGTCACCAGCACGAAGGCCCCGAGCGCCACCGCGAGGGCGAGGCCGGCGAGCGCCAGCACGTTCCGCTTGGCGGCGTCGTAGGTCTGCGCGATCAGGGTGCCGCTCGCCTGCGACCCGTCGCCGTTCAGGGCGACGAGCTTCTCCCAGTCGGCCATGATGGCGCGGATGCTGTCCGACATGGTCGTGTTGTAGATCCGCTGCCCGCCGGCGACGTCGCCCGCCTCGGCCTTGGCCACCGCCTCCCGCTGCTGCTCGGCGTAGGTGGCGACGTGCTGGCGGAAGGCCGCGTAGGCCTCGCGCTCGGGCTGGGTCAGCGGCAGGGCCTCGTACCGGGCGTACTGGGCGGCGAGCAGCGCGTCGCGCTTGGCGATCTGGTCGGCGACCTCGGCGCGCAGCGCGGGCGTGTCGGCGGTGATCAGGCGGACGGCGTTGACCCGCTGCCGCATGAAGTTGATGCCGATCCGGCCGAGGGCGTCGGTGGCCGGGACGCGCGTGTCGCGCAGCTGCGCGGCGGCGGACTCGATGCGGCCCAGCTCGGCCAGCGAGAGGCCGCTCGTCGCGGCGATCAGCAGCACCAGGGCCGCGAGACACAGGCCGAGCTTGGCCGCGATGGAGATACCGGCGCGCATAGGAGTTGGTCCCCGATCCCGTGTCTGGGATCGGGGCCAATACTTGTCCGATAAATGTTAAGGTTGTTTGGGGCCTGCCCGGACCGGGCAGGCTCGGTCCGCTAGTAGACCTGGGCCTCGGCGCGCGGCTGATCCGCCGGGCCGTCCCGTCGATCGAGACCCTTCTCCACGACCTTGGCGAGCCCGACCATGATCTGGTCGATGGCGTAGTCCTTCGGCGTGTAGACGGCGCGCACGCCCATGTTCTTGAGGACCAGCTCGTCCTCGGGCGAGATGATGCCGCCGACCACCACCGGGATGTGGTCGAGCCCCGCCTCGCGCATCTTGGCGCGGACCTCCCGCACCAGCGGCACGTGGGAGCCGGACAGGATCGACAGGCCGACCACGTGGGCGCCGGTCTCCTTGGCCTTCGCGACGATCTCGGCCGGCGTCTGGCGGATGCCGTCGTACGTGACGTCGAAGCCGACGTCGCGGGCGCGGAGCGCGATCTGCTCGGCGCCGTTGGAATGCCCGTCGAGGCCGGGCTTGCCGACCACGAGCTTCGGCGTCTCGCCCAGCCGCTCGCCGAGATCGGCGATCAGCAGCTTGGCCTCCTCGGCGGCCCCGGCCGAGACCGTCTCCAGGGTCACGCCGGTGGGCGCGCGATACTCGCCGAAGACCGCGCGCAGGCGCTCGCCCCACTCGCCGGTGGTGACGCCGGCCTTCGCGGCCTCGATCGAGGGCGGCATGATGTTGGCGCCCGAGCGCGCCGCCTGTTCCAGGGCGTCGAGGGCCTGGCCGACCGCGCTCGCGTCGCGGCGGCCGCGCCACTCGCGGATCCGGCCCTGCGCCTCCATCTCGACGGTCTCGGAGACGGAGAAGATCGCCCCCTCCCCGGCGGTGAGCGGCGAGGGCTCGCCCTGCTGCCACTTGTTCACGCCGACGACGATCTGGTCGCCGGCCTCGATGGCCGAGATCCGCCGGGCGTTCGACTCCACCAGCGCGCGCTTGAGCGCCCCGGTCTCCACGGCCGCGACCGCGCCGCCGATGCCGCCGATCCGCTCCAGCTCGGCCCGGGTCTCGACCTTCAGCGCCTCGACCTTGGCCTCGATCACGTGGCTGCCGTCGAAGATGTCGTCGTACTCGAGGAGGTCGGTCTCGAAGGCCAGGATCTGCTGCATGCGCATGGACCATTGCTGGTCCCAGGGCCGCGGCAGGCCGAGCGCCTCGTTCCAGGCCGGGAGCTGCACCGCGCGGGCGCGGGCGCGCTTGGACAGCGTCACCGCCAGCATCTCGATCAGGATGCGGTGGACGTTGTTCTCCGGCTGCTGCTCCGTCAGCCCGAGGCTGTTGACCTGCACGCCGTACCGGAAGATGCGCTTCTTCGGGTCGTCGATGCCGTAGCGCTCCCGGGCGATCTCGTCCCAGAGCTCCGAGAACGCCCGCATCTTGCAGATCTCGGTGACGAACCGCAGGCCCGCGTTCACGAAGAACGAGATCCGGCCGAACACCTCGGGGAAGCTCGCGGCGTCGAATTCGGGGTCCTCGCGCACGGTGTCGAGCACCGCGATGGCGATGGCGAGCGCGTAGGAGAGCTCCTGGACCGGCGTCGCCCCCGCCTCCTGCAGGTGGTAGGAGCAGACGTTCATCGGGTTCCACTTCGGCACGTTCCTGGTCGTGAACAGGATCACGTCCTTGGTGAGCCGGAGGGACGGCGCGGGCGGGAACACGTAGGTGCCGCGCGACAGGTACTCCTTGATGATGTCGTTCTGGGTCGTGCCCTGGAGCGCGGCGATCGGCGCGCCCTGCTCCTCGGCCACCGCGAGGTAGAGCGCCAGCAGCCACGGGGCCGTGGCGTTGATGGTCATCGAGGTGTTCATCTGGGCGAGCGGGATGTCCTGGAACAGGGTCCGCATGTCGCCGAGATGCGCGATCGAGACGCCGACCTTGCCGACCTCGCCGCGGGAGAGCTCGTGGTCCGGGTCGTAGCCGGTCTGGGTCGGCAGGTCGAAGGCGACCGACAGGCCGGTCTGACCCTTGGCGAGGTTGCCCCGATAGAGCTTGTTCGACTCCGCCGCGGTCGAGTGCCCCGCGTAGGTGCGGATGATCCAGGGCTTGTCGCGGCTCGACTTGTCGCTCCTGGTCTCGGCGACGCTCGCGCCCATTCCTCGCCTCCGTGTGATCTTTGTATCCGCGCGGGGCGCGGCCTTGCGGTCACCGTAGCGAAGGCTTGAGCACGCGTCATCCGGGACGGAAGTGCAAGACGCCCGCGCGGGCTTCCCCGGCTCATGAAAAAACTTGCCCGCCGGAACAGCGGGATTTGAGGGCGCCGCGGCGCGCCGCCGCCCGTCCGCCGCCCGCGACCGCGGTCCGGACGGTGCCGGGCGACGGTCGCGACCGGCTTTGTCAGTGCTGGTATAAAGCCCACCTGATCTGTTCTTCGCGGGACCTGTCGCTGTTCAGGCGCGAGAGAGCTTGTCGGACCAAGGACTTAGAGCTGCATGTGCTCGCCGGGCGCCCGGGAGCAGCTGAGGCCCGCGGCTGCGGAGTCGGGGAAGGTCTCGGCACCGGGATGGCCAAGGCCAGCGCCGAATAATACTTGGTCTGCCGGAAAGCCGATTTTGAATACGTGGCCACCCGCCCTGTGCTGGCGCTTTTTTCATGTCGGAAACCGTCGGCTTTCGACTTTCGGCCCACTTGGACGCCTCCGGCAACGCCGCTATAGCGCGATGGAGAACCGCGGCCGTGAGGAACACGCGGGACGAGAGGAGAGCGAGATGGCGGCGAGCGCTGCGATCAGTCCGACGGGCGGGGAGGTCAAGGACCTCTACGAGATGGGTGAGATCCCGCCGCTGGGTCATGTGCCGGCCAAGATGTATGCCTGGGCAATCCGGCGCGAGCGGCACGGACCCCCGGAGCAGTCCCACCAGCTCGAGGTGCTGCCGGTCTGGGAGATCGGCGACGACGAGGTGCTGGTCTACGTCATGGCGGCGGGCGTCAACTACAACGGCGTCTGGGCCGGCCTCGGCGAGCCGATCTCGCCCTTCGACGTCCACAAGGGCGAGTACCACATCGCGGGTTCCGACGCCTCCGGCATCGTCTGGAAGGTCGGCTCCAAGGTGAAGCGCTGGAAGGTCGGCGACGAGGTCATCGTCCACTGCAACCGCGACGACGGCGACGACGAGGAGTGCAACGGCGGCGACCCGATGCTGTCGCCCTCGCAGCGCATCTGGGGCTACGAGACCGGCGACGGCTCCTTCGCGCAGTTCTGCCGGGTGCAGTCCCGCCAGCTCATGACGCGGCCCAAGCACCTCACCTGGGAGGAGGCCGCCTGCTACACGCTGACGCTCGCCACCGCCTACCGCATGCTGTTCGGCCACGCCCCGCACACGGTGAAGCCGGGCCAGAACGTGCTGATCTGGGGCGCCTCCGGCGGCCTCGGCGTGTTCGGCGTGCAGCTCTGCGCGGCGAGCGGAGCCAACGCGATCGCGGTGATCTCGGACGAGTCGAAGCGCGACTACGTCATGAGCCTCGGCGCCAAGGGTGTCATCAACCGCAAGGACTTCGACTGCTGGGGGCAGCTCCCGAAGGTCAACAGCCCCGAATTCCACGCCTGGACCAAGGAGGCGCGGAAGTTCGGCAAGGCGATCTGGGACATCACCGGCAAGCAGGATGTCGACATCGTGTTCGAGCATCCCGGCGAGGCAACCTTCCCGGTCTCGGCGCTGGTGGTGAAGCGCGGCGGCATGGTGGTGTTCTGCGCCGGCACGACCGGCTTCAACATCACCTTCGACGCCCGCTACGTCTGGATGCGGCAGAAGCGCATCCAGGGCTCGCACTTCGCCCACCTCAAGCAGGCCTCGGCGGCGAACCAGTTCGTGCTCGACCAGCGGATCGACCCGTGCATGAGCGAGGTCTTCCCCTGGGACAAGATTCCCCAGGCCCACACCAAGATGTGGAAGAACCAGCACCCGCCGGGCAACATGGCCTGCCTCGTCAACTCCCCGCGCGCCGGCCTGCGCACGGTCGAGGACGTGATCGAGGCCGGCCCGCTGAAGCGGTGAGGCTCTCGATCGGGCCGGCCCCGCCGCTCTCGCGCGGGGCCGGCCCGATCGGCTAAGCTCGCGGCGTCCCGCGCCGACTCGCTGACCGGTTCAGTGTGCCGGGACGCGCGCGGATGACGGGCCCGCGAGATCCTGACGGGACCCGGCCCCGATCCGAACAGGGGGCACGGATTTGAGCGGCGACGACGAGGCTTACGTCTACGACGAGGCGACGGGCGAGTGGCTCCCGCCCGGCTCCGCGGCCACGCCCCCCGAGGCGACGGCCGTCCGCGACGCGGCCGGCAACGTCCTGGCCGACGGCGATTCGGTCACGCTGATCAAGGACCTCAAGGTCAAGGGCGCCAACCAGACCCTGAAGCAGGGCACGGTCATCCGCTCGATCCAGCTCACGGACGATCCGGCGGAGATCGACTGCCGCCACGACACCATCAAGGGCTTGGTGCTGCGCACCGAATTCGTGCGCAAGCGCTGAACGGACGGTCCGGTCGGGGCCTCGCGCCGCCGGCGCGACCCCGATCCGCGCGCGTCACCGCCGCCGCGTCTCCTCCTGCGGCAGGTGGCGTCCGTAGGCCTCCTGCTTCTCCGCGCGCTCCTGGATCAGGTCGGCATAGGCCTGCCGCATCTCCGGCGACACGCTGATGCTCTTGCCCTTGGCGGCCTTGCGCTTGGGCGCCTTCTTGAAGGTGTTGTTCGTGTCGCTCATGCCGGGCTCCGCGTCGAACCGTGGCGGCATCGCGTGGCCGGACGACCGATCCGGGATCCGGCCGCCGCCCGGGGCCGGGTATCCGCCCTGTAGCGCATCGCGGTTCCGGACGCACGGTCGCCTGGACCGGATTGATCTGGCCTGTCGCGCCGGCCTCTGCCAGGATCGCGGCGACGAGGGTTGGAGGGCGGGAATGGATACGGGTGACGCGTCGCGGTGTCGGTTCCCGGGCGCCCGGCGCGCGACGGCCGTCGCGATCCTGATCGCCCTCGGCACCGGGCCGGTCGCGGCCCAGGACCGACCGGCGCCCGCCCGGGCCGCCCCCAGACCCGCGCCGGCGGCCGGAGCGCCGGCCGACCCTGCCTTCGAGGCGATGAAGGCCGGCTTCGAGGCCCTGCCGGAGGCCGACCGCAAGGCGCTCCAGGACGCCCTGGTCTGGACCGGCGACTTCAACGCCGTGGTGTCGGGCGCCTTCGGGCGCCGGACCTTCGAGGCGCTCAATGCCTACGGTGCCCGGGCCGGCGGGGCCGACCCCCTCGATCCGCGCGGACGGGCGGCGCTGCTGGCCGCCGGCGCGGCGGCGCGGAACGCGGCGCGCTTCCGCGCCGCGGTCGATCCCGGGACCGGCGCCGTGATGGGGGTGCCCGAGCGCCTCCTGGCGAAGCGGACCGCCCTGCCCTCCGGAACCCGCTGGCAGAGCCAGGACGGGCGCGTGACCCTGGAATCCCGCGCCTTCCCGCCGGGGGCCGAGAGCCTGGACGCGCTGTTCGAGAAGGCGACCGCGCCGCTCCCCGGCCGCAAGGTGACCTACAAGCTGCGGCGGCCGGACACCGTGGTGGTCACCGCCGAGACCGGGCCGGGCCTGTCCTACATCCGCTACGCGTCCGGACCCGAGGGCGTGCGCGGCTTCCTGCTCGGCTACGACCGCGCCCTGGCGCCCGAGGTCGACCGGCTCGTCATCGCCGTGGCGAACGCCTTCGTGCCGTTTCCCGATCCCGCCGCGGTGCCGGCCGCCCAGCTCCCCTCGGGCCCGGGGCCGGCGACCCGCGCCGCCAACCCGGCGCCCCAGCCGCAGGCCGCCGCGCCCCTGAGGCCGGCGAGCCTCTCGCCCGCTCCGGCAACGGGCGCGGGGCTCGCGGTCGCGCCGGGACGCGTGCTGACCGCCGCCGCCGTGCTGGAGGGCTGCGCGCAACCCCGCGTCGGCGCGACCCCGGCGCGGGTGCTCGCCACGGATCCGGCCGGCCTCGCCCTCCTCGACGTGCCCGGCGCCCCCGCCCCGCTCCGGCCCGCGATCCGGACCGAGCCCGTCGGTGCCGAGGAGAGCGTGATCGCCCTGGCACCGGGCCCGGACGGCGTCCAGGCCGCCCCCGGCGAGGCGCGGGGCGGCGACGTGATCGCGGCGCTCCAGCCGGGTTCCGGCGGCGCGCCGGTGCTCGACCGGTCGGGGGTCCTCGTCGGGCTCGTCGCCCGCTATCCCGCGGCGCCGCGCCGGGTCGCGGGGGTGGTGCCCCCGGCGCGCCTGCCGATCGTGCCGGCGCGGGCGATCACCGCCTTCCTCGCCGCCCAGGGCGTCGCCCCCGCGCCGCCCCCGCCGGGTGGCGGGCCCGGCGCGGTCGCGCCCGCCGTGGTAGGGATCACCTGCCGGTAGGGATCGCACCGCAGGTGGCATTCCCTGCCGCTCGGCGGCCGGAACCTGCGGCCGGAACCTGCGGCCGTCCGGGGCCTGAGCGGACGACGTGTCCGCCCAGGCGACGGGCTACGGCTCAGAGCCGCCCGGTGACCAGCAGCACGATCAGCACGATCAGCAGGATGCCGCCCAGGCCGAAGCCGGGGCCGCGATACGCGCCGCCGCCGAGGAAGCCGCCGCCGCCGAAGGCCAGGATGATCAGGATGATGAGCAGGATGGTGACGAGGGACATCGGTCGCGTTCTCCGGACGGTCGCGCTGGTGCGAGCGTGACCGTTCAAACGCTGCGACAATCCGTTCCGTTCAACGCCAAGCCACGCTTTTGTGAGGAAAATTCCGGATGAGGCCCGGGCCTCAGGCGTGCCAGTCCGGCAGAGCCTCCGCGGGCGCGTCGAGCCAGCCCGGCACCGGCAGGTCGCGCTCGGTGAGGAAGGCCGGGTTGAACAGCTTCGAGGCGTAGCGCGCCGCCCCATCGCAGAGGATCGTCACGATGGTATGACCGGGCCCGAGGTCCCGGGCCAGCCGGATCGCCCCGGCGACGTTGATGCCCGACGAGCCGCCCAGCGACAGCCCCTCCTCCCGCATCAGGCCGAAGACGATGTCGAGGGCCTCGCGGTCCGGGATCCGGAAGGCGCGGTCGGGGGTGAAGCCCACGAGGTTGCGGGTGATCCGCCCCTGGCCGATCCCCTCGGTGATCGAGGAGCCCTCGGCCTTCAGGGTGCCGGTCGTGTAGTGGGCGTAGAGGGCCGATCCCTCGGGGTCCGACAGCGCGATCCGCACCTGCGGGTTGCGGGCGCGCAGGGCCTCGGCGGTGCCGGCCAGCGTGCCGCCGGTCCCGGCCGCGCAGACGAAGCCGTCGACCCGGCCGCCGGTCTGCGCCCAGATCTCCGGGCCGGTGCCGTCGACGTGGGCCTGCCGGTTGGCGACGTTGTCGAACTGGTCGGCGAAGAAGGCGCCCGCCGGCTCCGTGGCGGCGAGCTTGTCGGCGAGCCGCCGGGCCACATGGACGTAGTTGTTCGGGTTGGCGAAGGGCACCGCCGGGACTTCCACCAGCCGGGCACCCGCGAGCCGCAGGGTCTGCTTCTTCTCCTCGGACTGGGTGACCGGGATGACGATCAGCGTCCGGTAGCCGCGCACCGAGGCCACCAGGGCGAGGCCGATGCCGGTGTTGCCGGCGGTGCCCTCGACGATCGTGCCGCCCGGGCGGATCAGGCCCCGCGCCTCCGCGTCCCGCACGATGGAGAGCGCCGCGCGGTCCTTCACCGAGAGGCCGGGATTGAGGAACTCCGCCTTGCCGTAGATGGTGCAGCCGGTCTCCTCGGAGGCGCGGCGCAGGCGGATCAGCGGCGTCTGGCCGATGGCGGCCAGGACGTCGGGGGCGGGTTCGCGACTCGGTACGGTCATGGTCGGGAGCCTAGGGTGCCGCGCGGCCGCTGGCGAGCCTCACCCGAACACGTGCCCGCCGTTGATCCGCAGGCCGACCGGGTGCCCGGCCGGGTAGCGCACGCCGTCGAAATCCTCCACCGCCAGCACCCGCCCCTCGGGGTCGGCCACCTCGATCCGCTGGCGGCCCTGCGTCCGGTACGAGCTGCGCACGGTGCCGGACAGGTGCGCGGCCTCGGGCTCGGCGAGCTGCAGCTGCCACGGCCGCACGTAGAGCTTCACCGGACCGAACAGGCTTCCGGGCGCCGCGACCGGCGTCTCCCGGCCCCGGACCAGCACCCGGCCGCCCTCGGCGATCGCCTCGACCTCGACGGAATCGCCGAGGAACTTCATCACGGTCGCCGAGGCCGGGTTCTCCTGCACCTCGTCCGGCGTGCCGACCTGCTCGAGGCGGCCGCGGTCGAGCACGGCCACGCGGTCGGACAGCTCCAGCGCCTCGTCCTGGTCGTGGGTCACGAAGATCGTGGTCTGGCCGGTGCGATCGTGGATCTCGCGCAGCCAGCGGCGCAGATCCTTGCGGACCTGGGCGTCGAGCGCCCCGAACGGCTCGTCCAGCAGTAGGACCCGCGGCTCGACCGCGAGGGCGCGGGCGAGCGCCACCCGCTGCCGCTGGCCGCCGGAGAGCTGCGACGGGTAGCGGTCGCCGAACCCTGAGAGCCGGATCAGGTCGAGCAGGTCGCCGACCCGGCGCTTGATATCGGCCTTGGCCGGCCGGTCGGCGCGGCGCCGCGCGTTCAGCCCGTAGGCGATGTTGTCGGCCACGCTCATGTGCTTGAACAGGGCGTAGTGCTGGAACACGAAGCCCACCGCGCGCTCCTGCACGGGCAGGCCCGTGGCGTCGTCGCCGCCGAACAGGATCCGGCCCCGGTCCGGCGCGTCGAGCCCGGCGATGATCCGCAGCAGCGTCGTCTTGCCCGAGCCCGAGGGGCCGAGCAGCCCGATCAGCTCGCCCGCCCGCACGTCCAGCGACAGATCGTGCAGCACCGCCGCCGTGTCGAACGTCTTCGAGACGTTCTCGACCCGGATCGCCGTGGAGGGGCGATCAGTGCGCCCGGCCGTGCGCGAGCTCGCCTGCGAAGCGCCACTCGAGGACGGATTTGAGGACGAGGGTGATGAGGGCAAGGACAGCGAGGAGCGAAGCGACGGCGAATGCGGCGACGAAGTTGTACTCATTGTAGAGGATCTCCACGTGGAGTGGGATAGTGTTGGTCAAGCCGCGGATGTGACCCGACACCACCGACACCGCTCCGAACTCGCCCATCGCCCGGGCATTGCACAGGAGCACGCTGTAGAGCAGGCCCCAGCGGATATTGGGCAGCGTCACCGTGCGGAACGCGTGCAGGCCCGAGGCGCCCAGCGTCAGCGCCGCCTCCTCCTCGGCCGTGCCCTGCTCCTGCATCAGCGGGATCAGCTCGCGGGCAACGAACGGGAAGGTCACGAACACCGTCGCCAGCACGATCCCCGGCAGCGCGAACAGGATCTGGATGCCGTGGTCGACGAGCCAGGATCCGAACAGGCCCTGGGACCCGAACAGCAGCACGTAGATCATCCCCGAGACCACCGGCGAGACCGAGAACGGCAGGTCGATCAGGGTGATCAGCAGCGACTTGCCGGGAAACTCGAACTTGGCGATCGCCCAGGAGGCGGCCAGGCCGAACACGACGTTGAACGGCACCGCGATCGCCGCCACGGTCAGCGTCAGACGGATCGCGCTCCAGGCGTCGGGCTCCCGGAACGCGTCCAGGAAGGCGCCGATCCCCTTCGAGAAGGCCTGGAGGAAGACCGCGAACAGCGGCAGCACCAGGAACAGCGCCAGGAACGCCACCGCGATCCCGATCAGGACCACGCGGACGCCGGCCCCTTCCGAGGCGACCGGGGCCGGCTTGGCGGCCGGCACGAAGGCGGGGGAGAAGATTTCAGACATAGCCGAACCGCCGCCGTGACCACGCCTGGATGAGATTGATGGCGAGCAGCGTCAGGAACGAGATCCCGAGCATGATCGTCGCGATGGCCGCCGCGCCGCCGTAGTCGAATTCGGAGAGCTTGATGACGATCAGGAGCGGTGCGATCTCCGACACGTAGGGCAGGTTGCCGGCGATGAAGATGATCGAGCCGTACTCGCCGACGCCCCGGGCGAAGGCGAGCGCGAAGCCGGTGAGCACCGCCGGGATCAGCGGCGGCAGCACCACTCTGGCGAGGGTGACGAGGCGCGTCGCCCCGAGGGTCGCCGAGGCCTCCTCGATCTCCTTGTCGATCTCGGCGATCAGCGGCTGCACGGTCCGCACCGCGAAGGGCAGGCCGATGAACACCATGGCGATGAAGATGCCGACCGGCGTGTAGGCCGCCTGGATGCCGAGGCGCGCGAGCGGGGCGCCGAGCAGCCCGTCCGGCGCGTACAGCGAGGCGAGCGCGATGCCGGCGACCGCGGTCGGCAGGGCGAAGGGCAGGTCGACGGCGGCGTCGACCAGCTTGCGGCCCGGGAAGCGGTAGCGGGTCAGCACCCAGGCCACCAGGAAGCCGAAGGCCGAGGCGACGAGTGCCGCGATGGCCGAGACGCCGAAGCTGATCCGCAGGGCGCTCGCCACCCGCGGATCGGTGGCGACATCCCAGATGCCCGACAGGCCGAGCCCCGAGGCCTTCACCACCAGCCCGGCCAGCGGCAGCAGGACGATCAGGCCGAGGCAGGTCAGCGTGTAGCCGAAGCTGATCCCGAAGCCCGGGATCACGCTCGGCCGTCGGAATGTCCGACGGGGACGGGGCGTCTGGACCATGGTCTGAAGCCTCAGCGGCCGGCCCGGCTCAGACGATCGAACAGACCGCCGGCGTCGAAGTTCCGCTTCTGGATCTCGTCCCAGGATCCCTGGAGATCCTCGATCTTGAACAGCTTGATGTCGGGCAGCTGGGCGAGGTCCGCCTGGGCGGCCGCCTCCCGGCGGATCGGCCGGTAATGGTGCTTGGCGAAGATCGCCTGGGCGCGGTCGCTGTAGAGGAAGTCGAGATAGGCCTGGGCCGCCTTGGTGGTGCCCTTCCGCTCGGCATTGACCGCCACCAGGGCCACCGGCGGCTCGGCGTAGATCGAGGTCGGCGGCGAGACGATGTCGAACTTGTCAGCGCCGAACTCCTGGAGCACGAGGTAGGCCTCGTTCTCCCAGGTCGGCAGGACGTCGCCGAGACCGCGCTGCGCGAAGGTCACCGTCGAGCCGCGGGCGCCGGTGTCGAGCACCGGCACGTTCTTGTAGACCTGCCCGACGAAGGCGTCGGCCTTCGCGGCGTCCTTGTCCTTCCCGTAGGCGTAGCCCCAGGCGGCGAGGAAGTTCCAGCGCCCGCCCGCCGAGGTCTTCGGATTCGGGGTGATCACCTTCACGTCCGGCTTGACCAGGTCGTCCCAGTCCTTGACGCCCTTCGGGTTGCCCTTGCGGACGAGGAACACCACCGTCGAGGTGTAGGGCGTCCCCTGGTTCGGCAGCTTGCTGCGCCAATCCTCGGGGATCTTGCGGGTGAGCTTGGCGATCGCGTCGATGTCGGACGGGATGCCGAGGGTGACCACGTCGGCGTCCACCCCGTCGATCACCGTGCGCGCCTGCGCGCCCGAGCCGCCGTGCGAGGCCCGCACCGTGATGGCCTCGCCGGTCTTGGCCTTCCACTCCTCCGCGAAGGCGGCGTTGATCTCGCGGTAGAGCTCGCGGGTCGGATCGTACGAGACGTTGAGGAGCGCGGTCTCGGCCGCGGCCGGCAACGCGCAGGCCAGCAGGCCTGCTCCGGCCAGAAGGGAGAGCCCGATCGCCCGAGCCATCCGACCCCGACCTGAAGCGTTCTTCATCACGTCCGATCCCCCAGCCATCCGCGGTTGCGACGCAGGGGACAGACGTCCCCGAGACGCCGGGAATCGTTCGTTTTATCGAACGAAGTCAAGTCTCGGATGCGGACCTGCGCGATGGCGTAGCGCGATCAAGATCGATGATCGGGCTGGAAAGGCAAGAGAACTCAGGGCGGTAGGTCGGAAGAACGCATGGATCTTCTCCACGGCGGCGCCGCCGTAGAAGAATCGCTGCGCCGATCTGGGTTTCTCAGAACGAACAATCTTATGTGTTCTGGCGCACATCGTGTGGCGTTCGGCGCGCTGGCGGTGCACGTTGACGGGCACGTTGGCGGCGCGCATGCGCCGTGCTCCGCGCGGCGGCGATCCCGGACTTTTCGGCGGACTTCCCGGCGTACTTCACGGTGGGCTGCCCGGCGGACTGCCCGGCCAGCGGCGATCCGCGTCAGCGCTTGGGCTTGCCGAGCCGGTCGATCAGCGCTTCCAGCCGCTGGTCGACCGGGGCCGAGAGCGTGTCGGTGAGGAGCGTGCGCAGATTCTGGCCGAGGTGGCGCCGGATGCCGGGGCTGAGCGGCGGCGCGTCGACGGTCCGCTCGGTCTCGGAGGGGCGCTCGGGATGCGGCTTCGACATGACCGGGAGATCCTCGCACCTGTGGACACGTACGGTTGCAAGGTTTGGTTAAGGAGCCGTCACCACCGATGCCGGGATCCCGGCGTGATGCGGGCCGATGATCCGGACGCCCGATGCCGGGACGGTGTCGCAGCTCGGAACTGCGGCGGTGAAGGCTACGTTGCCCGGGCATTCCTCGCTGCCAGGAGCCGCCCCGTGTCCCGCTCGATTCCCTTGATGATGTCGGTGCTCCTCGGCGTGGCGACGGCCGCCTCGCCCTGCCTCGCGCAGACGAAGCCGGGCGAGATCAAGGGCATCGACGCGATGGGCGACAAGTCCCGCAGCGCGCAGGACGGCTGGAGCCAGGCGCCGGTTCCGCGGGAGCAGTCGGCCGCCAAGGACGCGCCCGATCCGGGCGGCCACTCGATCAAGGAGAACGCCGACCGTCCGGTCCCGCCGGCCCAGCCCGGCGGCTCCTCCGCCACCGAGCCGCAGGCGCCCCTGGAGCACCGCACCGCCGGCCCGTCGGGCTCCAACCCGGCAAATCCCAGCAAGTAAAAAAAGTGTTTTCATGCAGGATGATGCCGGTGCGACAAACGTGTTGCTTCGGCTGAGACACGGCGACTTGCTGTGTCACGCAACCGCACTTGCCTCGAACACGCTTTTTTGGGACACCCTGGAATTATACCAGATCGCTTTTACGGAGCGGAGATGACGGTCCAGGTCTCAAGGCGTGGCCTGCTCAAGGGGGCCGGTGCCGGCCTCGCGGGCGGCTCGCTGGGCGCGCTCGGATTCGGCGGACTCGAGCCCGCCATGGCCGCCGCGGTGCGGCCGTACAAGCTCGCGCAGATGCGCGAGACCCGCAACACCTGCCCGTACTGCTCGGTCGCGTGCGGCGTAATCCTGTACAGCCTGGGCGACCGTTCGAAGAACGCGCGCTCCTCGGTCATGCATATCGAGGGCGACCCGGATCATCCGGTCAACCGCGGCACGCTCTGCCCGAAAGGCTCGGCGCTGCTCGACTTCGTGCACGCGGAGACCCGCACCAAGTACCCGCTCCACCGCGCTCCGGGCTCCTCGGAGTTCAAGCGCGTGTCCTGGGACTTCGCCCTCGACCGGATCGCGGCCCTCCTTAAAGAGGACCGGGACAAGAACTTCGTGGCCAAGAACGGCGACCTCACGGTCAACCGCTGGACCACGATGGGCTTCCTGGGCGCCTCGGCCACCACCAACGAGACGGCCTGGCTGACCTACAAGACAGTCCGAAGCATGGGGGCCCTGGTCTTCGATAACCAGGCCAGAGTTTGACACGGTCCGTCGGTCGCCAGTTTGGCGCCCTCCTTCGGACGCGGTGCGATGACCAACCTCTGGATGGACATCAAGCACGCGGACGTGATCACCGTGATGGGCGGCAATGCCGCCGAGGCGCACCCCTGCGGCTTCAAGTGGGTCGTGGAGGCGAAAGCCCATAACAACGCCAAGCTGATCGTCGTCGATCCGCGCTTCACCCGCACGGCGTCGGTGGCCGATCTCTACTGCCCGATCCGGCAGGGCTCGGACATCGCGTTCCTGTCGGGCGTGGCCAAGTACCTGCTCGACAACGACAAGCTGCAGCACCGCTACGTCTCCGCCTACACCAACGCCGGGTACGTGGTCCGCGAGGGCTACGACTTCAGCGAGGGGCTGTTCACGGGCTACGACGCGGACAAGCGCGACTACGACAAGACCACCTGGGACTACGAGATCGGCCCCGACGGCTACGCCGTGGTCGACGAGACCATGCAGCACCCGCGCTGCGTGATGCAGCTGCTGAAGAAGCACGTCTCGATCTACACGCCCGAGATGGTCGAGAAGATCTGCGGCTCGCCCAAGGAGACCTTCCTGAAGGTCTGCGAGATGATGGCGACGACGGCTTCTCCCGAGAAGTCGATGGCCTCGCTCTACGCGCTCGGCTGGACCCATCACTCCAAGGGCTCGCAGAACATCCGCTCGATGTGCATCGTGCAGACCCTGCTCGGGAATATCGGCGTGCTCGGCGGCGGCATGCAGGCGCTGCGCGGTCACTCCAACATCCAGGGGCTGACCGATATCGGGCTGATGTCGAACCTCATCCCCGGGTACTTGAACATTCCGGTGGAGAAGGAGCCCGACTACGCGAGCTACATCGCCAAGCGGCAATTCAAGCCGCTGCGTCCCGGCCAGACGAGCTACTGGCAGAACTACAACAAGTTCTTCGTCTCGTTCCAGAAGGCGATGTGGGGCGACAAGGCCACCAAGGAGAACGACTGGGCGTACGATTACCTGCCCAAGCTCGACGTGCCGACCTACGACGTGATCCGTGGGTTCGAGCTCGCCAAGCAGGGCAAGATGACCGGCTACGTCATCCAGGGCTTCAACCCCCTGCTGTCGTTCCCGAATCGCGCCAAGATGACGGAAGCCTTCTCCAAGATGAAGTTCATCGTGGTGATGGACCCGCTCAAGACGGAGACGGCCCGGTTCTGGGAGAACCACGGCGAGTACAACGACGTCGATCCGACCAAGATCCAGACCGAGGTGTTCGAGCTTCCGACCACCCTGTTCGTGGAGGAGGAAGGCTCGCTGTCGAACTCCAGCCGGTGGCTGCAGTGGCACTGGCAGGCGCAGGAAGCGCCGGGCGAGTGCCGCTCGGACATCGAGATCATGTCGGAGATCTTCCTCCGCGTGAAGGCGGCCTACAAGAAGGACGGCGGGGCCTTCCCGGACCCGATCGTCAATCTGAAGTGGGACTACGCGATCGCCGAGGCGCCGACCCCGACCGAGCTCGCCCGCGAGCTCAACGGCTACACGCTGGCGCCGACGCCGGACCTCAACGGGACCGTCATCCCGGCGGGCAAGCAGGTCGACGGCTTCGCCCAGCTCAAGGACGACGGGACGACCGCCTGCGGCTGCTGGATCTACTCGGGCTGCTACACCGAGAAGGGCAACATGATGGCCCGCCGGGACAACACCGATCCCGGCGACCGCGGCATCGCGCCGAACTGGGCCTTCGCGTGGCCGGCCAACCGGCGCGTGCTCTACAACCGCGCCTCGTGCGACCCCGAGGGCCGCCCGTGGTCGGAGAAGAAGAAGCTCATCGAGTGGAACGGCAAGCAGTGGATCGGCTTCGACGTGCCGGATTACGGCGTCACCGTCGCCCCCGATAAGGGCGTCGGCCCGTTCATCCTGAACCAGGAGGGCGTCGCCCGCCTGTGGACCCGCGGTCTCATGCGCGACGGGCCGTTCCCGGCGCACTACGAGCCCTTCGAGTCCCCGGTGGCCAACCTCGCCTTCCCGAAGATCAAGGGCGCGCCCGCGTCCCGCATCTTCAAGGACGACCTGGCCGATCTCGGCGACGCGAAGGAGTTCCCCTACGCGGCGACGAGCTACCGCCTGACCGAGCACTTCCACGGGTGGACCAAGCACGCCCGGATCAACGCGATCCTCCAGCCGGAGGCCTTCGTGGAGATCTCGGAGGAGCTCGCCAAGGAGAAGGGCATCGCCAAGGGCGGCTGGGTCCGCGTCTGGTCGAAACGCGGCTCCCTGAAGGCCAAGGCCGTGGTGACGAAGCGGATCAAGCCGCTGATCTGCGACGGCAAGCCCGTCCACGTCGTCGGCATCCCGCAGCACTGGGGCTTCATGGGCCACACCAAGAAAGGATGGCACCCGAACTCGCTGACGCCCGTCGTCGGCGACGCGAACACCGAGACGCCGGAGTTCAAGGCCTGGCTCGTGAATATCGAGCCGACCACGCCTCCGTCGGACGCGGTCGCGTAAGGGGGAGCGGCAGACATGGCTGACTACAGCTCCCTCGACATCCGCCAGCGCTCCGCCTCCACGGAGACGCCGCCGGAGATCCGCCGCCAAGTGGAGGTCGCTAAACTCATCGACGTGTCGAAGTGCATCGGCTGCAAGGCCTGCCAGTCGGCCTGCGAGGAGTGGAACGACCTGCGCGACGACATCGGTGTCAACACGGGCACCTACCAGAACCCCCACGACCTCACGCCGAAGTCGTGGACCCTGATGCGGTTCACCGAGTACGAGAACCCGGAGACCAACAACCTCGAGTGGCTGATCCGCAAGGACGGCTGCATGCACTGCACCGAGCCGGGCTGCCTGAAGGCCTGCCCGTCGCCCGGTGCGATCGTGCAGTACTCCAACGGCATCGTCGACTTCATCGAGGAGAACTGCATCGGCTGCGGCTACTGCGTGAAGGGCTGCCCGTTCAACATCCCGCGCATCAGCCAGACCGACCACAAGGCGTACAAGTGCACCCTGTGCTCGGACCGGGTGGCGGTGGGTCAGGCACCGGCCTGCGCCAAGGCCTGCCCGACCGGCTCGATCATGTTCGGCACCAAGCAGGCCATGATCGATCAGGCCCACGACCGCGTCGAGGACCTGAAGTCGCGCGGGTTCGACAAGGCGGGTCTCTATGACCCGGCCGGGGTCGGCGGCACGCACGTCATGTACGTGCTGCACCACGCCGACCAGCCGAGCCTCTACGCGGGCCTGCCGAACGACCCGAAGATCTCGCCGCTGGTCGCCTTCTGGAAGGGCGGCGCCAAGGTGTTCGGGCTCGCCGCGATGGGCTTCGCCGCGGTCGCGGGCTTCTTCCACTACGTGACGGCCGGCCCGAACGAGGTCGTGCCCGAGGAGGAGGAAGAGGCGGTTGAGTACGACGAGGCCAAGCGCCGCGAGAATGGCGGCGGCGAGGCCCGGCCGCACTGAGACGAACCCCGGGCTGGCCCGCCGGCCCGGGTGACGCGACCCGCCCCCTCTCCCGTGCGGGAGAGGGTCGGGGTGAGGGGCGAGACGGTCCAGACCTGAGCACGCCCTCGAAGCGGGTTCCGGTTTCGCCTTCTCCGGATCGTTCCCATCCCTCACCCTGCCCCTCCCCGCTCGGGAGAGGGAACCCGCGATCCAGCCGGAAACGGGCGACCGAAGACGGCGGGGCGCAGAGGCCCTATCTTGAACTTCAGAGCCACCTCCGCCGCGAGGCGGGGCCGGCACCGCATCAGGCGCGAGAAGGCCGATGACGATCCAGAACGATGTCCGGGACGGCGATTCCCGCCCCCTCCACCACGCCAAGTCCGCGGCGCCCGAGGTGATGTACGTCCCGCGCTACACCGGCGTGCAGCGCGTGAACCACTGGATCACCGCGATCCTGTTCACGCTGCTGACCCTGTCGGGCTTGGCGATGTTCACGCCCTACCTGTTCTCGTTGACCGGCCTGTTCGGTGGCGGCCAGGCGACCCGGGCGGTTCACCCGTGGTTCGGCGTGGCGCTGGCGGTCAGCTTCTTCTTCCTGTTCGTGCGCTTCTGGAAGCTCAACATCCCCAACAAGGACGATGTCGAGTGGACGAAGCACATCGGCGACGTGGTCACCAACCGCGACGACCGGCTCCCGGAACTCGGCAAGTACAATGCCGGTCAGAAGGGCGTGTTCTGGGGTCAGACCGCGCTGATCGGCGTGATGTTCGTGACCGGGCTGGTGATCTGGAACACCTATTTCGGCGGGCTGACCTCGATCGAGACCCAGCGCTGGGCGCTGCTCGCCCACTCGCTCGCCGCCGTGATCGCCATCGCGATCATCGTGGTGCACATCTACGCCGGCATCTGGGTGCGCGGCACCGGCCGGGCGATGGTCCGCGGCACGGTCACGGGCGGCTGGGCCTACCGGCACCACCGCAAGTGGTTCCGCCAGATCGCAGGCGGCAAGGCGCGCCACGGCTCGGTGGACAAGCGCGGATCCTGAGTCTTGGCCAATTTCTTCAAGCGCAAACCCGCGGCACCGGCCGCGGGCAAGAGCCCGACACCCGCCGAGGCGCCGAAGCCCCGCCGCCGGGATTTCAGCGAGCTGAAGCCCGACCCCGACAAGATCGGGATCTCGGGCTCGGTGCCGTTCGTCCGCCTGCCCGATCCCGCCACGCTGTTCGCCGACCGGGCCGCGCGCTTGGCGGGGGCCGCGCCCGGGCACCCGCTGGAGGCCTATCTCCGGTTCGTGAGCGAGGTCGCGCGGGCCCAGTCGGTGATCCAGGCGCAGTTTCCCGCCCCCGCGGCTCCGGAGGCCGCCGATCAGGCGCTGCGGAGCGAGCACGGCATGCCGCCGCTGTCGCGGCACAGCCTCGAGGCCGACCCGGGTTTCGACGCGTCCCTTCTGTCGCTGCTCGCCGAGCTGGATCTCTCGACCGCGCCCGAGGCTTCGGCCGCGGCGCGGGACGCCCTGCGGGCCGCCTCACGGGAGGATCGCCTCGATCTCGCCGTTCAGGTCTTCGAGGGCGCGCTGCCGGTGGACCGGATCGCCGAATGCGTGTTCGTCTCGGCCGCGCTGCAGGTGCGCCTCGCCGGGCAGGCCGCGCGCCTCGACACGAAGACGCTGAAGCCGGTGGCGGACGGCGTCTGCCCGTGCTGCGGCGGCGCGCCGGTGGCGAGCGTCATCGTCTCCTGGACCCCGGCCGACAAGGCCCGGTATCTCAGCTGCTCGCTCTGCGGCACGTACTGGAACCACGTCCGGATCCGCTGCACCGCCTGCGGCGACGGCGAGGGCGTCAGCTATTACGGGCTCGACGAGGTCTCGAAGGACGTTCAGGTCGAGACCTGCACGACCTGCCACAGCTACATCAAGCACCTCCACCAGCACCGCGCGCCGGCCCTCGACCCGGTGGCGGACGACATCGCGTCCTACGGGCTCGATCTGAAGATCGCCGAGGACGGGTTCCGGCGCGCCGGACTGAACCTGCTGTTCGTGATCTGAACGGCCGCAACCGCGCCGGTCACGCGCCGTCGCGATGGAGGGCGAAGCCGCGCGCGCCCGGCGCCTCCAGCCCCGGCCGGAGCTGCATGCTGGGGATCCGGTAATCGCCGCCGTTCTGCCGCCGGAACGGGATCGGGGGCGTCGTCGCGAGCGCGGCCAACCGGTCCCGCAGCCGCTCGGCGACGGCCGCGAACGCCGCCGCGTCGAGCCCGTCGGCCCGGTAGACGACGAAGGGCGGCAGCACCGCGTAGCCGGGATAGTGCAGGATCCCGTGCTGGATCGGGAACAGCAGATCGTCGATCGGCCCGTTGATCCCGCGCGCGGCGTAGTGCTCCTCCCAGCCGCCGGCGGTCACGATCAGCATGGCGCGCCGGCCGGCGAGGCGGCCCTCGCCGTAGCGGTCGCCCCAGCGGCGGTCGCTGTGCTCGCCGACGCCGTACGCGAAGCCGTGCGCGTAGACCCGGTCGACCCAGCCCTTGAGGATCGCCGGCAGGCCGAACCACCAGAGCGGGAACAGCAGGATCAGCTGGTCGGCCCAGAGGAGCTTGGCCTGCTCGGCGACCACGTCCTGGGTGAGGCGCCCGGCCGCGGCAGCCTCCCCCGAGGCGGCCGGCACGCGCAGGCGGGCCTCGGGGGCGAGGCCCGGGAAGTCCGCCCGGTCGACCGCCGCGATCCAGTCCATGGCGTGGAGATCGGACACCGCGACCGTGTGACCCTGCGCCTCCAGCGCGGCCACGGTCTCGTCCCGGAGCGCGCCGCAGAGGGAGCGCGGCTCCGGATGGGCGAAGACGATCAGGATGTTCATGGTGCGCGATCCGTCGTGACGCGGGAGCCCCCCAGCTAGCCCAAGGCCGATCGGTCCGGTACGTGACGCGTCCGGATAGGATTATGCCGCGAAATGGATAGATCCGACGTCACCCTCGAGCGCATGCGCAGCTTCGTCCGGGTGGCCGAGCGCGGCAGCCTGTCGGCGGTGGCGCGCGAGTTCGGGGCCGGGCAATCGACGATCACCCGGCATCTGCGCGAACTCGAGGACGCCCTCGGCGTCGCCCTGATCAGCCGGACGACGCGGCGCCTCGCCCTGACGGCCGAGGGCTTGGCCTACTACGAGAGCAGCCTGCGCATCCTGCACCTCGTCGAGCAGGCGGGCGCCGAGGCGCGGGACCGGCGTCACGCCCCGTCGGGCACCGTCCGCCTGTCGTGCACGGCGGCTCTGGGCGTCCTCCACGTCGGCGCCATCGTCTTCGCGTTCCAGGACCGCTACCCCGACATCTCGGTGGATCTGAGCCTCACCGACGAGCGCGTGGACCTCGTTCGCGAGGGCATGGACCTGGCGATCCGCCTGGGCCCCCTGGCCGACAGCGCGCTGAGGCTGCGGGCCGTCGGGCGTTCGGAGCGTCGCCTCGTCGCCGCCCCCGCCTACCTAGCGGCGCGCGGTCGGCCCCTGACGCCGGAGGATCTCGCCGGCCACGAGGGGATCCGCATGACGAACGTGGCCGGGAGCGGCACCCTGGTCCTCGAAGGACCGGATGGCGGGCGCCACGCGGTACCCTTCGGCGGACGCCTCCGGGTCGATCACGGGCTGGCCGCACGGGCGGCGGTCCTCGCGGAGCGGGGGATCGCGCCCGCGCATCGCTGGCTGGTCGCGGACTGCCTCGCCGACGGCCGGCTCGAGGCGGTCCTGCCGGACTACGCGGTGCCGTCGGTGCCGCTCAGCCTGCTGATCGTGCCCGAGCGGGCCGCGATCGCGCGGGTCCGGCTGCTGGCGGATCACCTCGCCGCGGGGCTCCGCGCGGTCCCGGGGATCGCGCCGGAGCCCGCCACGCGGGCGGCGCTCGCTCAGCGATAGCCGTAGCGGCTCTTGGCGGCGGCGAGCAGGTGCAGGGCCTCGCCCGGCTTGCCGGCCGAGCATTCCGCCGCGGCGTGGGCGAGGTCGGCGTTGAAGCGGTCGCCCACCGGCTTGTTGAGGTTGCCGGTGGCCACGTCGCTGTCGACGATCGCCTTGGTGCGCGCGATCTCGGGGCCGCAGCCGCTGCCCGTGGGCAGGGCCAGGGGGGCCGGGACGACCGGCGCGGGCTCCATGACCGCGGGCGTGGCGCGCTGCTGGCAGGCGCCCAGCGCCGCGACGGCGAGGGCGACGAGGCTGAGGCGCATCGGGAGGCGGGACGCGGGCACGGCGATCATCCTGTTGGTGCGCGAGGGGCCGCGCCGCCGAGGTTCTGGGCCGAGCTTGGCAGTGGGTCAATCGCGCCGGCCACATGCCGAACGGGCGCGGAACGCGGGGCGCAGAGCGTCGGTGACGCGTGATTTTGCTGTCGTCGGAAGGTCTTGGTGCGCACCGCCGGCATCCGGCGTCGGCGGCGCGCTCCGAATCGTGACGGGCTTACTTCGCCTTGTCGGCGAGCGCCTTCAGGCCGGAATCGTAGATGCCCTGGATCGCGTCGGTGGCGACCGTGTCCGGCGCGCCCTTGGCGTTGAAGGTCCCGGTCCAGGTCACCTTCGAGCCGGAGCCGGCGGGGGCGACCGAGAGGGTCGACTTGTAGTCCGAGACCGGCAGAGGGCTCTCCAGGATCGTGTAGGTGTAGCTCATCACCTTGTCGTCGCGGGAGACCTGCTCCTCCTTGATGGTGCCGCCGCCCTTGAGGCTGAGGGTGCGGACCTTCATGCCGTCCTTGTCCGACAGGACGCACTTCTCGATGGCGGGGTGCCAGTCGCCGATGCCGCAGAACTCGCCGATGGTCTGCCACACCTTGGCCGGCGGCGCGGCGATGTCGGCCGAGCGCGTCACCTCCAGGGCGTAGCCCGGCACGGTGGCCGCAGCGAGCGCCAGGGCGGCGAAGGGAAGGGACCGGCAGAAAGCGAAGGGCATCTCGGGGTGTCTCCGTCCGTCTCAGGTCGCGGCAGGGGCCGCGCAGGCTCTGATGGCCGCGCAGGAGCTAGGCCGGGAGGGTGCGCTCGGCAATGGGCGGGAGTGGCGGCGCATGACTTTCGCGATCAGACGACGCGGTCAATGATCGTCTGCGCGTCGGGCACGGAGTCCCGGAACGACGGACGCGCTTCCAAGGCGCTCGCCGAGCCGAGCGAGGTTCGGATGTGCGCGCGCCAAGCAGTTCGGGGAACCGGACGGAGAGGTAGCCGGCGGCGGTGCCCGCCGCGACGTCGCCCAGCGTGAAGCGGTCGCCCATCGACCAGTCGCGGTCGCCGAGGAGCCGCGCGGTCTCGGCCAGCGCGATTCAGCTGAAACGGGATCCCGGCCACGATCCGGCCTACCAGCCGTCCGTCTCGTCGGTGTCGGCAGGGTAGCCGTAGACGGTCGCGGGCGCGTAGGCGGGCCGCGCCGCGGGACGATAATAGGCCGGCACCGACCGGCGCCCCATCTGATCGCCGTTCGCCAGCAGGTCGTCCGGCTCGTAGGATCCGCGGTTCCGGGCGAGCCGGGTACCGCGCCGGCCGCGATCCGCCATCGGGACATCCGCCCCCTCGATCACCACCCGGGTCCGGCCCACGCCCTGGCTCTTCACGAGGTTGAACAGGGTCGCGGCGTTGCGCACCGACAGGCGCACGCAGCCGTGCGAGGCCGCGCGCCCCAGGCTCCGGACGTGGTTGGTGCCGTGGATGGCGTGGCCCTGGGTCGTGAAGAACATCGCGAAAGGCATGGGCGCATCGTCCCACTCCTTCGAGAAGTGCGTGCGCTCCATCCGGAACGGGCGGTAGGCGCCGGACGGGGTGTCGTAGCTCGCGACGCCGGTCGAGACCGGCCAGGAGTAGCGGGGCTGCCCGTCGACCGAGACCTCCATGCGCTGGGTGGTCTTGTCGACGTTGACGAGCACGTCCGCGCTGGCCGTCGCGGGGCTTCCCGCGCACAGGAGGAGCCCGGATAGGACGGAGATCAGACCGATACGCATGAGCGACTCCGACCCGGCACGCGCCGCGAGAAACCGCGGCGGTTTGCCGTCTCGCTAAAACCGTCGGCAACACCGAGGTTCCGGGCCGCCGTGCCGCTGCGTAGTCACGCTTTGCTGAGCGCCCTCACGGCGCCCTCACGGCGCCGCCGCGGCCATGCCGGAGATCCGGCGGATCGCGGCCTCGGCCTCCTCGGCGATGCGCAGGACCAGGTCGCCGGCGCCCGGCAGGTCGGCGATCAGCCCGACCGCCTCGCCGACCGTGACGTTGGCGACGTCGTAGTCGCCCGCCGCGTCGGCATCCTCCACGTCCCGGCGGCGCTCGGCCGAGGCCGCGCGCAGTGCGTCCTCGCGGCCGTGCCACGTCTCGATGAAGGCGTTGCGCAGGAGCCGCCCGGTATAGGGCGCCGGCCAGGCCCGCTGGCGGGCGATGTCGTAGACCTGGGTGCGGACCGTGTCGTCGCCGGTGGCGGCGAGAACCCGCTGCTTCGCGGCCGGGTGGATCAGCGCCTCCCGGGTGGCCCAGAACCGCGTCCCCATCAGGACACCGTCGGCCCCCAGCGCAAGGGCGGCGGCGAGACCGCGCCCGTCCGCGATGCCGCCCGCCGCGAGGAGCAGCGTCTCGGGGCGCTCGCGGGCGATCAGGTCGGCGACCGCGGGCACGAACGCCACGGTGCCGCGGGCGGTGAGGCCGTGGCCGCCGGCCTCCGTCCCCTGCGCCACCACCACGGCCGCGCCGACCTCCAGGGCACGCCTCGCATGCGCCAGGGTGTGCACCTGGCAGATCAGCGGCACGCCGGCGGCGCGGATCCGGTCCGCGAAGGGCGCGGGATCCGCGAAGGAGAGCATCAGGGCAGCCGGCGACCGGGCGAGCGCCGCGTCGAGGAGCGACGGGTCCCGGGCCATCGACCACGTGATGAAGCCGCAGCCGACCCGCTGATTGCCCGCACGGGCGAATTCCCGGTCGAGCGTCGCGTGGTCGCCGTAGCCGCCGCCGATCAGGCCGAGGCCGCCGGCGGCGCTCACCGCCGCCGCGAGGGCGCCCCCCGAGGCCGGGTCCATGGGGGCCAGCACGATCGGGTGCCGCAGCCCGAAGGCGTCGGTGAGTCTGGTCTTCAAGGCCATGCGTCCCCTCCCGGCGGAGCGTGTCGCGCGCGCGGTTGCGCGCGCCGCCCATCCGGGCTTAACGCTCGGGGTGTTGCGGAAAAAATGATTCCTTCAGAAGGAAGGCATCGGAAAAGCAGATGGCATGAACAGCACCGACCTGATGTTCTTCGCGGCGGTGGCCGAGACCGGCGGCATCGGGCGGGCGGCAGCGCGGCTCAACACCGTCCAGTCCAACGTCACCGGCCGGATCCGCACCCTGGAGCAGGCCCTGCGCGTGCCGCTGTTCCACCGCGGCAGCCGCGGGGTGACGCTGACCCGGGCCGGGGAGCGGCTCCTGCCCTACGCGCTCCAGGTCGGGCAGCTGCTCGCGGAGGCGCGGCACGCCCTGCTGGCCGAGGGCGAGCCCCGCGGGCCGCTGCGGATCGGCGGCATGGAGACGACCGCGGCCCTGCGCTTGCCCGGCCCGCTCGCCGACTTCGCCGCGCGCCACCCGGACGTGGACATTGAGCTGGAGACCGGCCCGACCGAGCAGCTGATCGCCCGGGTCCTCGACCGGAACCTGGAGGGGGCCTTCGTGGCCGGCCCGGTCGCGCAGGCCGACCTCGTGGGGATCCCGGTCTTCACGGAGGAGCTGGTGCTGGTGGCGCACCCGGCCGTCGGCGACCTCGCGGCGCTGCTCGACCGTCTGGCCCGGGCGCGCGACGCGAAGGTGCTCGTGTTCCGGGCCGGCTGCTCGTACCGGAGGCGCCTGGACAACTTCCTGGCCCGTCAGGGCCTCGTGCATGTGCGTCGCATGGAGTTCGGCACGCTCGACGGCATCCTCGGCTGCGTGGCGGCCGGCCTGGGCGTGACCCTGGTTCCGCGGGCCGTGGCGGACCCGGCGCACCGCGCCGGCCGCGTCTCGATCCACCCGGTGCCCGACGGGGACGGCTACGCCCCGACCCTGCTGGTCCACCGCGCCGACGACCGGCCGAGCGCGGCCTTCGCGCGGTTCGCCGAGCAGGTCCGGACGGCCATCCCGGACTCGCCGTCGCATTCGCCGTAGGGCCCCGATTCCGGCACGGACCGTGCCCTCGGCAACCGCCGGTTGACAGCGGCCCGGGCCCGGGCGCTTCCTCCCGGCCGCAGACGGTTCGGAGTTCCCATGGCCCTCGACCCCACCCTCGCCGCCGAGATCGAAGCCTCCGTGGCGGAGGGCTTCGCCGATCAGGTCGCCCACACGCAGGCGCTGGTCCGGTTCGCGTCCTTGCGCGGGGAGGAGCATGCCTGCCAGGACTACGTGTTCGACCAGTTCCGCGCCCGCGGCTACGCCACCGAGCGCTTCGCCATGGACCGGGACGCCATCGCGGCCCATCCGGGCGGCTCGAAGATCGACGAGGCGCACCATTCGGACGCGCCGATCGTGGTCTGCCACCATCGTCCCGGCACGGAGACCGGGCGCTCGCTGATCCTCCAGGCCCATGTCGACGTCGTGCCGCCGGGGCCCGTCGACCTCTGGACCCACCGGCCCTTCGATCCTGTGATCCAGGGCGACTGGATGTACGGCCGCGGCGCCGGTGACATGAAGGCCGGGCACGCCGCCAACCTGTTCGCCCTCGACGCCCTCGCCCGCCTCGGCCTGCAGCCGGCGGCCGCCGTGACGGTGCAGTCGGTGGTCGAGGAGGAATCCACCGGCAACGGCGCCCTGATGACCCACCTGCGCGGCTACCGCGCCGACGCCGTGCTGATCCCGGAGCCCGAGGACGAAAAGCTCGTGCGCGCCAATACCGGCGTGCTGTGGTTCACCGTCGAGGTCCGGGGCGTCCCGGTCCACGTCCGCGAGATGGGCGCGGGCGCCAACGCCATCGACGCCACCTACCGGGTGATCGGCGCGCTGCGCGACGTCGAGGCCCGCTGGAACGCCGAGAAGGCCGC